>JAHEIB010000100.1 GCA_024639645.1 Deltaproteobacteria bacterium
AGCCCGATAGGCTATCCCATGAATCCATTCAACGGCTTGACGCCATAATAGAAAAAGCTGCGGATGGGCTAGCTGGCAAACATCTTTCTGTCTGATAAGAGATGAACGTCCAACATCGAACCCTGAACATCGAATAAGGTATTCTATCTTTTTTATAGAAGAGACAAAGCGACACGCTGCGAAAGTGCCTGCGCTGTGTGACTGACAGCCACATTTGAAATTGGACGTTGGATGCTGGATGTTAATGTTTTTCTTTGAACGCTCGGTACAGGACACATTCGTCAGAATTGTTGTTTGTCATAGATTGCAGGGAAGAAAATAGGAGAACAATCTACATGCAATCCAAGACCGTCATCGACAATGGTACCATTCACACCCTCTGTAGACAGTGTGCCCACCATTGCGGGATATACGTGCATATTAAAGATGGCCGGGTGACGAGGATTTCGGGAAATAAATGCCATCATGAAAACATGGGCATGGTGTGTCCAAAGGGGCGTGAAGCACCGCAATGGGTATATCATTCAGAGCGTTTGACCGGGTGTCTCAAAAGGACATCTAACGGCAATTTTACGGCCATATCCTATGATGATGCGCTGGATGAAATAGCCAGGAAAATGATGGACATCAGGGATAGGTCCGGCGCCCGTGCCATGAGTGCCTGGACCGGGGAGGCCATTGGTTTTCTTCAGCAGGAAGCCTATGCCCAGCGGTTCATCCACGCTTTTGGATCACCCAATTTTTTTACTGCGGATTCCGTCTGTTTTGCCCTGCGTCTCATGGCGTATCAGACCTGTCAAGGGTACTGGTCCTATCCTCCTGATTTTGAAAACGCAAGCATGACCATTTTGTGGGGATCCAACCCTGCCTATTCTCATCCGCCGTTCATGCAACGCATCAATCGATCCAGAAGACGGGGTGGCAAACTGGTGGTGGTAGACCCCCGGCGTTCTGTGGCAGCTAAAAAGGCGGATCTTTTTTTGCAGGTTCGTCCCGGCACGGATGCGGCCCTGGCCCTTTGCCTGATCCGGTTTCTCATTCATGAAAAGATCTATGACCAGGATTTTGTTGCGTTATATGGACATGGATTTGAAGAACTGGCTGCATATGCAGAAAAATTCACCTTGCCCTATGTGGCACAACAGACAGGTGTTTCAGAACAGCTTCTTGTTCAGATGCAAGACCTGATGCTGCAGAGCCTTCCCCAGTGTGTCAGTTTTGCGGGGATCTCCCTGGAACACCAAACCAACGGGTTCAACACCATACGGACCATTGCCTCTTTGAGTGCGTTGTGCGGAGCCATCGATATCCAGGGAGGCGAACCCTGGAACATGGATATCCAGGTCAACCCTCTCAACCCCTTGAGCGACAGTCAGTTCAGAGGAATGGCTCCGGCCGGATATGCGCGCTACCCGCTATTTTACGATGTTATGCGCAAATGTCATTCCCTTACCGGTATCGATTACATGTTGGGAAAAGGGGAATACCCCATTGAGGGCCTGATCTTTTCTGGCACCAATCCCGTATTGACCAACCCCAACGCCAACAAGGTGGCCAAAGCATTTTCCAACCTGGATCTACTGGTGGCAAGGGATCCGTTTATGACGGAAAGCGCCGGACTGGCTCACTACATCATTCCGGCAGCTTCCTTTTTAGAACGTTCTGAGCTTCATGTTTATCCGGATATCCAGCGGGTGGCGCTTTCACAAAAAGTCCTGGATGTGGAGGACGTGTGGGATGAATATACCTTCTGGCACGATCTGGCTCACAGACTCGGGTTTGGGCAAAGATACTTCCCCTGGGAGGATGAAAGCGCGGTCAACCGATGGCTTCTGGAACCCATTGGCGTTTCATTGGAAGATTTAGTATCGCATCCAGAAGGGGTGAACATCGATGACAGGGTCACACGTCAAAAATTCAAAACGCGGCCATTCCCGACACCGTCAGGTAAATTCGAATTTTCATCGGCCCATCTGGAGCCCCTGGGTTGTTCGCCGCACCCAGTATACAAAGTGCCCGATTATCTGAAGGCACGCGCGTCCGAATTTCCTTTGCGGATGATCAGTGGTACCCGAAAAGCGATATACTATCACTCACGGTTCCATGAAATTGAAAAATTCAAAAAGGCGATACCAGGCGCTCAGGCCGAAATACATGCCGACGATGCGGCTGCGCTGGGTATCCAGGACGGTGAGATTGTCCGGATCTTTTCCAGGATCGGGGAGATCTCCATTCCGGTGAAGATAATGGAGAACGGCAAGATTTTAAAAGGATTTATTGAAATACCCCATGGCTGGAATGAACCCAATGTCAACTGTCTCACGGATGATCGGGATGTAGACCCTGTGGGCGGCTTTCCAAATTTGAAAATCGTAGCGGTGCGAGTCGAAAAAATTTCATCATCGATGTCGTGATATCCCAAGGGTATAAGTTAATGTTGAGCCATTCGGGTTATCATGATATGTAATAGACAAAATCTTATGGATTGAAGAACCTCGAAACAAGCTACGGGGAATGCGCTCGCTATTTCGGTTTAGGTTTCATAAAGAACAAAGGAATGCACTAAATGTCCGAAAGACAAGACAATTTAAAACCCTCTTCTAAGCTAAGAAATGTACTCGCTGTGGATAATGACGCGATTATGCTAAAATTTCTTACCCGAATTCTGGAAAAGGCCGGTTTGCATGTCATGACAGCCACGGACGGCATTACGGCAATTGATATTCTTGAATCCTATACACCCGATCTGTTTATCGTCGATCTGGTGATGCCCAACATCGACGGTAGAGCGCTGTGTCGCATTATACGATCCAAAGAGGCGTTTAAAACAACGCCCATTGTGATAGCTTCAGCCATCGCTGCCGAGGAATCTATCGACACGGTTGGGCTTGGCGCCAACGTATGTATTGCCAAAGTAGCGTTTGCCGAAATGGAGATCATGATTAATAGGTTTTTAAATGATCCACAATTATTATGGGATTCAACGTTAGGAAACCGTGTATTGGGTGTAGATGATCTCGCACCACGCAACATTACAAATGAACTTTTGAACATCAATCACCACTATCGGATTATGCTGGATAGTATTTCCAACGGAATTATCGAATTTGACGAGAATCAGCGCATTATTTATGCAAATCCCGCCGCACTAGATATTTTTTCAATGCCGCCCGAAAAAATGCTGGGATATCATGTAACCCAATTATTCCAAGCTGAAGACGATGAACGTTTAACTTCCCTGATTAATTCTTTCCAAACAGAAGGTTCTTTTTCTGACCAGCACGTCAAGGTTTCCCTGGATAAATGTATATTGAATGTATGTCTTGTTTCCTCAGACTTTAATCAAAATACCCATGTGATAATTATGGAGGACATCACTGCACGTGAAACAGCTCAAAAAGAGCTCCTTGAGGCCAATAATAAACTTGAGGTCCTTGCCCGAATTGATGGTCTGACGGAAGTTTCCAATAGACGCCATTTTGACGAATTGCTCCATAAGGAATGGGGACGTCTAAGACGTGAAAAAGGTGAGCTAACCCTGCTTCTGTGTGATGTCGACTATTTCAAAAACTACAACGATACCTACGGCCATCTAATGGGGGACAAGTGTCTTTCGAGCATTGCCCAAGCTATAAATGACAGCCTCCAGCGACCATCGGACATCGTGGCACGGTATGGCGGCGATGAATTTGTTATCCTGCTGCCAAACACCAACCTTGATGGTGCAGTACATCTGGCCGAAGAGATTCGAGACCGTATCTGCCAGCTGAAAATTTTTCACGAGAACTCTCCCGTCAATAGCCAGGTTACTTTGACTATAGGGATCGGAAGTGGGTTTCCTCATGACAACTTACCGGAAGACAGATTTATTTGGCTGGCTGACAAGGCGCTTTATGAAGCCAAAGCAAACGGACGCAACTGCACTGTTAGCAAGATGTGGTCCGCCAATGATGAAAATATGATATTTCAAAACGTCCAAAACGCTTTAGGCTAAGCATATCTGTAAGATTTATCAATTATCCCCAGTTCTAAATTGAAAACCTTTTCCCCGGGCTGATCGACTGAATCACCATCCAGGACTGACCTGTAATCCACCCCTTGAACAAACCATTATGAAAATCTTGTATAGGCTGTAACTGCCACATTATACCGCTTGTCATAATAATGCGCCGAGAATAGGTATGCGGCATAAGGGTCTGCAGCAGAAAAACGGTCCTCAATCGGAACGTTTTTCTGACAACCCCTATAAATATCCCAATGTCTATGGCGATAATTTGACAATATACCACATTGTGGTTATTTTGAGTTTTACTCAAAAAAAACAATTATAGCGGTACTACAAATGCCCTCTGATAGTCTTGGCAGTTTATATCGACCTATAATTTAAGATTCCATTTTTTCCAACAAGGAGGGTCTAATAATGAATCCTACAAATACGAAAAATACCGATGGTGGTCAAAAAAATATCGAACAAGATAAAATTGAAGATCTTAAAATCAGCTTTCGTGGCAGTGTGCTTCCAGCAGGTACCCATGGATATGACCAGGCTCGTAAAATATGGAATGGCATGTTCGATCGAAAACCGGCGCTCATTGTCCGTTGCGTCGGGACCAGTGACGTCATACAAGCGGTGAATTTTGCCCGCCACAATGATCTTGAAATCTCAGTAAAAGGCGGTGGCCATAACTCAGCCGGGACCGCTGTCTGCGATGACGGTTTAATGATTGACCTGTCTCTTATGCGGCGGGTTACAGTGAACCAAGAGAAGAAGACTGCCCGGGTAGACGGGGGTTGTCTGCTTGGAGACGTAGATTCCGAGACACAACTTTACGGACTGGCTGTATCGGCCGGCATCGTATCCCATACAGGTGTGGGCGGGCTTGTGCTGGGTGGTGGATTTGGCTGGATCAGCCGCAAGCATGGTCTCTCCGTGGACAATTTGATTTCAGCGGAAGTGGTCACCGCAAAAGGACAGTTGGTTACGGCGAGTGAAAGGGAAAACCCGGATCTGTTCTGGGGTATCCGTGGTGGCGGTGGGAACTTCGGTATTGTCACTTCCTTTGAATTCAAGTGTGCGGATATCGGCAGGGAGGTCTATTCTGGCCTGATTGTCAAGGATTTCAGTGATGCTCGAAAATACATGCAATTCCATCGCGATTATGTAAGAACGCTGCCGGATGAAATGACTGTCTGGATGGTTGCGCGTCACGCGCCCCCGCTGCCGTTTCTGCCGGATGACGTGCATGGAAAAATGGTGGTTATCATACCCTTTGTATGGCTGGGAGAGCCGGAGGAAGGCGAAAAATATATCAAGCCGATTCGAGAGGTGACAAAATCGCTGGGAGAAGGGCTTGGTATGCACCCCTGGGTCGGCTGGCAATCGGGGTTCGATGGGCTTGTGGGGCATGGCGCACGAAATTACTGGAAATCGCACCATTTAAAGAATCTGAGTGATGCCTGCATCGATCAGGTTGTGGATTTTGCCGGCAGGTTGCCTTCTGAAGAATGCGAGGTGTTTATCCCCCATATGGAAGGCGTCCCGAGCCGCACTTCTGAAAATGAAACCGCCTTTTCCCACCGCAGCACGCCCTTCGTGCTCAATATTCACACACGCTGGCAGACAGCTGAAAATGACGAAAAATGTCTTGCGTGGGCCAGGGAATTCCACGCAAAGACGAAAGATTTCGCCAGCGGGGTTTACGTAAATTTTCTAAGCCAGGAGGGTGAGGATAGAATCAAAGATGCCTACACAGGTGACGCATGGGATCGATTGGTGGCGGTTAAAAATACGTGGGATCCGGAAAATCGATTTCACATGAATCAAAACATCAAACCCTCAATATAAACAAAATATATGAATATCAAGCAATCAAATAATGGGACTGATGTTGATATAAGAAAGCAGCAGGAGAGGAACGCTCAAATTCAAAGACGTTTGGATGAGATGACCATACAAAATCAACGACTTCACAGGCAGTTGGTCGATAGAGACCGCCGGTTTGATTCAGAGTGTAAGCAAAAGAATCAGGCCGCCAAAGCCCTTCAATTGGCGGAGCTTATTATTGACAACAGCCCTGTGATCGTGTTTCGCCGTATTGCTTCCGAAGATCCGAAACTCAGGAAGATGGTTTATGTATCTCAAAATATTTCACACTTCGGATACACGGCAGATGCGTTTATGGATAATAAAATAATGTTTCGCGACATTGTGTATCCCGGAGATTCAGAGCGTACATTAAAGGAAATTAAATCGTATGTAGATAAGGGGGTAGAGAACTACACCCAGGTGTATCGCATCATCACGAAGGGTGGTGATATTCGCTGGATTGAGGACCGAACCTCCGTGGTTGAAGATGAAGAAACTGGAAATCGTTATCATCAGGGCATGGTCATCGATATTCACCAGAGAAAAGAGGCGGAGGACAAAGTACACAAAAGCGAGGAAAAATACCGCCGTATCGTGGAAACAGCTGGTGAAGGATTCTTGCTCATGGACGAGAACACGAAAATAGTGGACCTCAATGCCGCTTTTAGCAGAATGGTGGGTTTTTCGCGCAACAAAATTATCGGCAAACATTTTTTTGATATGGTCAGTGAAGAATATCAGACCCTTTTCACTACCCGTGGAGAGAGCCTCTTGCACCAGAAAAATCCTGATTTTGAATGTAATCTTATTTCCTTTGAGGGTCGAAAGATACCGGTTCTCATACATGCAAACACGCTAAATGATGACACCGGTGTAACAATTGGTAAAATGGCATTTGTCACAGACATGAGTGAACACAAAAAGGCTCTCGCCTTGGCTGGAGAAGTTCAGAGAAGCCTTCTCCCTCAACGGAATCCACAAATGGACGGTTTGGACATATCTGGTAAAAATGTAGCATGCAATGAAATAGGCGGGGATTACTTCGACTTTTTCTGGGACCCGGATAAACGGGAAGGTCCTTTCACTGTTGTGGTGGGCGACATAACTGGCCATGGCGTGGATTCGGCTTTGCTGATGGCAACTGCCCGGGCATTCTTACGCATGCGCGCTTCTCAGCTGGGTACCAGTGAAGAAATCATAACAGAAATGAACCAGCACCTCACCGAAGATGTATACGATACCGGTAACTTCATGACCCTGTTCTATTTAACCATCGGCGCGGATAGAAAAAGTATTGAGTGGATCCGTGCAGGCCACGAGCCAGCCTGTTTGTTTGACTCAGATAATGGGCGTTTCGAGGAACTCAAAGGACCAGGGCTTGCACTTGGTGTCGACAAAAACTTCGTCTACCGGGCTAACCGGAAAATAGGCCTGACAAAAGGCCAGGTGATTATCATTGGTACAGATGGAATCTGGGAAGGACACAACAAAGCAGGGGAAATGTTCGGCAAACACCGTCTCAAGGAAATCATTCGGAAAAATGCCGCTTTCAGATCTGAGGTGATCCTAAATGCAATTTTTCATGAGTACACCCAATTTATTCAGGGTGCTCAAGCTGAAGACGATGTTACTTTGGTGGTTATCAAGACGACCCGATAAAGCAAGATCACACCCGGCTTGACCTAGTTGGTTTGGTCCGGAATGGCGGCCATCACAACGGCGGTTCGTTTTTCCTTGACAAACACAAAAATAGAGAGCAAATTAGTAAAGTATAACTTATTAATTATAAAAGATAAATTAATTTCTTGCGTGTAGTATCTATTTATGTTTCATGTGGCGAGGTTTAAACACCGACATGAGGATGGATATGGTGGAAAGGCTTACGATACGAGAAAAACTGCTAGCGTTAGAAAAACTCAAGCCAGAATTGTTGGAAGAAGCAATGCACTTTATTGAATATCTTATCCATCGCGAAAAAGAGAAGCAGAGCAAACCGGACATTTATGATACAAACGAAATTAAATTCTTGTCTGATGATTAGCTATGTGAACCATGAACGCTGAGGTGACCATCATGAAAAACACACGATTGATCAAATTTATTGCTTTCCTGATTTTTTCCTTATGTTATCCAGCGGCATTTGTGTTTAGTGATACACTTTTTTTTGACCCTGACGGCAATGTCATTGATAAGGCACGGTATGAGCGCAATGCATCGGATAGAGAGAAAACGCTACGCATCAAACTGAAAGATGGCTATGATATAAATTCTGCTGTCCGGAAAGATCCTATCAAATTAAGAAAAACAAGAATTGAACAATGGCGAGTAATGCGATCACACTATGATCCTGATTCGTTACCGTCAAAAATAGAGAAACCATTACCACAGAGCAACTAGCCCGCATATTGAACCGAGATAGCGAGCGCATCAAACAGATAAAATCCTTACCGAGAAGGTTCCATGCAGATTGCTGCAGGGTCCTCTTCAATAAAGAAGACAAACACTACGCATGAGTTCAACGATCCTAAGCCTTCTCTCCGGATTAGGGGGTATGTTCGGGTGGGGGATATACGATTTTTTTGCTGGCGTCTATTCCAAAAAAATTGGACCTTATAAGACTCTCTTCTGGTCGCAGTCGGCGGGTTTGCTTTTTGTCCTCCTGCTTATTCCAGTATTTACAACGACTCTCAACCTTCCTGTTCTGACAATCATTTTACTCCCCATTGCCGCCCTTTTTTATTCTGTTGGATATTTGTTTTTCATGAAGGGTTTTGAGATCGGTAACATTTCCATTGTTGCGGCCATCATGAACCTATGGGCGGTGTTTACAATGCTTATTGCTTTTATCTTTATGGGGCAGCGGCTTTCTGCACCGCAGTCTATGGGCGTCTTGATGATCGTTTCCGGGGCTACTTTGGCATCTTTAAACTGGAATGATATTAAAAATAGAAGCTTTCAGCTTTCATCAGGTGTTAAGGAAACCGTTTTAGGGGCTTTTTTCTTTGGTGTTTTTTGGAATATAAGCGAAGTGATATCTGAGAAGGTCGGATGGTTGTGGACAACGGTATTTGTGAAAATTGAAATCATTCTGTTTCTGCTGCTCATATCCTTTTTTATGAAACGAAAGATTTATTTAACGAAAGCGGGTGCCAAAACAAAATTAATGCTTGTATTGATGGGTATTTTAGAAGCCGGTGCGGTTGCAATCGTTAATTTTGGATTGACGATAGGAGATGCAATATTGATTACACCCATCGCATCTGCTTTATCTATCGTTACCATAATGATGGCGATTGTTTTTTTGAAAGACAACGTCACGAAACTTCAAGGACTTGGAATCATAACAGCTGTTTCCGGCATCATTGTAACCGGTCTTTAGAGTTAGAACCCTATCCCGTTTAAAGCTTGTCGAGATATATAAGGGCTTGTTGAAATACGGTCGAAAGGTCTCTAAGCGTTTTTTCCGTCAGCAAGTGTTGTATAACCAGGACACCTTCTTTATCTTCGGGATTCATAAAATACCGCAAAGCAAATTTACGCTCCCCGTCTTCCGTCTCCAGCATGGTTATCGCATTTTGATTTACACGCGCAATTTCTTTTTCCATTGTCCCTGACCTCCTTTGTTACGCTATATTGTCTAAATATAAAGCAAAAGGACTTAAAGATCAACGGTCGCACAGAATATACCGCATGTCACAATAATGTTCCGACAATAGGATGGCGGCATAAGGGTTTGTAGCAGAAAAACGGTCTTCAATCGGATCGTTTTTCTGCTACAAACCCTATAACAAACAGGGTTAAAGAATCCCCTGAAGATGGGAAAAGTCGTCGGTCATGTGGGGCAGGTGGATGGCTTCCATAAGCTGCCATTGAAAGTTTTCTTCCAAAGTCAGCTCCATATACTGAACGTTGTCGGCAATCCAGTCGGCTTCAACCCGCTTATCCCGGTTAAGCAGCGCCATCCTGCATCCGTCCCCGGCTGCATTCCCCACGGAAGCAATTCTGTCCATGGCACAATCCGGGAACATACCTATAACCAGGGCCAGCTTGCAGTCGATATGGGATCCGAAAGCACCGGCTATTTTGACGTTGTCCACACGCTCGACCCCCAGTTTTCTCATCATGAGTTTACAGCCGGTATAAATGGATGCTTTGGCCAGCTGAATCTGCCGCACATCCTGCTGCGTAACAACTACATCCTTTTCAATACTGGTTTCTTCTGCCCAGGCCACCACAAAAGACTTCATGCCCGTCTCAGGATGTATTTGAAAGCGCTTTGAAAATTGATGCTTGCTGAAGGCACCACTTTTATCAACGATGCCGGCAAGAAACAGCTGGGCCACGGCATCCAGGATACCGGAGCCGCAGATGCCCTTGGTTTTCATCTCTCCGGGTTTGGAGTAGCTTCGCCAGGGGTCCCTGCCGATGACTTTGAAGTCCACATGGTGGGTTTCAGGATCGATGGTTATCCGTTCGATAGCCCCGGGGGCTGCCCGCATACCAAATTCGACCTGGGCGCCTTCCAGGGCCGGTCCTGTAGCGCAGGACGCACAGATCAAGCGGTCTTTATTTCCCAGCACCAGTTCGCCATTGGTACCGATGTCGATGATCAGCTGAATCTGATTCTGGCGATGCGGCTCCTCTGCCAGAATAACACCCACATTGTCGCCACCCACAAATCCGGCTTCATTGGGTAGAATGAAAATGTGAGCAGCGGGGTTAATTTGTAGGCCTAATTCACGGGCTTTGATGTCAAGGCTGTGGTTTACCAAAGGGGTGAAAGGAATGACTCCCAGGGGTTCTGGATTCAGTTGCAGCAGGATGTGGTGCATGGCCGTGTTACCGGCAATACTTACATCCAGAATATCTTCAGGCTGAATACGAATGACCTGGTCCGATTCGGGTCTGTCAATTTCATTTGCCGTAGACAGGGGATACTCCCGGGCCAGGGCCTGGCTGATAAGGCTGTTCAGGCCTTCCACAAGATCGGCACTCATCCGTTTCAGGCCATCGGGGTTATCCATATGAAAAGAGATCCGGGAGACCACATCTTCACCATACTTGACCTGCGGGTTCATCATGGAAAGCGTGTCCACCACCTGACCGGAAACCAGATCACACAGATAGGCGGCTATGGTGGTGGTGCCGACATCGATGGCCAATCCGAATATCCTTGATCCTGATCCGGGTTGGACATGGACGATTTCCTGATCCATCCAAACCGTAATGGTCGCTTCCCATGCACCGGCATTCAGAACGTCATGGAGATTGCGCAGCACAGACAGATCGATGCAAAGTGATTGAAGACCGTACTGTTTTTCCAGGGCGGCGCAGACTCTTTCAAAATCGCCGGCAGGATCTTCGAGGGAAGGCGGCACCAGTTGGACATAATACTGTTTCACGGCAGGGTTGATCGTTATATCAAGAGGTCTTGGGGCTTTGCTTACTACCTGTTTGCCGGCCCTTGCCGCTTCCGGAACGAAAACGAGCAGGTCGCCCTCCACTGTTGCGACACATCCCATGCGATAGCCATTTTCTTTTTCTTCCGGCGAGATATATTTTTCTTCCCCGGCCTGCCAGGGGCCGGCATGCAAGCAGCTTGATTCGATGCTCGGTTTTTGGAAAGATCCCTGTTCGATACGGATCTTACATTTTCCACAGACCTGTTTTTCACCGCAGGGGGCTTCGATGTCCACACCCAGGCGCCGGGATGCTTCCACGATGGATATCCCCAGAGGTACTTGCCCCCGTCTGCCCGAAGGTTGAAAAACAAGCATGGCTGTTTTCGATTTATCCGGTTTGCGATTTGGGCTATTTGTCATTGTGATTCGTTTGTAATTTGTGTTTTTGATACTTGTTTATTTATATCCAAAACGACCTTTTCCAACCGAACCGGCACCCCCTTCAAGAGGGGAAAACCGCTGATGGGGTCGTTGACCAGGTCGAGAGTGGTAAAATTGATGCGCCATTCCTGCCAGCCGTGGTACATCTCTATCACACCTCTTCGGAGTTCATTTTTATGAACAATATTGGCTTCCACCACCAACTCACCTGTCCTTGAAACGATTCGAACCGGTTGCTGGTCAATGATCCCGAGAGCCGATGCATCGTCGGGATGGATTTCGACCTGGGCCCGGGGATGCACCTTCCTAAAATGTTCAAAATTCTGGTTGCGGGAGTGATACAGCAGGGTCTTGCGTGCACCGGTGGTCAGAATAAACGGGTAGTTATCCGATTTTTCGCGCAGGTGATAGGGGGGTAGGTATTCAGGGATCGCGGAAAAACCGCGTTTCTTTAAATACGGGGAAGACAGTTCAATTTTTCCTGAAGCTGTTGGCAGGGGCCGGGAGAGATGCTTCTGGGATGTCAATGGTC
>JAHEIB010000010.1 GCA_024639645.1 Deltaproteobacteria bacterium
TCCGGAAGCGTGGAGATGTCATGCAACTCGAGGTTGAGGGGACGAATGACGATTGTGGCCGGAACAGACTGGCGTTGATCTGTATAACCAATTTCACCTTCAATGATCTGAATTTCTTTCATAACCAGCCTGAGGGGATCTTTTTCCTCTGTTGCCTGTGCCATGGTTTTGTCTGACGTGCCCGCTTCATCGTTTTCAGGTCCCATCCGGGCAAGGTTCAAAACGCCCTCCCCATCGATGATGACATTGGCTCTGGGTCCGTCTAAGCGGATGGTTTTGAACACCAGGGCCCACCGGAAAAGACTGATCAGTTCAAAATCCACGAAGCATTGCCTGAAACCGGCAATAAGAGTGCCATCCACTTCATACAGCCCGGCATCTTCTGCTTGAAAACTGAATAAAAACGGGTTAATCTTTACCGCTCCCAGGCGAAGTTCCCGATGCAGTTTCTCCGCCACCATTTCAGGTGCAAAACGGTTCACCAGGTAAGGCGCCAGAAAAAAACCAAACAGTGTGTAAAGTATCAGCATGACAGTCAATACTATCACGACCTTGTTGCGAATAATCCTTTGAAAAAGCGTCATATCCATTTTCCCCCGGGAAAAAAATGTTTATCAATTGGGTAATTGCGGTTATAATTACCTGACCCGAATATATCACGAAACTTGACGAGAAATTTTGAAGAACTTCGCATCAAGCTGCGAGGAATCTTCGACCGCAAGGAATTTTGTCTAATTTAGATTTGCTCGCTAACCCCGCAGCAAGCTACGGGGAATGTGTTCGCTTTCTCGGTCCACTGTTTTTCAGCCTTCGCAGTAAATTACTGCGGCGTCAGGCAGAGACGCCTTGCACCAGAACCGATCATGCTTGTGAAATTTGCGGGTTAAAGCAACGTTCTGAAATAATATGAAGCGTTGGATCGTATGTCAATCAGATAGCGGTTTAAACCTGAACTGAGCATTAAATATCTTGATCCGCACCCATCTACTGCGGATCGGGGGTTCGTAAAAAGTCTCGACAGATCCACTGGTATGCCCAGTTTTTTACAAACCCTTCTCCATCGAGATCTCGGAAAATCTCTGCGGAAAAAATCGCCCAGTTCAGCTTTTAAAAAGGAAACAAGGTCATATGAAATCACTATCGCGATGCGCCTGGACCGGCATAGATCCCCTCATGATCGCATATCATGACCGGGAATGGGGCATGCCGCTGCATGATGACCAAAAGCTGTTCGAATTTCTCTGCCTGGAGGGGGCCCAGGCCGGTCTTAGCTGGTCAACCGTTCTGAATAAACGGATAGCCTATGGTCTGGCCTTTGACGGATTTGATCCAAACCGGGTAGCTTGCTATGATGAACCCAAAGTCCAGGCACTGTTGCAGAATCAGGGAATTATCCGCAATAAACTCAAGGTCAGAGCCTTTGTCACCAATGCAAATCGCTTTCTTAAGATCCAGTCTGAATTTGGCAGTTTCGACAGCTATATTTGGCAGTTTGTGGGCCACCGTCCCATTCAGAATCACTGGCAACAACTAGACCAGATCCCTGCCACCAGCCCTGAATCCTTTACCATGAGCAAGGATATGCGCCGGCGGGGATTCAAATTCGTCGGCCCCACCATCTGCTACGCCTTGATGCAGGCCATCGGCATGGTCAATGACCATCTTGTCGATTGCTTTCGTTATCATGAAATAAAAAGTATTTCATGATAGTATAATGGAGACTGAACAATGAAACAAAATAAATGGCGAACCCATCATTCTGAGGGTGCCAGAAGGATTATCGTCACCAAAGATTTGCCGGGTCGACGATGGTTGGAAATTCTGGCAGAAGCCGACTGCCGTATTGATATTTGTACTTCAGAGGAAACCCTTCATAGGCAAGAGATACTGGCATTTATCGGGAATCAATGTGATGGTGCGATCGGCCAGCTCACGGAGTCCTGGGGGGAAACACTATTCAAAGCCTTAAAAAAAGCCGGTGGAACAGCTTACAGTAATTATGCTGTGGGCTTCAACAACGTCGATGTGGCCGCAGCAACCCGGCACAACATACCCGTTGGCAATACCCCCGGTGTTCTCACCGAGACCACGGCTGAAATGGCAGTGGCTCTGACCTTTGCAGTCGCCCGCAGGACCGGAGAAGCTGAGCGCTTCATGCGTGCCGGTAAATTCAAGGGCTGGCTGCCGGATCTTTTCACCGGTCACCTGCTCTGGCGCAAGACCTTAGGAATTGTCGGAGCTGGAAGGATCGGTGAGGCATACGCCCGCATGATGGTGGAAGGGCACAAAATGAACGTTATTTACTACGATCTGCATGCCAACCAAGCCCTGGAAATATTTATTGCCGATTACAGCCGTTTTTTGGAATCCCAGGGGCAGTCAGGTGTGACATGTAAACGGGTCCTAAACATCGAGGACCTCCTATTGCAAGCCGATTGTGTCAGCATTCATACCATTCTTGACGATTCAACCCGACATCTCTTCAATGCGGACCGTCTGGCAAAGATGAAAACAGATGCCATTCTCATCAACACCAGCCGCGGACCCGTTATCGATGAGTCAGCACTGGTTGACCATTGCAGGGCCAATCCTGATTTCCGGGCCGGTCTGGATGTTTTTGAAGATGAACCGGCCATGAAACCGGGCTTGGCCGACCTGGACAATGTGGTAGTGGTACCCCATATTGCCTCGGCAACACGCTGGACAAGGGAGGGAATGGCAACACTGGCCGCCTGCAATGTGGCGGGTATTTTATTGGGACATCCCCTGTGGCAGCAATCCGAAATTCTACCCTTTTTGGAAAACGAGCCCCCCAAAGCAATCCCCAGCATTGTCAATGCGGAGATCTTGGGTAAAAAAAGCTTGAGTATCGTGTCCAGGCATAATATGAATAGATTTAATGAGCAGACTGAAGTCTGAATAAAATCACCTGGTGATTTTATGTGGTGTATTCTTTTAGCGTCATTCATACAAAAAACTAAGATTAGCGTATCGTAATAAAGAAAAGCCATCTCAAACTCAGAGTCTGGATCAAAAGGCTTTTTTGAGATAGCTCTGAATAAACGACCACGAAGGCGTGCTTTCGTGGTTTTTTTAATACCTGAACTGAGTAAATTTTTCCGAATAGACATGCATATATCAGAAGGTGTTTTAAATGCTCCGGTGCTTATATCAGGCGCCGCACTCGCCATCGCAGGTACTGCGATCGGATTGAAGCAGATGGATTATGACCGCGTTGCCCATGTGGGTGTCCTATCGGCAGCCTTTTTCGTGGCATCCCTCATCCATGTCAATGTGGGTCCATCCAGTGCACACCTGGTCCTGAACGGCATGCTCGGTTTGTTACTTGGATGGACGGCGTTCCCTGCAATCCTGGTGGCGCTGATTTTACAGTCGATCTTTTTTCAATTCGGCGGTATTACCACCCTGGGTGTCAATACGATACTGATGGCGTTGCCCGCGGTCATCTGCTATTATGCTTTCAGAAAACTGATCCACCGCTCCCCGATGCTTGCGATGATGGGATCTTTTGCCTGCGGTTTTGTTTCAGTACTGCTGTCCGCCCTTCTCCTGGGACTTGCCCTGGTGTTCACGGAAAAGAATTTCTGGTCCCTGTCGGGACTCATTGTGGCGGCCAATTTGCCGGTAATGATTATCGAGGGCATCATAACGGTATTCTGCGTGGCTTTCTTGAAGAAAGTACACCCGGAAATGCTAAATCAGGAGATTTCATGATGAATACAGTCAACAATGTGAAACATCTCCCGCACCGCTACTCGAACATGCCTGGTCGTGCCGCTGCAGGGCTGCTTTCCGTTCTGATCTTCCTGATATTGTTGAATGTTTCATCTGCTTTGGCACACGGGGTGAGCGTCTTTGCCTGGGTACAGGGGGATACCGTACATACCCAAAGCAAATTCATGGGAGGCAAACGGCCAAACCAGGCATTGATTGAAGTTTTCGACAAAACCGGAAACCTGTTGCTGAAAGGAAAAACCGACACCCAGGGACTTTTCAGTTTCCAGGCGCCCAAAATATCGGACATGCAGATTGTTCTGACGGCAGGTATGGGCCATCGTGCCGTTTGGGCGCTTTCAAAAGAAGATTTCCTGGAAACTGCCGTGGAACCCGAGAATCAACAGCAAATAAATGCCATAACTTCGGAAAAATCCATTCAATCCGACCTGAAAACAAAAATTGTTGATGTATCCACCGAAAATGGATTGTCAGCTGCGGAGGTGACGGCTCTGGTCGAATCCATCCTGGATCGAAAATTAAAGCCCCTCATGGACAGGATCACCGCCTTGAATGAAAATCGGATTTCATTGTCCGATATCCTCGGCGGCATCGGATACATCGTTGGTCTCGTGGGGCTTGCCGCGTACATGCAGTATCGTGGAAAAAGGAGTGATGCCGAGAAATGATACCAGAAGTTTTTGCCGGCGGAAACTCCGTCATCCATTCCATTGATCCACGGATCAAGGTCGTATCGGCGCTGGTCTATTCGCTTGTGATCGCCTTGTCGAACAGTTTTATCATTTTGTTGTCAGCGCTTGCCATATCAGTGGCTCTGGTAATGGCAGCCCAACTGGATACCAGGGAGGTGCTTAAGCGATTGACAGTCCTGTGGGGGTTCATTTTGCTGATATGGATGCTCGTGCCCCTGACATACCCGGGTGCGACCCTATTCAGGATCGGTCCCCTGGGTTTCAGCAGCCCCGGCGTGTTCCTTGCGGCACAGATCAGCTTGAAATCAACAGCTATCCTGCTATCTCTCATGGCACTTCTGGCAACCATGTCCATCGCGGCCATGGGTCATGCACTGGGTTGCCTCGGCATACCTGACAAACTTGTACACCTGCTGCTGATAACCTATCGGTACGTTTTCGTCATGGAGCAGGAATACCAACGTTTGATCCGTGCTATGAAAATAAGGGGTTTCAAACCGGGAACCAACCTCCATTCCTACCAGTCCTATGCCTATCTGGTGGGTATGCTGTTCGTACATGCGTCGGCGAGAGCAGACCGGGTTTCCAAGGCCATGAAATGCCGCGGGTTTACCGGCAGGTTTCACTCTCTCCGACAGTTTGAGCCGGATCCACGGAACCGCCTTTTTACTGTATTCATGGTCTTTATCATTATCTTACTGGCAACGGTTGAAGTATGGATTCAGACAATACACTCATAAACCTCAAGGGTGTCTCATACCGGTATCCGGGCGGAAAGACCGTCCTGGACCAGATCGATTTCAAATTTACAAAAGGGGACCGGATTGGTCTGGTGGCACCCAACGGGAGCGGAAAGACAACCCTGTTCCATGTCATCATGGGTCTTTTGAAACCGTCCAGCGGTACCATCGAGATTTTTGGAAAAGTGCGACAGAAAGAAAAAGACTTTGTCCCCATCCGCCATCGCATGGGCCTGCTCTTCCAGGATGCAGACGATCAGCTGTTTTCCCCCACCGTCATAGAAGACGTTGCTTTTGGCCCCCTGAACCTGGGAAAATCAAAGCAGGAAGCCTTGGACATCTCCAGAAAAACCCTCGATTATCTGGGTCTGAACGGCTTTGAAAATCGGATTACCTTCAAGCTTTCCGGTGGAGAAAAGCGCCTGGTCTCCCTGGCAACGATCCTGGCCATGCAGCCGGAAGTGCTTCTCCTGGACGAGCCCACCAATGCCCTGGACACGTCTATGAAATCACGACTCATCAACATACTCCAGGAACTCGAGCTGTCATATGTTCTGATTTCTCACGAATTCGATGTGTTGTCGAAAACTGCCCATGCGTTTTACAGCATGGAAGGCGGCAAGATCTTCAGGGATGACCGCGAACACATACATACGCATCAGCACGCCCATATAATTGGCAGACAGCCGCACAAACATGTTTAGCCCGAATAATTCAAGAACTTCCCGGGACAGGTAATATAAATAGGCTGTGAACTGAAGAAGGAGATATTGAAATGAATTATTTTATCAAAGAGTTGTGTCAGATTCTGCAACTAAAGCAGCCGGTTGTAATGGCAACGGTCTTGTCTCACCAGGGCTCCACTCCCAGGGGTGCAGGTTCCAGAATGCTTGTTTTACCCGGCGGGGAAATCATCGGCACCATCGGGGGTGGTAAAGTGGAAGCGGAAGTCATGCATACGGCATCTGAGCTGTTTGACTCGGAAATATCACAAATACGGTACTTTGATTTGCGCACAAGACCGGACCTGGACGATCTGGATGTTATCTGCGGCGGACAGATGACGATTCTCATCGAGTACATCCATGCGACAGCTCAAAATTTCGATATTTTTCAGGAACTCCAAACGGCTCTGAAACAAGGCCGAAAGAGCCTTATGATCGCTTCACTGGAACAGACATCCAGCAGGGTTCGTTTGGGTAAGCGGTGTCTCATACAACCGCGTGGAAAAATATCCGATACTTGCCCCTATCCTGAAATTGATCTGCAGCGCCTGGTGGAAGAGCTTGGGGAAACCCAAATACCGGTGGTGCTGTCGGCAGGCAAACAGGAATATCTCGTGGAATCTTATACCGAGAGCGAAACCGTCCTCATTTTCGGTGCCGGACATGTGGCCAAACAGCTTGCAGCTATCAGCAAAATGGTCGGCTTCACCACCGTGGTACTGGACGACAGAAAAGAATTTGCAAACCCGGAAAGATTTCCAGGTGCCGATCAGATCCTGGTACTGGACACTTTTGAAGACTCCCTGCAGGGACTCAGCATAGACACCAACAGCTACATTGTCATACTCACCAGGGGACATCGCCATGACCAGACGGTTTTATCACAGGCCCTTAAAACCAATGCCGTGTATATCGGAATGATCGGCAGTCGTAAAAAAAGGGATACCATATACCGCAATCTTTTGGACGGCGGCTTCACGCCAAAAGATATCGACCGGGTGCATAGCCCCATTGGCCTTGATATCCAGGCAGAGACCCCGGAGGAAATCGGTGTGAGTATTGCGGCAGAATTGATATTGGAGAGGGCAAAAAAGTAAAGTTGGAGGGGTTGAGGTTTGGAGGGTTGAAGACGGCTCTATCCCTAAACAGTAGGCCATAAGCAGCTTAAAGCTTATTGCCTATCGCTGATATCTCCCTCGGACTTTGGTATGCTGAAAAACACTGAGAAGCTTGGAAGCTGGGATGCTGCTGTCGGTTGATAGCTGTTAGCTACCCTTGTGTCACCCTCGGACCCTCGAACCCTATTTCCAATACATTGAAAAATTAACTAAAAAGGTAAGGATCCCAATAATATGAACGAAGGCGCTATACTGAACAAACCCTACCGCATATCAGCTGTTCTGTTCGATTTTGACGGCACACTGACCAAACCGGATGCCCTGGATTTCTCTGTCATCAAAGAGATTCTTGGATGCCCCGATGAGATACCGGCTTTAGAATTTATTGAAAGTATATCGGACGCACAAAAGAAAGCGGAGGCATTTAACGAACTGAATCGTTTTGAAAGTAGGGCTGCAGCCAATTCCGAACCCAATCCAGGCGCGGAAAACCTGATACGGACGGTGCATTCAAAAGGCATTCCCATGGGTCTCGTTACCCGAAACAGCATGGATTCCGTAAAGGTATCCCTGAAAAATTTTAATAGTATCGGTCTGGATTATTTTGATGTGGTTATCACCAGGGACGATCCGGTGAAACCGAAACCGAGCCCCGCAGGCATTTTATTGGCCGCCCGCAAACTCAATGTCGATCCCGGGCAAATTCTGATGGTGGGCGATTACGTGTTTGACATCGATGCAGGAAGAAGCGCCGGCACCCTCACGGCACTCCTGGATGTAAATCCACGCGTGGATAAACGGCATCTTGAATGTGATATTATCATTTCCTGTCTGGCAGACCTCGAACCAGTCCTCCATATGGGGTCGCCGCTACCCCAGGGAAAATTACCCAATAAGATGCTCGAACAAATCCTGAATGGGTTTTCATTTGAAGATCCAGCCCTGCTGATCTCCGCCGGCGTCGGGGAAGATATTGCAGCAGCCGATATCAGCAGGGAAGAAGTCCTGGTATTAAAATCCGATCCCATCACCTTTGCCACGGATGCCATCGGACATTATGCCGTGCTCGTGAATGCCAACGACATCACAACCTGCGGTGCGGATCCCCGCTGGCTTTTGACAACACTGTTGTTTCCCTGTGGCAGCACCGGTTCCGAGATTCAACACATCATGCACGGACTGAACCATATTGCATTAAAATACGGTGTCACGCTGTGCGGAGGCCATACCGAGATTACCGATGCCGTCACCAGACCTGTTGTGGTGGGCTCTCTGGCCGGTACCGTCCGTAAGGACCTTCTGATAGACAAGAAATCCATGAAAACAGGTGACTGCCTGTTGATAACGAAATCGGTTGCCGTAGAAGGTACGGCCATTATCGCACGAGAAATGGAATCCAAGCTGCTTTCATTGGGTTTCAGTGATGCAGAGGTCTGTTCCTGTAAACAGTTTTTAGATCACATCAGCATCATGGAAGAAGCCCGAATCGCTAGAGATATTGGTGGTGTTACGGCCATGCACGACGTCACGGAAGGGGGACTGGCTACAGCGGTTACCGAACTAAGTCTGGCCGGCAATCATCGCATCCGAATCGACATGAATTGCATTCCCATCTTTCCCCAGACACAGAGAATCTGCGACGCCTTCAACATCTCACCCCTGGGTCTCATTGGTTCAGGCAGTCTTTTGGTCTGCTGCAGCCCGGATACCAAGGATGATATCCTAACAGGCATCAGGAAAGCCGGTATCCATGCGGCCTGCATCGGTGAGATTCTTGAAAAGGGAGAGGGTGTTGTGGCCATACATGGCCGGAAACAGACAGCGTGGCCGAAATTCAATGTCGACGAACTGGCCCGGTTGTTTAAGAAAAAGCCGTAAGCGGTAAGCGATAAGCGGCTTAAGGCTTATCACTTACGGCTTACCGCTCAAATTGAACCCATACTGGAGAAACAGATATAGCACATACACACCGAAAAGCCACCCGCCCTGCCATCTTCTGAAGTGACCGTCCTTGTTGATAAAAATAAAAAATCGAAACAGATACAGAATAAGAAGCATGGCCGGAAAATGGAAAAGATAGAAATTGGGCGGCACCATCAGGGGTTTGGCTGCCGCGGCAGCACCAATGACGAAGAAACAGTTCAGAACATCGGCTCCGACAATGTTTCCTACCATGATTTCAGGATGTCCCTTACGGACGGAAGCAATGGCAGTCATGAGTTCCGGCAGAGATGTACCAAAGGCCACCATAGTGGCGGCCACGACATCATCCGGCACACCAATTCTCTGAGCAATCTCGGATGCGGCAGGTACCAGAACCCTGGCCGAAGTGACAATGATCAAAAGGCCGCCGATAATCATCAACCAGCATAAACCCAGACCGATTGAGCCGGTGGTACCGGTTCTTCCCTTATCCATGTCTTTTTCTGCACCTTGCTTTGCCCAGGTATAGGTCATATACAAATACCCCCCCAGCAATAGCAGGAAAAGCACGCCCACCCATCTGGAAAGAACTGGTTCGCCCTCCATCCATATCAATACAGCGAGCGCTATTCCCACCAGAAGCGTCGCCGATCCCACCTGAACCCAGCCAGTGCGATTAAGAATAAATCGGTTCATGGGGATTACCGTCAGCATGCAGGTCAATCCAAATATCAGCCCGGTATCGGCAATGATGGACCCCACGCCATTCCCCAGTGCCAGGCCGGGATTCCCCATCCAGGCGGCCATCACCGACACAAAAGCCTCCGGCATGGTGGTCCCCAGAGATATGATGGTAGCCCCGATGACAATCCGCGGTAATCCTGTTCGGCATGCCAGTTCGACCACGCCGTCGATCATCCAGTCTGCCCCCTTGGCTAACAACAGGATGCAGACGGCGATGATACCGAGCAACGCGATGGTTGGAAATTCCTGGAGCAAATGAAGCAGGTATGTTTCATCCCCGATCCACTGCAATATCTGATGGAGCATTCCCATGTATTTCTATCCTAAATTATAACCTTAACTGAGCAATTTTTATCTCGATCTGCACCAATCTATTGCGAATCGGGGGTTCGTAAAAAGCCTCGGCAGATCCACGGGTGTGCCTACGTTTTTTGCGAACCCTCCTCCATCAAGATCTCGGCACATCTCATCGGGATAAATCGCTCAGTTCAGGTATAACAATGATGGAGAAATAACGTTCATGTCAATTACTTTTTAACTTAAGTTGAGTGTATCAAATTTTGATGATAGCGGAACAGCTTCTTCCTTGTAGCTACGGCATTCTCGACAATCCCTTTACTTGGGTATAAATTTGATGGACTTCTTTTTTCGAAAATGTTATAAGCAGTTGTTATGTTTTCCTTTATTAAAAATTCTTCCAAGCATGCCGACTTCAGTAGTCTTCCACTTTCTAGGTATTCATTGAATTTTTCTCTGAACCAGATTGTTCCGGGAGTAGACAATGTCAGACACGATGTCTACCTGAGTCCCTCTTTTTGTGAAGCCGCCGATAATATTGTCCCCCAGATTATTGCAAAAAATGTCCAATTGAATGAATTTTTCAGAATCGACAAGCCTGCTGTGTGGGCCAAAAAAGTGACTGGCTTCAAGCAATGTTACCACCAGCTCATTGAAAATGCCATCTATAAGTCAAAACAGGAAAACAATCCCCAAATAGATCTTTTGGCCCAGACGGCTGTAATGAAATTGCTCATAGAGGACATACGAAGTCAATTTGATAAGACCACCACCAAAATTAAAAACTTGATCCGTAAAGATCAACTGACGGACAGGCACAAGAAAGAGGATACAGCCAATAGAAAAGAAGCGCTTTCAAATGTCCTGCAAAACAAAGATATTTTTTTGAGAAAAGTGGGACTGCAGCTCTTTTCCATGCTAGCCGACGTCAACAATGAAAAGCTTAAAACCATACGTGAGGCAAATTTCGGAGCTGAAAAGCTGCTACCGGACGATATCCTGGAAAATCCGATTTTTCATTCGCTGAATCCCTATCACGATGCTTTTCTCATCGATGAATATGATGTCATTTTTGGCAGGCGGCGCGAGGACCTGGACAACTATGACAACTTGATCGATCTTCTGGAACAACTCTTTCGTTCCATTATTGATAAAAATTCACCCCAGGAAAAAGAACTAGATGACAGCACATCAAACATGTCGGACAGGCCAGCCAGCACAACCGAGATCTACAACTATCTCAAACAGATCGAAAATATCGACAGTTTACTGAACTATTTTGGAACCCTTGAGAATATAAAGAAGAACAAAAAGAAGAAGTTAGACCCCCTTGATATAGAGCATCTGAAAGACCTGGCCGCCAAGCAGAAAATGATCCTCCAGGATTTTTTCAAAGCTTTTAAAAAAGCCCGTCTGATTCAACGAATTTCCGCGTCCTATGAAATGCGATCGGTTTACCAGAATTACTGCCCTCCCTTGGTGCCACAGCAGATTCTTCTTTTCATGATCGATCCGAAATCAAGAAAAATCGTCCAAAAACGACTGAAACAGCTAAAAAAAATTTACCGCAAACCCTTCTCCCTCGGCCCCCTGAAAAAACAAATCAAAAAACTCCAATATCTGCATGTAAAGGATAAAAAGAAATACCTGATTCGATTCCTCAAAGGAATTGCCCACTATCACCGGGACATTGAAAACTATAAAGTACTCAGTGAAGCAATGGACCGGATCAATTTGACCACGGACGATAAAATTCTCAATCTGTCCAGGGCAAACAATACCCTGTATGAATTTTTGCTTTCCAGCGAGAAGTGGGAAGATGAAAAGCCTATCATCAACCACGTTGTGATAAAGGCAGATGTGAGGGGGTCGACTGACATCACACACCAGATGATAAAAAGAGGTTTGAATCCCGCCTCCTATTTCAGTCTCAATTTTTTCAATCCCATATCTAACATTCTCAAGGATTATGGGGCCGTCAAGGTTTTTATCGAGGGAGATGCCATTATCCTGGCAATTTTTGAAAGAGAGAAAACACCCGAGGGGTGGTACGGTGTGGCCAGGGCATGCGGTATTGCCATGAACATGCTGTTTATTATCAAACGCTACAACGATAAAAGTAAAAAGAATCAACTGCCGATCCTCGAACTCGGTATCGGCATCAACTATCTTGAATCTTCACCCACATTTCTCTTCGATGGGAACCAGCGCATCATGATTTCTTCCGCAATTAACATTGCTGATCGCCAGTCGAGCTGTTCGAAACCTTTGCACAAGATCATTTCAAAAAAAAGACCCCCTTTCAATCTCTATGTCTACCAAACGGCTTCAGAAGAAGATATGTTCAAGACATCGGACGACATCTCTTTGAGATACAATCTCAATGGGATCGATCTAAATCCCGAAGGATTTAAAAAACTCTCTCGAGAAATCAATCTGACCACACTCAAGGCAGACCTCCCCGAACTCAATATGAAAAATGTCAAACTGCACACCGGCAAGTTCCCTTTGACATCCGGCAGATTCCAACGTCTTGTCATCAGGGAATCAAAAATTCGCCAGGTGAACCCAGATACATTTGAACTCTTAAAGCCCACCAATAGAAGCTATTTTGAAGTCTGTACCCATCCTGCGGTTTATCTGCATGTAAGAACCCAAGTGAAAACAAATACAAGGCCATAAACAACCATTCCGGACATTTTACAAACTTGACGAAGACTTCTTCAGTTTTAATACGGCTTGAATGAGGGTTTGAAACACATCGGGTCCCTCCACCGAAGCGGGCGCCACACCCTTGGCCACCTGGTGTACCCATTCAATTTTTTCTTTATCTGCAACCGACATACCCCCGTCAATATATTTCAGTTCGTTACGCATCTTTCCATAAAGAACCATAGGACCGAAAAATATCCCTTCTTTTGATTTTTTTGTGGACAATCCGCTGATATAAAAATGTTCGACTGCCAGCTTTTTCGGCGGAGGCTGAAAACCCAGAAGCTCCCCAAACAAGGTGAGACACTCAATGACACCATCCTGATAGGCGTTATCCAGCGAGGCAGCCCCTTCTTCGGCAATAGCAGTCAGATCAGCCTTCTCATAGCTGAGATCCAGTAGATCGATACATTCTTTCTGAATCGTTTCCAACGTTTCAAGCCCCTTTTTCACCATAACGTCCTTATCGTTAAGTATCTTGATGGCATTTCGAATATTTACCATCTCTTTGACGGTTGGGCTTCTTCTCATAACGACATCTGATATCGTCGTCAAATACATGGGCAGATCATTTCCCAGAACAATGATACGGTATTTTTCTCCATCGGTTTTCTGGACATACAAATCCAGGTCACGTTCTTTATGATGGGTATAAAGACTCATGCCAAGAAGCTCGCGCACAGCATGGGTATCAGTTCTTTTACCGCTATCAACAGATCCCATGGATACAAGAATTTTCCGTCCAAGAAACTTGATTTTTATTTTTTTTAAAAGATTTTCTTTAAAAGACATGGCAACCTCCAAAAATGGAGTAAGGTTCCGGTTTGTTCGTCAAATGCGATGATTATAGATGAATAAGGTGTCTTTTTCAATCACCTTCTTGACCGGATATGCAAATTAACGTATGTAAATGTCTTCATTTTTTTAAAAAAAGGACACCCAAACCCATGCCCGAATATGCCGAATTAAATATCAATGGGAAAAAGCACAAACTACCGGTCGTTCTTGGAACAGAGGGGGAAAAGGCCATCGACATCTCCAAACTGCGTCAAGACACTGGTTTCATAACCCTTGATGTCGGATATGGCAACACGGGAAGTTGTACCAGCTCTATTACTTTCATGGATGGTGAAAATGGCATTCTAAGATATCGGGGTATCCCTGTAGAGCAACTGGCTGAGCATGCAACCTTTAAGGAAACCGCATACTTGTTGATACACGGTCGTCTTCCCACCTGGGAAGAACATCGACAGTTTTCAGTCCTTTTGAACGATCATTCTCTTGTCCATGAGGACATGCGTTCTTTTTACCAGCATTATCCAAGAGGGTCGCATCCCATGGGAATACTCTCTGCCATGCTCAACGCCTTAAAAAGCTTCTACCCGGAACTGGAGAACCTGGAGGAGGAAATTAACATCACCGTGACCCGTCTCCTGGCAAAAATCCGAACACTGGCGGCCATGTCCTACAAAATCTCACGTGGTCATCAAGTTGTGTACCCCCGCCCGGACCTTGCGTATTGTGAAAATTTTTTAAACATGATGTTCGACAGCCCTGTCCGGCCATACAAAATCCATCCGGATGTGGTCAAAGCGTTGCGGCTTTTCTGGATTCTGCACGCTGACCACGAACAGAACTGCTCCACTTCCGCCGTCAGGATTGTCGGTAGCGGACGCGTCAACCTGTATGCTGCCATCTCTGCTGGAATCGCCGCCCTCTGGGGCCCGCTGCATGGGGGTGCAAATCAGGCTGTGGTCGAAATGCTTGAGAACATCCAAAATGAAGGGAGCAGTATACAACGGGTCATCGAGCGTGCCAAAGATAAGAATGATCCCTACCGCCTCATGGGGTTCGGTCACAGGGTTTACAAAACTTACGACCCCCGGGCAAAGATCATGAAAAATATCTGTGATACGCTTCTCTCGAAGCTGACTACCCAGGACCCCTTCCTTGAAATCGCAAAAAAATTGGAGGCGGTTGCTTTAAAAGATGACTATTTTATCGAACACAACCTCTACCCCAATGTGGATTTTTATAGCGGTATTGTCCTGCGTGCCATCGGTATCCCGACAAACATGTTCCCGGTGATGTTTGCCATAGGAAGATTACCGGGCTGGATTGCACAGTGGTTGGAGAGTATGAACGATCCGAATTGGAAATTGTGTCGTCCTCGGCAAATCTATACAGGTCCTAAAATAACCGATTATGTCCCTTTTGAGCAGAGATACAAAAAGCCCTGAATAAATTCGTTTCACGACATCAATTCAGGGCTTTTGTTTATTTGGTACCAAAAATTTTATCGCCCGCATCCCCTAGCCCGGGAAGAATATAGCCAATCTCATTTAATTTTTCGTCAACTGCCGCCACGTAAACATCGGCATCAGGGTGTTCCCGCTCCACCCTTGCAATACCTTCGGGAGCGGCAACGATAAAAATGCCTCTAATTTTTTCACAGCCGGACTCTTTCAAAAAATCGATTGTGGCACACAAAGTACCGCCAGTGGCAAGCATGGGATCCAATATCAAAGCGATCCGCTCCTCCATATGGCTTGTTGTTTTGATATAGTATTTTACCGGTTCCAGTGTTTCTTCGTTCCGATAGAGACCGACGACACTCACCTTTGCGGATGGAATCAGGTCCAATACCCCATCCATCATGCCAAGACCCGCCCTTAAAATCGGAACAACTGTAATTTTTTTTCCTTTTATTCGTTCAACTTCGACATTTCCGGCCCAGCCTTGAATAGTCCTTTTTTCCGTTTCCAGATCCTTGGTCGCTTCATATGTCAGTAAACTTGCCAGTTCCGAAGCCAGGTCACGAAAATCTTTTACCGTCACATCATGTTTTCGCATAAATCCCAGCTTGTGTTTGATCAGTGGATGGTTAACAATATGTATCGCCACAATCACTCCTTCTTAAAAACACATAGTCCTATGGTTTGCCGGCTGGCAGACAGTCACTCAGATCTGGGCCTTCTCACAAGGCCGGTTAAAATAAACCGTCATTTGACAGCTTATACTATAAATCCCCCAGTGGTCGTGTGAAAGTAAACTTTGCAGGAGCTACCACCAGTTTTTCTCCCGCTTCCTTTACATTTTTCCCCAATGCTGAAAACGGTAAAGATATAACGAACAGACCCACACCCAAAACGACGGCGCAGAGACCCAGCGGTCGAACGAGAATTGCGTCCACCACCATGTTTTCCGTACTGATCTCTTCGTCCTGGATCACTGCCTGCGCAAATGAACCCGAAGCAAATACGGTGGTTACAAAAACAGCCACCAGTAGCATAACAACGGTTTTTTTTGCAATTGCTCGCATGTACGCCTCCTTGTAAAAGAGTTTTGCCGACCCTTTCTTTCTAACAACAAAAAATTCGTTCCAGGTTTGTTTCAATTTCTTGGATCTGCAACGGCAAATATATTTTTAAAAAGATTTTGCCTTAATCATCTGAAATCGGTTATAAATACATTATCAGACTTTGCCGGTTTTTTCAACAAAAGAACCGTACGGGTGTCATTTCATGCCTCATGCCTTATAAAATGCAAATGAGTAAAGAAAAAAAAATCATCGATGTGGCCGTGGCGTTGCCGGTCTATGGAACATATTCGTATTCCGTGCCTGATAACCTATCAGCTATGATTGCGCCGGGAAAAAGAATTATCGTTCCTTTTGGCCGCCGTCGGGTTACTGGGTATGTTCTGGGGATACCCGATCAAATCAGTGATCTGAGCCTGAAAAAAGTCCTGGATGTACTGGATGACGGACCGCTTTTTCCAGAATCCATGGTGCCTTTTTTCAAATGGATTTCTGATTACTACATGTACCCACTCGGACAAGTTATAAAAAATGCGCTGCCAGGTGGATTGACAACCGCCGAGCAGAAGGTCCTGACCCTCACCCATAAGGGCCGCCACTTTCTAAAACAGGGCATTATGACCACCATGGAAGCAACCATTCTCAACACATTAAAAACCGAATCCCTGAGTCTGAAAGCGCTTGAAAAAAAGATCCAGCAGCCACTTCCCACAGCCATCGCCCTTGCCATGCTGGAAAGGGGGTGGGTTTGCCGGGAAAAAAAGATCAGGAGTGGCAAGACACAAGCAAAAAAAGAGAAATTTATATTCCTTACCGATAAAGAGACAGATAAAGTAAAGTTATCAAAAACAAGAAAAAAAATAATTGACTACCTAAAAAATGAGCATGAGGTTTCATTAAAGGCGTTGAAAAAAGTCGTACCAACGGCGCCAAAAATCGTTAAAGCCATGGCATCCTCCGGACAGGTCCGGGTGGACCGGAAGCAGGTCTATCGCGACCCGTTTGGAGAACCGGTAAAGAGGGATACGCCGCCATCCTTGACCAATGAGCAAAAACAGATCGTTGCAAAGATTCAAAAATTGATGGGGATAAAATTTGCGCCATTCCTTCTTTCAGGCGTCACCGGAAGCGGCAAAACAGAGGTCTATCTCCAGCTCGCACTGGAAACCCTCAACCAAGACCTCTCGGTTATCATTCTGGTACCCGAAATTGCGCTTATTTCTCAAATGGAAAGACGTTTTCGATCGCGGTTCGGCAATCAGATAGCGATTCTGCACAGTGGGCTGTCATCTGGAGAACGCTTCGACCAGTGGTTGAAACTTGCAAGAGGTGAAATCAAAATTGCCATCGGCGCTCGCTCCGCCGTATTCGCACCCGTCAAAAATATCGGTTTGATTGTTGTTGATGAAGAGCATGATACTTCCTACAAACAGGAGACAAGCTTACACTACAATGCCAGAGATATCGCCATTGTCCGGGCAAAGCAACACAACGCGGTGGCACTTCTTGGATCAGCAACCCCTTCCATACAGTCCTATCATAATGCAATGACAGGAAAATATACACAGGTCTCCCTCACCCGGCGTATTTTGAATCGTCGACTCCCGGACATCACCATTGTCGATTTGTGCGGTATGAGAGATCAGCGTGGATACCGACGCTATTTTTCGAAAGAACTCCTTCTGGAACTAGAAAACACCATGAAGCGCAATGAACAGGCGATTTTATTCCTCAACCGCCGAGGGTTTGCAAGTCTACCGATATGTGGCGCCTGCGGAAAGCATCTCCAATGCAAAAATTGCGATATCTCCCTGACATATCACCAGCAATTAAACGCATATCGTTGCCACTACTGCGGTTTTTCCATGTCAGGTAGCACAAAATGCCCTTCCTGCGGTATCGCAGATATCCGCCATTTGGGCTTTGGCACAGAAAAGATCGAAACAATCGTCAGGGGCCTCTTCCCGGACAAAAACATAGCCAGAATGGACAGGGACACGGTTGCTCATAAAGGGTCCGTCCTTAAAATTCTCAAGGGCTTAAACGATGGATCCATCGATATCCTCATCGGCACACAAATGGTTGCCAAAGGACACGATTATCCGAACATAACTCTCGTAGGGATTATCTGTGCCGACCTGTCACTCAGTTTTCCGGACTTCAGGGCTGGTGAACAAACCTTTCAACTCCTGGCGCAGGTGAGCGGCCGTGCAGGTAGAGGGGACAGGTCCGGCAGCGTAATACTCCAAACATACAACCCAAAGCATTTCAGTATATTATGCGCCAAGCATCAGAATGTTCACCAGTTTTACGACCAGGAAATCACCTTTCGAAAAGATTTGAATTATCCACCTTTTTCCCGAATGGTTCAGATCATTGTTTCAGGCCGTGATAAAACCAAAGTAAATCATCACGCACAGGCTCTAGGAACAGCCTGCAAGACATTGTTTGCAAATGAAAAAAAATTCAGGGAAACCATTGTGATGATGGGACCCATAGAAGCCCCCTATGCCAAAATAGCCTCCAGATACCGATGGCAGATCCTGTTCAAGGGCAACCAGACGGGGTTACTTCACCGCTATATTCACAAGCTCATGGTCCTGAATGCTCCTTTGATGAACAACCGGCAGGTCAAAACAACCATCGATGTGGACCCTGTTTTCATGATGTGATTCAGCGGCACGTGACAGAACCGGTGGCCACTGATTGTCTTGACATTTGGCGGTATGCCGATTAGATTGTGCCGTCCTGGGAACACTGCTTAACCCGACCATTTCATGAAACTTGACGATGATTTCTATCGTTGACTTTTTATATCAGTACGTTGCCATAATATCGCATGCTAATCAAAATGGCACTTTTTGTCATATAGGACTAGTTGTGACCAAAAACTTTTCCGGTTTTTCCGGGTTGGGAGATAAGAACATGAAACACATTTGTGGATGGGTAATTCTTTTTGTACTGATCCCTTTTTCGGTATTAGGCCAAAGCACCACCGACCCAGGGGCTCCTTCCCTCTATGTACCTGAACCGTTATTTCAGTTTGAGCCGGTGGTGAGTGGGCAGGATGTCAACCACGACTATCTTGTGTATAACAAAGGAACCGCCGAACTCAAAATTACCAGCGTTAAAACCGGCTGAGGTTGCACAGCGACCTCTTTTACGAGGCAAATCCCTCCCGGTGGAGAGGGAAAAGTTTCCTTGAAACTTAAAACTAGCGGTTACAATGGAAAAGATGTAAAAAAAACCGCCGTCATTCATACCAATGATCCGGCAAATCCTAAATTCACACTCACCATCTCCGGTCATGTGGAAAAGTTTCTTGATCTGAATCCAAAATATGTCCGTCTGACCGGGTATTCAGGAACGCGGATCACCGTACCGGTAACCATTGTACCCACAGCCAAATACCCTTTTAAGATTACGGATGTGACTTCAAGGAGTGGCACCTTTATCACGTATACGCTTACAAAAAGAAAACCCAATGAAGGAAACGGCTACTCACTTCTCATTGAAAATCTGAAGAAGGATAAAGGCCGCTACTCGGATCTTCTCACCCTGACAACGGACAGCCAGATCCAGCCTAAGATCACTATTCGGGTATACGGGAATATTATGGAGCCCAAATAGAATCATGAAACGCTTCTATTTGACGCGACTTTGTCGCTTTAAACAAAACGGACCCATAAAACAAAGAAGCATTCCAAGACGGCAATATACCTTTTTTGTTTATAGTCCCGAAAATGCATTATAAAAAATCAGCAGGAGTATCCATGTTGAGCTACAAGGTGATCGCCTTTGACTGTGATGGTGTGCTTTTTGACACCGCAGAGTCCAACAGGGCCTACTACAACGCCCTTCGCAACCAGTTGGGTATGCCAGACATGACGGAAGAGGAGTTTTCCTTTGCCCACATGCATACCGTCACGGAAACCCTGGCGCACCTGTTCAAAAGCCCCCAGGCACGCCTAAAAGCTGAGGCCCTAAAAGCGCAGATGAGTTATACGCCGTTTGTAGCAGCCATGAAAATGGAGCCGGCCCTGATACCTCTCCTGAAAAAATTGCGCCCGCTCTACAAAACAGCCGTTGCCACCAATCGAACAGATTCCATGCCCACACTTCTCAGGGAACATGACATTACACCCTATTTTGACCTTATCGTATCCGCTAATGATGTTGCCCGGCCAAAACCGTACCCGGACCAACTTCTTCGACTTCTCGATTATTTTAAAGTTTCACCCACCGAGATGCTCTACGTGGGCGACTCCAAAGTTGATGAAGCCGCTGCACAAAGCGCTCAGGTCCCTCTGATTGCATACGACAACAAATCCTTGTCCGCCAAATATCACATCTGCTCTCTCAAAGAGATAGAGGATATATTAGAATTATGATTTTTGTATATTCGAAGCACTGAATTCGACATCCCAAACAACCCCCAGAGAGATATGCTAATCTGACTCTGAGCCGTAAGCGATAAGCAACAAGTTGTATGCTGTAAACAGCTTAAGGCTTACAGCTTATTGCTTATGGCATATTACTGATTCCCAAAACCGTTCCATTCCCCACAGTCAGGACACTGCCAGGTAATGTGATTGCAGGACATACCCCAAACATTCTCGTTCATGCATGCCTGGCAAATGGAAAAGCCACACCGACAGGTCCAATTGAATGGGGTTATGGCATGGCAGCAGGCACAGGGAATGTCCTTTCTGCGACGAGCCCGGGTCCTTTTAGCAGGACGTCGTTTTACAGAATCTGGTATGTTCAGGTTTTCTCCTCCCTGGTTAAAAGCGGCCAGCACAACAATCCATACCAGTTGGCTTGCCTTTTCCCGCATACATGCTATATGAATAAAGGGTTTAAGGGTTCAAGAGTTCGAGGGTTGCTGACAGTTATAAGCGATAAGCTTTTTCCCTTGAACCCTTATATTGTATTCCAGGAGAACAGGCATGTCAACTAACACCGATGCCGGTATTACACAGGTATGCCACTGAAAGATCTTGTTGCCCTTAGCCGGAAGCCATGCAGGAGATTGCAAAAGCATTGAGCAATAAGCAATAAGCTTTAAACCGCTTACAGTTCAACTTTCGGGTTTCACCACAGATAGAGCGAAATGGGTGATCCAATGGCGAGTTGCGCTGTTTGAGCCACCTGGGGCACCTTACATCAGCGCATGACAATGAACAATCCAATATGGAAACATGGTTATTTATCAGCCATTCCTGTTTAACCATATGGCCAGCGCTGACGTTAGGAACCCTTGCGGCGAGTTCGCAATGCGCCAGGGGATTATTCATTTCGCGTTCGGCGAAGCCCGAAAGTTGCGTTACAGCTTATGACTTATTGTTTATAGCTCTCAAAACCTTTAATCAATGGAACACGTCAAATAGGAGTTTTTACATGACCTCAAAGGTATCCAATAAATTTCCTTTTGAGCCGCACAAAACCATTTTTCTCATTGACGGCGGTGGTTATATCTACCGCGCCTTTCATGCCATTCGGGGTCTCACGAATTCAAAAGGCCTTCCCACCAATGCGGTCTTCGGCTTTACCCGGATGCTCATGAAACTTCTTGAAGAAAAAATCTCGGATAGAATGGTCATGTTCTTTGACAGCAAAGGGCCGACATTCAGACACCAACTGTATGCAGCCTACAAGGCCAACCGTCCGCCCATGCCGGAAGAACTGTCTGTTCAAATTCCCTATATCCATCAGGTAACCCAGGCCTTCAATATACCGACCTTTGAGTTGCAGGGCTATGAAGCAGATGATCTGATCGGCACCACAGCCAAGAAAGCCGAGGAAGACGGATATTTCATTGTGGTCGTGACAGGTGACAAAGACTTAAAACAACTTATCTCCCATCGCACGATTGTATGGGATCCCATGAAAGATACCACCCTAGCCTTGCAAGATATCATCGCCACGGGAATCAAGCCCCCACAGATAATTGATGTGATGGGATTATCGGGCGATACTGCCGATAATGTACCGGGGGTGCCGGGAATCGGTCCCAAAACCGCTCTTTCTCTGATCCAGACGTTTGGAACCATGGAGCGCCTGTATGAGCAGGTAGATACCATCACCAAGAAAAAGCAGCATGAAAATCTAATCCGGTTTAAAGACCAGGCAATGCTAAGTAAACAACTGGTGAAATTGAATACACAGGCCCCGATCCAGTTTAAAGTTGCAGATCTCAAGGTAGGTGAACCTGACAGATCGACACTTGCTGATCTTTTCAAGGAATTAGAATTCACACAATTGCAACGGCTCTTCCCCAAAAAAACCGATCTCAGTAAAAAACAATACCATACCATCCAGGACAAGAATGCCCTGACGGCGCTGATAACACGACTCAAAACAGCCCCGCTTGTATCGGTTGACACAGAAACGACTTCCACAAACCCAATGCTGGCAAAGATTGTAGGCATCTCCTTTTCTATCCAGCAGGACGAAGCCTTCTACATTCCCTGTGCACATCGGTACCTGGGTGTTCCCAGTCAAATAGATCTTTCAAAGGCGTTAGAGCTGCTAAAGCCTGTCCTCGAAAATCCAGAGATCTCCAAGATAGGTCAGAATATCAAGTATGACTGGATCGTATTTGACAGGCACGGGATAAGGCTAAACGGCATTGCCTTCGACACCATGCTCGCATCCTATCTTATCAACCCGTCCAAACGCGCCCATAACCTGGATCAGATTGCACTCGACTTTCTTGACCACAAGACCATTACCTATGAAGATCTCACGGGCAAAAAAGGTAAAAATGCAGCAACATTTGACACAGTACCCATTGAATCAGCCGCTCCTTATGCCTGCGAAGATGCCGATATCACACTCATGGCATATCATGTTCTGAACGAGAAAATGGAAACGCTGGGTCTTTCAAAACTTTTCCAGGAGGTGGAAATGCCGCTGGTTTCCGTGCTAAAAGGCATGGAGATGAATGGGGTTGCGGTAGACAAGAAAAAACTTCAAGCGCTTTCCACAACATTTGATCATCAACTCAAAGCCATTGAGCAAAGCATCTACGAACTCGCCGATGAATCCTTTAATATCAATTCAACACAGCAGCTGGGTAGGATTCTTTTTGAAAAACTCGGTCTTCCTGTTCAGAAAAAAACCAAAAAAAAGACCGGCTACTCAACAGATGTTGAAGTCCTCACAACCCTTGCCGAACAACATGAACTGCCAAAACTGATATTGCGGAGCCGAACATTATCAAAACTCAAGTCCACATATGCAGACGCGCTAATGGAGCTCATTCACCCGGAAACAGGCCGCATCCACACCTCTTTTAACCAGACTGTCACCGCAACCGGACGGCTCAGCAGCTCCGACCCAAACCTTCAAAACATTCCCATCAGAACCGAAGAAGGCAAGGAAATCAGGAAAGCCTTCATTCCGAGAACCGGCTGGAAAATGATATCCGCCGATTATTCTCAGATCGAGCTTCGTATTCTCGCACACTATTCTGAAGACAAAATTTTAAGTAACGCATTTGCGGAAGAAGAGGATATTCACACCCGAACCGCTTCAGAGGTTTTCCAGGTTTTTCCCTCCTTTATCACAGCGGATTTGCGCCGTCAGGCCAAGATAATCAACTTCGGCATCATATACGGCATGAGCCCCTTCGGTCTGTCAAAATCACTCAACATCAGCCAGAAAATGGCCAAAGCCTATATCGACAACTATTTTGGCAGGTACAAAGGCGTCAAGGCATTCATTGAAAAGATTATCGAAGATACCAGAAAAGTCGGTCAGACCACCACACTTTTGGGCAGGATTCGCCTCCTTCCAGAAATCAACAGTAAAAATGTAAATGAACGGAAGTTTGCAGAACGAACTGCCATCAATACGCCCATCCAGGGCACAGCCGCCGATCTGATCAAAGTCGCCATGATTAATGTGGATAACGCACTTCGGTCCCGGAATATGAAAACCGCCATGCTTCTGTCAGTTCATGACGAAATGATATTCGAGGTTCCGCCTGATGAAGTCGATGCCGCATCCGCCCTTATAAAAGAGAAGATGGAATCGGTATGGGATCTGAAAGTGCCATTGAAGGTTAATATCGAGGTGGGGGATAACTGGGCCTCTGCCCACTGACCCCGGCATTTTGAAGCGATCTTACCGCATCCGCTTTTTTGCGGACCATTCGCGGTAGCAAACTACAGTTTCATGGTCCGACGCCGTACGGCTGCAAGAACCACACTTTAAAATAGCCTGGATTACCATTCTCCAGCGCATTTTATTTTGAAAAGTTTTTGTAATAGGTATCAAAGTGGTCGTAAAGACTTCAATCGAGTCCAAGTTCAAGGCGGGCGGTAGTGTTCAGCCGCAGGAATACTTTGGTATTTCGAGGACCGAACACTTTCGTCCAACGCAGAAATTGGATTCGAGGGAAGTCTTTACGACCACTTTTTAGTCTTCTTCGGAAAGTAGTCCCAACGCCGTCTCCTTGATGGTCAGGTGCACACTCCTGAAAGTTTCATGGAAACCGGCAGGGGAAACCCTCCCAGCTTCAATAAATTTGACAACAATTTCCTTGGTCGCTTTTAAAATCTGCTCATCCAGACTGGCCATGGCTATCACCTTTGTACTGAAAGTTGGTAATCAAAAAATAGCACAATTATTTTAATCCCATTTTCTTAAAATTTGAAACGCTCATCTTAGGTTTGACAAAGTTACGCAGGTCTATTAGGACAGAACTCATTTAAACGCATACAGACAAATGAAAGGTATAGCATGAGCTCCCAATCCGATCAATATACAACCCATTATACCATAGAGAGCCCGGATATCATCAGCAAGGGCATGATCGATCCCATCGATTATCAATATCAAGGCAAACGGGACGTCGATATCACTATCCGGCAACCGGAATTCACGTCCGTATGCCCCATGACCGGTCTGCCCGATTTCGGTCGTATCAGCATTCAGTATATCCCGCACAGTAAAATCGTTGAGTTGAAATCTTTAAAATATTATCTGATGCAGTATCGAAATGTTGGAATCTTTTACGAGCATGTCGTCAATCGAATCCTGGACGATCTGGTGACCATGCTGAAACCCAAGTCCATGAAGGTGACAGGCGATTTCACATCTCGCGGCGGCATCGACACAACGGTTTCGGCAGCCTACAAAGGCTGAATGCAGCCCGTGTTACGTTTTAGGTGTTGGGTTTTAAGCTTTCCAAAAGCCAAAAGCTGTCAGCGACCCTCGAACCCTGAATAATACGCATGTGGGCGTTCTATTCCCTGCACGTCAACAGCGGGTACTTCACAAATGCCACAGACGCATCCCTTCCATGCCGTTCCCTGGCCATGTCAATCGCCATCTCCACAGTCCGGGCATACTCAAAACCGATGTGGCTCACCAGGGAAGGATTCTCAGCTCCTGCCACCATGACATGCCCGGCATGTCGCAAGCGTTTCAAGGGATGGGTCACCATGATGCCGTGCATGGGATGAAATCCATAGCAATGCCGGTATTTGTAGATATATTCCGGTCGGTGGGCAAAGTCCTCTTCAAACAGATCAACAATCTCATAGGGGTCACGGTAAAATGGTAGAATTTTTTCCCAGATTTCTTTGTGGCTAGGATGGTGCTCATGGTGCCAGACATCGGGAACCGGGCTCGCCAAGATAACGGTACAGCCGGGCTTTCCCATGGCCTCGATGACACCCCCGAAATAGCCAAGCCCTGTGGAAATCATGGTGAGCATGGGATTCATAATCGAAAAGGCCGCATATGGACTCCAATTCGGTATGCCGTATAATACAATATCGGCTTTTTCCTTCAAAATCTCTCGCCGGGGTGTGAGTTCCGACCTCATCAGTTCCAGGGCAGCCTGTCGGCACTCAAAGATATCCCCTGCCCATACAGTATGCACCTGGAGAGGATTTGCCAGAACCGTTTCAATCTTGAAAATACGATCTTTACCGATGCTTTCTTCCACCAGTTCTCCCATCTCATCCAGAATTTCGTGCATCCTGTTCTTATTCATGGACATGGACATACTGTCAGGCGTGTGATGCCAACGGATACCCCGATACGATGCCAGACCCACACAAATTGACTTCCAGCCCCCGTTGAATCCCCGCCACACTACGGTGTTGATATACACGGTGAGATCCGACTCTGTTACCAGTTTGTTGATCTCTACGTCATACCCGTTTCGAGTGGTACCAAGATATGACAGATTGCTTTGATCCTCGGCGTCATGGCAGATCAGGCGGTAACCGAATTCTTTCACCAGGTCTTCACCGATAATTTTCGCCAGTTCGCGTCGTGTAAATTTTCTATGGATGCCACCGGCACTCACAAGCGTTATGTTGGAACGCTTGACACCCCCTTTTTCCAGCTCTCCGATTACCAGCTTTATGGCGGGTTCCCATACCGGCGCAAAACAAGGCACCGTGGGATCATCAAATGCGATGGTTACCCGGGAACCGGGTGCCACGATTTCATGCAGTGGTGGTCGGCCCAGCGGGTTCTGAAGCGCCTTCTGGATGCTAGCCTGAATGTCCTCTGTCGCTGTCAAGGTTGTCGAAAGACCCGGAGGTGCAGTTATTACATTGTCCGGAAGGGCTACCGGGATGGTGCCTGCTCCAAAAACGATCTGTTCTTGCATAAAGCGCCTCCTTTAAAACAGGGTTTGAGGGTGGTACAAGGGTAGCCGACGGCTATCAGCGGACAGCAGCATCCTAGCCTCCCAGCTTCCGAGCCTTCTCATATTTTCCCCGTATTATCAGAATCCAAGACGAATGAAAATGGTGAAGTCTATCATTTTGATTGAACCCTGTATATTCTGATGGGTTTATCAACGCCTTTTACCAACACAGGCGCAAGCGGATGGGTATTTATTTTGTCCGGCAGACGCGTCAGTGTATCTTCTGTAATCAATACCTCGCCTTCCCGGGCCAGACCCTGCAGGCGGGCAGCGATGTTGACCGCCATACCAATGGAAGTGAACTCTTTTTTTCGCACAGATCCCAAAACACCCGAAAAAACTTTGCCAGTGGAAATGCCGATTCCCAGCCTCAGTCGAAACCCATTTTTTTGACTGAGACCCTCATTTATCTCCCGCGCCTTTGCCTGCATAGCCACGGCGGATCTGATCGCCTTGGTCGGGTCATCCTTGCGGGAAACAGGCACGCCATATACCACCATCATACTGTCACCGATGTGTTTGTCCACTGTCCCGTGGTAGGTGTGGGCAATCTCGCCCATGGGGGTAAAAAAGTAATCATTCAGGTAATGGGCCAGCATCTCCGGTGGAATATCCCGGGACATCCGCGTGAAACCGCGGATATCTGAAAAGAGTATCGAGACTTCGTGATATCTCGGCTTCAATATGCCGGCCGAACTGTTCATCTCCTGAAACACCGACTCGGGAACAAACTGACGGAGATATTTTCGGACCGATATATCGTGAATCTTGGCCCTGAGTTCCATGTTGTCAAAAGGCTTGGTCAAAAATCCATCGATGCCCTGATTGGTTGCCTCGATAGCTGTCTCCACCGATGCATAACCTGTCAAGATTATGCGGGTGATCTCCGGATTCAGTTTGTATACAGCCATCAGGGTCTGGAGCCCATCGATTCCCGGCATACGAAAATCCGATATGACCGTACTAATACGTGCCACATGTTTTTTCAGAATGTCGAGGCCACTGTTGCCGTCACCAGCAGTAAACACCTCGTAAGACTCCTGGCCCAAGGCTCTGATAATGGATCGGCGGATCCCTTCTTCATCATCAATAAACAGTAGTCCATTCATGACAGGCCTCCTTCGCCCGGATATTGCAAGATGCCACAAGACGTTGCGGATGATCTCCAGCATGCCACAAATTCATTTGATTTCAATACGGTAAATATATGTATTCACTACGGGTTAAAATTGAGTAGTACTGAAACCACCGATGGGTCAGGCATATCAACGGATTTGGGTGTAAATGATATTCCCATCTTTTAGATGGCTGTCTAAGAAAAAAACAAGAGGAAATAGTTTTAGTAACGCATTGTAGACTTACGGGATTATGTAAACCAGGTTCTGGCGTTACTGCATCCTACCTTCTGTTACAAAACCTGGGACCTTTCCTGTAGATAGATTTTGGGTCAGCGAGCAAATCAAATGGATAAAATCCTTACCGAGATGCGAAGCACTGCCGCACGGCAGAACATTCCCTGCAGCTTGCTGCAGGGTACGCTTCAATATCATTTCGTCAACAGTTTCTTTTTCAATGATTTTCAAATGGTAGGGCACAATGCTAGTGGGTGGCACAGCTCAAGCACGGATCCAGCAAACGCACACAGCGGCCGATAAGGTGTTCGCCTTCCTGTGAGATGGTGTCCCCCTTCAGGTATCTCTGGGACAAATCCTTGATCAAAAGATTGATGTAGGCGTTGTTGAACTGGGTAGCTACTAGCAAGCGCAGCTTTTCCAGCATGCCTTTTCTAATCAGATAGCTATGTACGAGGACACCCCGTGGGGCCTCCAACACGCCGAAGCCTTGCCCGTTGATAGAGAAATCAGGCTTAACGCCCGTGTCCTTCAAGTCTACTTGGTCTAGGAGGGATAGAATGCGCTTGGCAGCCCAGAAGATTTCAAGCAGCCGGCAGATGTCCAGACTTTCGAGGCTCAACAGTTTCCGGTCCTTCAGCTGGCTACTCAACGGAAATGCCTGTATTATTGGATCCGCAAGAAAACCCTTGTCCAGAAAACTGCGGGAAAGTGGCCCGACCATCATTATCCCTTCGGGAAACCCCAAATGGGAGAGGTAGGGGGTTTTGGACAAGGTCCATTCCGTCATGATTTCGGCGACGGAATCTTCAAAGGATTCAACATCAAACGCTTCCCTGAGTTGGCCTTCCCGGCTAAACGCTTTAAAAGTTCCTGTTTTACCATTGGGTTCGAAAGCCAGATAATTGAGCTGGATGTCTTTCGGAAACACAATGGCAGACGGGTTGATATAGGTTTGACCAACGGTAGTTATTAGCTGTGCGGCTCTCGTCTGAACACCGCGTGCGATGCTGCGTACCTCATCCAGGTCCGCAGCGGTGGGCGGCTGAAGAAAATGGCCAATCCCCATAGAAACAGGATGAATGGCCCTTTTACCCAGCAGTTCGCTGATTTTTAATCCACCCTCTCTGAGGAAAAAAGCATCTTTGGAAACTTCCGGGTGTTCGGCAGCAAATTCGAATATTCCTCCAGCAGCACCGATAACATCGGGTAGGCTAAGAAAAAAATAGCTCAGGGAATGGCTGCTGATCCATTCGCCCAAAACGATAATCTCCCTTAGATATTCGACTGAGAAAGGGACATCCAGACTCATGGCATTTTCGATAGCCCGCAAGCTGGCCACCTGGTGGGAACAAGAGCACAATCCGCAAATCCGTGAAATAAGGTGGGGGACATGTTCCACTCGGCGCCCCCGAAGAAAGCGCTCGAATCCTCTGAACTCCTGAATTAAAAACCTAGCTGTCCGAATGCGTTCATTCGATATTTCAATATCGATATTAGCGTTCCCTTCGATCCTGGTTGCTTTTTTAAACAGCAGCTTTCGGCTCATCTCAACCTCGATGTATCCTTAACAAAGTCGTTGTCAAAATTCAGCGAACTTCCGCCCTTTAACCGTAGCAGCCTGACTAGGCCTCTCAGTTTATCCACCCGCAGCTTGGATCGGTGGGCAACGGTGTCGATTACCAGGTCTTCATATATGGATCCAGATTTAATTTTTTCGACAGCTTTTTGCATAGGTCCCCGGCACCCCCAGCAGGGAAGCCCCCCCTGAAGGCAAACAGCCCCACATCCGCCTTTGGAAATCAAACCCAAGCACAGTATTCCCTGGGAAACAAGGCAGGTCTCTTTGTTGACAGCATGGTTTGGAAAGATGTGCATGTCCTTGGGTGCAAGCTTTTTTGGCTTGCGAGGGCATTCCGCACATACGATGGGTTTAATGGTATTCGTGAGTTCATCGCCCCTCAACTCCTCAATCAAGCTTTTTGCTAGGGATGCCCGAGGGGGACAGCCCGGTAGAAAATAGTCAATCCTTACAACATCGTCCAACTTTCTTGCCTTACGCAGCAGGTCGTTAGCTTGGGTCTCCGCAGAATGGTTGCCCGTTTTCTTTCCGGTAGACAGATAATAGGAAAATGGATCGATCGCCTGACCATAGCTTTCCTCGAGAAGTTCTTCCAACTCGAATTGGTTGGCCATGGCGGGAATGCCGCCAAAGGCGGCACAAGTCCCCCATGCGGCGACAAACCGGCTTTTTCTGCGGATCTCCAGCAGTAACTGTTCATCCTCTCGTGTGCGAACAGCGCCGTCCACCAAGGCGACATCCACATCATTGATGGTGTCGGCATCCATCAACATGGGGCAATAGACAATATCCGCAATTTTTGTCAGAACGGAGAGATCTGAATGGATTTGAATCATGGCGGCGGTGCAGCCACCACAGGTGCTCAATGAGACCAGAGCGATGCGGATCTTTTTTTCCTTCTTGAATACCGGTGATATTATCTGGCGGACAATCTCCACAGAACGTTCGGGCGATTCAAGGGCAGTGGTGCTGATACGTAACCGGGTAATGAGCACCTTTACAATAAAAAAGGCCAGTTTTGGATTTGCGGACAGGCTTTTTTTCAGTTGTGTGCTGTTAATGGCCATCAGTTGGGTATTACTTGTCGCTACGGCAGTGGCTGTTCTCGTATTGCCGGTGACCAAGGCCATTTCACCGAAAAAATCACCGACCTGCAATCGATTCAGTAAGATTTCACGCCCAGCGGCTTCCGTATAGATGTCGACACTACCTTTGGCGACAATATACATCTCCTTGCCTTCGTCTCCCTCTTTAAAAATAATTTTTTCCCTGGAATAAGAAACTACCGATTTATCGCTGTCCCATGGGAAATTGGCAGGAAGCCGCGGGTATAGTGTTTCAGTACCGGGCGGGGACGTTTCTTCGAGGGGTGTCGTTCGGGTAATGCTGTCTTCCGGTTCTTGGGAATAATGTGCCGGCAATGTTTCAGATGAAGATAATGTCGAGCGTAGATGATCGTCGGACATGATGAGGAAGCGTAACAATTCATTGGTTCTCTCGATACGATGGCACAAGGATTTGATAAGTTGAAGGATAACGGTTGTATCGTATTTGGTTCGGCTGAAAAAAGAACCTCGATGGACCGGTAAGAGCCTTGTGCGGCAGAGGGCTATTGCGGTGGCTGATCTGGGCTGGCTGTCGATAAGGGCCATTTCACCGAAAAATTCACCTTGTTCAAGGAGGGCGATGACAACTTTTTCTCCATTACGCAGGCAGCTGATTTCAATGGCACCGGACTGGACGATGAACATGCTATTCCCTGAGGAACCTTGTTCGAAGATTACATCGCCATGGTTGAATACAGAGCCAAACAGGTCAATATCGCTCATAGTGTAACTTTTTCAAATAGCATTTCAGGATGCTTTCTTAGCGGTCAACTGATGATCATACGGTTTTCGAACTGATCGAGTTTAAAGCCGATCGGGTCTGCGCTGACAATAATAGCCCAACCCCTTTGACCAAGTTGCATCATACCTACAGTATAGAGCATGTCAATTCATTTAAGCAAAGAATGTGATGTCACGACATATCCACCACAACGATAAATTGCTTGCGGACCCTTAATAAAATAGAAACCACGAATAGGAGACTGGTTGGGTTCCAAAAAATACCACTAAACGAGATTAGATTGACTTTGCACATAGGAGATATCAATTTTTTTACAAAAAAGAAATAAGAGCAAATCCCATTGAGTCGGGATTGCCCATACCAATCAAAATATATTTGACCCCACAGAATTTATTGGTATATATTTTAATTTATTTTATGCTCTTCTTTCAGCTTTCCGAATGCACTTTTTAAATAAAACTGAATCCAACGCTACAGCACATTTCTAATCTACTATTTTTACTGATATATCCTTTGAGTTAGTCACTAAAAAGAATGGGGGAGCCCATGACTGATGAACGAGTCAGACGAAAAGTCAGCAGTATTCTCAGTGCTGATAAAGTGATGGCCGCTTTTCAAGCCCAGTCCATACTGTTTGAAAAGTTCATTTCTATGGCAAGGTCTCCTAATGAGCTAGAAATCATTAAACACATGCTACGCGAAACAATTGAGATTTCAACCGAACTGACCGGGGCGGAGCTTGGGAGTCTCATTCTACTCGACAACGAAGGCCTTGTGACCGACAGTGTATTATCCCGTGATGAAATTTCCCCTGAACTTAGTTCTATGCTCATAAAATCGGTATTAGAAGACGGTCTTGCCGGATGGGTAATGCGTCATCAAAAAATGGGTCTGGTCAATGAAACCGAGAAGGATGATCGCTGGCTAACCTTTCCCGATCAACCTTATGTCGCCCGATCGGCCCTATCGCTGCCGATTATCAGTAATGAAATGCTGCTGGGTGTTCTAACGCTGATGCATTCCATGCCAGATCATTTCACAAAGAAAATTGTAGAGCTAACAAAGATCACGACAAACCAGATAGCGCTGGTTTTGGAAAATGTATACTACTTTAACAATCTCAATGATTCCTTTGAGTCTCTAGGACAAGCTAACAAGAAGATCGAGGCTTATTCGCAAGCTCTCGACCGGGAGCTTGAAAAATGCCGTCAAATTCAAATCGACTTTTTACCAAAACAATTACCGAAAATACCCGGTTGGCACATTGAGGAGTTTTTTTTCCCGGCAACTCGGGTTTCCGGAGACTTTTACGATGCTTTTATATTGCCCTGCGGCTACACTGGATTGGTCATCGGCGATGTCTGTGACAAAGGGGTTGGATCGGCGCTTTTCATGGCGCTATTCCGAAGCTTGATCCGGATATTCACCGGCCAAGCGCAGTTGAACAGAACGCTTGTCGATACAAAATCACGGACCGTCGGCGGTACACGCGACTCTGCGTCCATTCGAAAATACAATCATGTCGAAGCCCTACGTGCAGTTGCCCTCACCAATGATTACATCGCACAGGAACACAATGAGATGTGTATGTTTGCAACACTTTTTTTTGGTGTTTTAGATCCAAACAATGGGAAGCTGATTTATATTAACGGCGGTCATGAAGCTATATTTGTCATTGGTCAAAATGGCGTAAAGGAAAGTCTATTGCCCACTGGACCGGCTGTGGGTACGTTTCATGGAGTGCAATTTAAATATAAGGAGATTCAATTGCAACCAGGGGAAATATTGTTTGCCTATACCGATGGCGTTATCGACGCACGATCACCAAATGGGAATCGCTTCACCCGAAAGCGTTTGAAATCCTTATTGTCTCAACCTGCGGTTGACGCATTGAAACTCATGCAAAGAATCGGAACACATCTTTTTGCACATATCGGCAAAGCCCCCCAGGAAGATGATATTACGATGCTGACGATTCAGCGAAAAATCCAATAAGAGTCAAACATAGTCTTGTCCCCTATTCTGCACGCTGAAACTGCGCCGTAAATATCGTTTTGCCGGAAAAGTAATAATTTTTAACGCCTTGACAGTGTTATCATTCGCTGATTTTTTTTGGCAGAGACGAACTGTCTCCTTAATATGACTTCACCTCTATGACATCAGGATTGGACTTTATGATTGGAGCCTAAAATAGAGGAAAAACCTTGGCTGGGGTTTTCATCCTCACTTGATTAGCTTCAAATCTGGTAAGGAATTTTGACACACATCAAACATCAGGATTTAGGTTGGATATTGCTTATAGATCCCAACTTGAGCGAAACTGTAACTTAAGAGAATATTTCGTTTAAGGTCGAAAGATAATAGATGGAACCGTTTCTAATGGTTTTCTTTCTCTTTGATATAGATAGAAATATTCTCCTCAACTATATTTTTTATTCCTGGGCAGGACACCTCATTCACTTTTACCAGCTCAATATTCTTAATACAGTAATTCTGACGAAGATGTTGGTTAAGTGTTTTTACTATGGTTTGTTGCACATGGGGTGTATTGAAGTATCCCAATTTTTTTTTGCTGATAACATGTTCTGTAATTTCAAAGACGTCTGGGCAGCCTTTCGGGGTGTCCTCCGTATTCCTGGTCCGGAAGTCCTCATCTTTCCCTGAAAAATATTGTTCCAAAGGGCGTTCGGTATTGTGGCAATTTCTCGTCACTTTGAGTCTTTCATCTATTGCTGTTATTATATCGTCTTCAGAGAAAGACATGCTTCCCTCTGACCCTGCAAAAGAATGATTGGGACAGGATTCACCGACCTCCTTCCTAAGGTTTTCAGATGGAAAATCATCGGGAGAGACGGTATCCTTTTTCTTTGATATAAAAATATCCGCAATGTCCTCAAGCCCCCTGCCAAGACTCTTCTTTTCCATTTAGAATGTCCTTTTTCCCAATTTCCAAAACCGAATTAGTGCCACCATAGGCATTGTTTATGTAATTCGAATTATTTTGATCTTCGACCCATTCACCATCGACAATAAATTTGTATTGATAAATGCCTGGCTTGAGTAAAACATTTTTTGTCCACATGCCATATTCATCACGTTTCATTAGAAACTCATCGGTTGGGTTCCAATCATTAAAATTCCCTCCGACCCTTACGGATTTTGCATCAGGCCCAAAATAGGAAAATCGTCTTTCAAAATCTGAGTTTAAAAACATTGATTTATTATCCTCAACAGACAAGGTTTGTTCCATTCTTTTCTCTGTAAGAACTTCTTCGGTCAGCATCATATAATCTTGGAACCCGCTCGCTTTTTTTGAATAATCTATGATCGGTTTTCCATACCCGGCAGCCTCTTTCAAGGTGACATTGGAACGTATGACCGTTTCAAACATGCTGTCACTGAAATGGTTTTTCATATTTTCTAATACTTCCCTCGAAATTCTAGTCCGTTTATCAACGATGGTTCCAAAAACTTTTGTATTGATTTCATGCCCGGTTTTCTTTTTGATGGATTCTATAATTTCCATGAGTCTGCTAATCCCATGCAAAGAAAACAAGCTCATCTCTATGGGCACAAACACTTCTGATGCGGCAATAAGCGCGTTAAAGGTCAACAGTCCAAGACTTGGTGGGCAATCTATGATAACGATATCGTACAGTGAGTGAACTTGGCTGATAGCATGTTTTAAACGGCTCTCTCTTCCCTCTACCATTGAAAGGTGTTGATCCAAAGTGCTGAGTGAAATATCTGCGGGTGCCACATCAAAGTTTTCTGAAACATTTTCAGAAATATCGGCCAACGATAATCGGCTGTCGTTAGAAAGCTCCAGGATACTAAGAACTGTATTCTCTCTATCATGGATATCAATATTCAGCCCTAATGAAACATGACCTTGAGGATCCATATCGATTAAAAGCACTCTTTTACCTCTATAGGCAAGACAGGCGGATAAATTGATGGCAGTGGTCGTCTTACCACAGCCGCCTTTTTGATTGGCAATCGAAATTGTTCTCATTTTCTTCAATCCTCCTCATTCGTGTGATTTGATAAATCGGATGAAAAAAAGGGCTTAATGCTCATGGTTTCCCATTATCTCAAAAGATTGGCGAGCAGATATAAAATAATTAAACGTCTTCTCAAGAAGATCTTCTGTTCGTATTGATCCATGTGAAGAGATCAAAACAAAAAAAACCTCCTGAGGGATTGGAAATCTCTTTGGGAGGTTTTGATTAAAATTTTTTTAACCTCTATAATCATGATATTGTCACGGTTCAGAGGTAAACTTATAAACATTAATTTTTTGGACTATACTATACTATATGTTGTAAGTCAAGGAATAAAAACACAATATATAGGGTATCTGTCATATTTGCGTTCAGATAGTGGCCGTTTTATTAAATCGAAGATACCGCCGGTGTAGCCATCATGCTGGCCACCAGAGCCGGTGCCTTTACTACAGGGCAGATTATCCCCGTAGATGGAGGAACTACGCTGGTGAGCTGATATAATAAATAATTGGCGAATTTCAATGAATATTATATCCGTAGAAAATTTTACGGACTGGAAAATCCTTTTTTTGAGGCCGGTCAAGTGTTTATACCGCTTGTCACAATAATGTTTCGAAAATAGGATGGCTGCATAAGGGTTTGTAGCGGAAAACCGGTCCTCAATCGGAACGTTTTTCTGACAACCCCTATAAAATTATGATAAGCAAGATGGATCCCCACGGGTAAACCCGTGGTCCCATTTAAATACCCGTCTTCGCCTTCGGCTACGCCGCGGTTATCCGCCTTTTCCATGGGGTGACATCGCGCCGTAGCAATGAACTTATTTTTAAGCATTCATCCACGGGCATGCCCGTGGTATGCTGC
>JAHEIB010000101.1 GCA_024639645.1 Deltaproteobacteria bacterium
TCATGCAGAAGGGCCGAGGCCATGATCAAACGCTGTTTCATCCCATGAGAGTAGGACTCGATGAGCTCGTCCGACCAGTCTGAAAGGGAAAAAAGTTCCAGCTTTTCAGGCGCTTTCTTCAGGAAATCATGGGAATCCATCCGATACAGATCGGCAATGAATTTTAAAAATTCGATACCGGTGAGTTTTTCATAAAGGTATGGTCGGTCGGGTATAAATCCAATCTTGCGTTTTGCCGCTTCCGGATTTTCGGCCATGGCGATACCGCATATTCGGATGTCTCCGGCGGTCGGCACCAGAATGCCCCCGATCATTTTGATGGTCGTTGTTTTGCCGGCGCCATTTGGTCCGATAAACCCGAAAATTTCGCCCTGGGAGATGCTGATGTTTAGATCGTTGACCGCAACGACATCACCATAGCGTTTAGTGAGTTTCTTAAGTTCAATCATGTGCTGATGTTCCATTAAGGATCTTGATTTTTACGTTTCCGATGAGGCCCAATATGTCGAGCTGGTCTTTCTGCATGCCGCTGGCAAGTCGAATGTGGGTGACATCGGCCGGTATCTGGTTAAACAGGGCATCGACAGTGATCCATCTGCCGACATAAATGCTGTTCCACGCATGATAAAAGAAACGTTTTCGGAGAAAGACCACACCGGCTTCGATCCTGGTGGGGATCCCGGCAGCTCTTGCCACGGCTGCAAAGAGCACCGCATGCTCATTGCAGTCTCCTACACGGTTTTCAAGGGTTGACAGGGCATCCGGGAGAGATATGACCGGGCGTTTTTTGATATGTGTCTGCATCCAGGTAAGCAGTTTGCGCGCTTTTTCAAGGGGCGGATCCTTCTCGGCAATAAGATCGGATGCCAGTTTTTGAATGGCAGGATGATCCGATTGAATAAAAGGGCTGGGCTCCAGAAAAGTCATGATATCTTCCGTGGGAACTGGAAGAAGATCCTGATGGGGAAGATCGTCCAGGGATTCCTTTTGGATTGAGAGAACCGGGGAATGATAGGTCTGCCTGCCGCCCTGAAGCTGGTCTGCTAAATTGCCCGAACCCGTTATCTCAAATTGTATTTGTTTCAGTTTGTCTGGATTGTCAATACCGATGTTAGCTGGAATCGAAGCGACTTCTGTAAGATCCTGACTCGACTGGATGGGAAGACCGTACATGGCGTCTTCACGTGATGTTTTCTCAAGGATGATCCCCAGCATGCCCTTTTCCCTTAGAAGATCTCCTTTTTTGTCCACCCACGCTAACTGGTTGGAACCTTTATATTTAAGTGATATTTTTGTCGCTTTTTCCACCTGCCCCATGATGGTGATGTCTTCTTCTTCCAGGACTTGGAGCAGAATCGATTCCTGACCCATGGCAATGGGGTCGAAGACTTTCAATGAGAGTTGGTCTCCCGGTTCTAATTTGCCGGTGCTGGCCGCCTGGACAATGCCGGAAGTGAAATAGATATTGTCAGTCAAGTTCATTTGGTAGGTCTGTTTGGCACCGGCACTCTGGGTATTCAATGCAAGTGTTTTGTCGGTTATTTTGCCCTTTGCAGAGAAATTGAAACGCCCGGAGGCAATTTTGAATTCAAAGGACTTTAGCGAGAAATCCATGTGGAGGACGCCGCTGGTATTGAGACTGATATCCTGAATCATCCCCATGGTGTTGATTCTCATAAACAGGGTTTCGTTGAATCGATACCCCTGATCCAGACGTGCATAGCGTGAGTGGGAAAAGCCGATCTTGTTCCGGCCCTGGAAAATATTCATCCAGGTATCCCGATCTGCAATAATTTCCGATGACGATATGTCGGCGATTCCCGTCCGGGCCGGTGGGCCGTCAAACACCCCCATGCGGGTGAAGAGAAGAGACAGAAAAATAATACCGAAAAGAGCGCTAAAAAAGATCGGAAATTGCTTTCTTTTTTGTTTCATTGCACCAGAATTAAATGAATTGCTTGCTGTAGCGGTTCAGGAATCTATTGGCCGACGCCTGGAATGCAATTGCCTTGACATTTGTTTCATTGGGGCTTAATTTAGCCCGATATGGATGTGCAAACTGCAAACGATCCTGGGTTGGACGACACCAGGAAAGGAAACCCATGAAAGAAGCCATTTTACTGTTTATCGTTGTAGGTGTCTGGATATTGCTTCAGGCATATATCCTCCCCAAATTCGGTATATCGACCTGAGTTCGTAATGCTTGCCAGGTGGCAAGCAAACCGTCGGAAGCGAATCCACAGGAGAGCGAGAACAAATGATCCGCCGGAGACAGCGTCTCTGGCGGATCGTAATTTCATAAAATCGTTACATGATTTTATGGGGTTAGCAAATGCTAGGATCATACAGTTTTCTGTCATTGAATTCCGCCTGCTTGGCATCGTTCCATTGGGCAACGGGTCGCAGATACCCTACCACTCTGCTGTAGACCTCACAATCCTGATAATCCCTCAGAACCGGATCTTTTTCAAAACAGGTATCACATTTGATCATGAACTTATTGGCGGCAGGCTCGTAAACGCTTCCCCCATGGATATGGATACCGTCTTCTTTGGGAGTCGCCGTTACCTGGGCTTCGTTTTTACAATCGTGGCAGGCTCCGGCCCATGCCAGGACATCTTTGTCGACATTGTTTTCCAGAAGTTCGTGAAGTCTTTTGATTGTCATTGTAGCCATAAACATCCTCCATTTTTTTCCGCATTCCGTTTGTGAAATATATCGTTGTTTATAAATAAAACCCGGGTTGGACCCCGGCGTATATTTGCATGGTTGGTGTACAAACTTTAGATTGAGAAAGAACCGGCAGACAAAGATCTTGTTTGAGAGCCAAAGGAGACGGCACATCTCCGCAAGTTCAGGTTCGGAACCGCGTGCAAAGCACGCAGTTTTTAGAACAATTAAAGAGTATAGCGTCAGATATATAGTGTGTCAAGAACAACGTGGTACTATATGTGGTATTTTTTATAAGAATTTGCGGAAGAAGATATTGTTTCAAGATTATAACCAATATTGTGGGTTCAGCGTACAAGCAATGAACCGAAACAGCGAGCGCATTCCCCGTAGCTTACTGCGGGGTTAGCGAGCGAATTTAATTAGCCAGAATTTCTTACGGTCAAAGATTCCTTGCAGCTTGCTGCGAGGTTCTTCAATTAAAACCAAGCAATTTTCAAGTTTGCCGTAGATACAAGGAGAATGTTGTTTCCCTATAGTAAGCTATTGTGATTATAGAGGCCACGCCGGACAATATCTTCGGGGTGTTCGAACTTTGTGCCCAATGCAAAGGACTTTTCATCAAGTAAAGAAAATGGTAGGACGGCGATAGAATCGGGTTTATGATAATAACAATAGACGGTGTTTTCATATTCACCGTCAAAAGAATCAAAGGATTCAAATGTGGCGATAATGGGAACGTATAATTCGATTACCGATGTAGACGGGATAATGGCTGGGAATTACACGGATAAAGCGGCTGCCAGTGGTGTAACGGTTATTTTGTGTAAGGAGGGGGCTGTTGCAGGGGTTGATGTCCGGGGGGCTGCTCCCGGTACCCGGGAAACCGATCTCTTGGATCCCGTCAACCTGGTGGAAGAGGTACAGGCTGTTGTTCTTTCCGGTGGGTCGGCTTATGGCTTGGTGGCTGTTGACGGAGTTGTTCGTTGGCTGGAAGATAGACAACTCGGGTTCCCCATGGATGAAAAACATGTGGTGCCAATTGTGCCGGCTGCTGTATTGTGTGATCTGGGGCGGGGCGCTGATTTTGTTCCTCCTATTCATGCAGACTGGGGTGCTAAAGCATGTGAAGCGGCTAACAAAGGCCCTCTACCCCAAGGTTGCGTGGGAGCTGGCACCGGTGCAGTATCCGGGGCCATTAAAGGTGGTTTGGGATCAGCAAGTCTTGTGCTGCCGTCGGGAATTACTGTGGCGGCTGTTGCGGCAGTCAACTCGTTCGGCTCGTTGGTTAACCCGCATACGGGCATGCTATGGGAACGGGAATTGGAAGTGAATCATGAATATGGTGAGCAGTGTAAGAGACGGGTTCAAGTACCCCAACACGTGGCGGCACCGCCGATTGCCAACACCACCATTGGCCTTGTTGCCACAGATGCAAAAATTACCAAGGCCCAGGCAAAAAAAATTGCACAGATGGCACAAGATGGTTTGGCACGAGCCATCCGGCCATCGCACACCATGTTTGATGGTGATACCATTTTTTGTCTTGCAACAGGCATAACAGCGTTGCCGGATACCCAGGGACTCCTGGCCGGTCACAAGGCCCAGGCCATGACCGATATAGGGCATGCTGCAGCCGAATGCATGTCCAGAGCCATCGTTCATGGTATTTTAGCTGCTGAAACTCTCAGGGACTATCCGGCATTTAGGGATCTGCCGGATAGAGCATTAAGCCATAAGCTGTAAACGATAAGCGGGCTTAGGACTGATGGCTTACAGCTTACAGCTTCTAACTTATCCCCTTGAATCTCATCGAAAAATACCCTATAGTCCACCGACTGTTGTCAAAAGATTGCTGACGCGATGTGGATGGTTCATCACCAGAGCACACGAGGAGACCCCATGAAGAAAATTCTATTTTTCGTTCTGTCGCTGGCTTTTGTTTTTCCTGTCTTGCATGCCCAAGCCTCGAATCCCCAAAAGGGAGGCGGTCTGACCGTCTGTCAACCGGCGGAGCCCCCGGGATTGGATCCAACAGCCAACACAGCGGCAGCCATCGATAGGGTGGTGTTTGCAAATATTTTCGAAGGCCTTATCAAGGTTGACAGCAACGGTCAATTTGTCCCGGGGCTGGCCACAAACTGGTCGGTGTCATCCGACGGTCTTATCTATGACTTCAATATTAGAAAAGGTGTGCAATTCCACAATGGTGAAACATTTGATGCAGCAGTGGCCAAATGGAATCTTGAACGTGCCATGGGGGAAGGGACCGTCAACCCCCATCCAGAGTATTTTAGGGGCATCCAGAAAATAGAGATCATGGATGACACGACGCTTCGCATCCGTCTCAAAGAAGTGGATGCACTGTTTATTGCCCACATGGCCGAGGGTGATGCCGTGATGCTCCCCATGAAGGCTTACGAGACCGCCAAGTCAAATCCCATTGGAACCGGACCTTTCAAATTTAATGAGTGGATGCGGGGAGATCGGGTTGAATTACAGCGCTTTGACGGTTACTGGGATCCAAAACTGCCTTATCTGGACAAAGTGACTTTTAAATTTATCGGGGATGCCAGCGCCCAGATAGCAGCCCTTAAAGCAGGGGATATCGATGTCATCGGTTACATTGCGGCGCCGGAATCGGTGATTGCGCTCTCAAAGGACCCACGCTTCAAGGTTTTTGCTGGTTCAAGCACTGGTGAAGTTATCATGTCCACCAACAATAAGGCCAAACCTTTTGATGACGCGCGTGTTCGACGGGCTATGGCCTACGCCATAGATCGACAGACAGTTGTGGACCTGGTGATGTTTGGATATGGCAAGCCTATCGGTTCGCACTGGTCCCCGTCTACCCCATATTATATCGATCTAACAGACCGGTTTCCCTATAACCCCGCAAGGGCCAAAGAATTATTGGCAGAGGCCGGTTATCCTGATGGTTTTGATGCCACCATAAAATTACCGGCTATCTACAGTTATTCAAAAAGGGCGGGCGAAGTCATTGCAGACATGCTTGGGAACGTGGGTATTCGATTAAAGATCGAAATAGTGGAATGGGGCCAGTGGATTGACCGGATATTCAAGAAAAGAGAATACCAGTTGACCATGATCGGTCATGTGGAAGCATGGGATATAGGTATCTATGCCAACCCCGACTATTATTTCCAGTATGACTCCCAGGCATTCAGAGATGCCTATGCAAAGGCTCTCAAGGCACCCAATGAAGAAGAAAAGGCCAAGTGGTTTGGCAAGTGCCAAGAAATCATTGCCGATGATGCAGTCAATGGCTATCTGTTTTCGGCATCGGGATTGCCTACCATGAAAAAACAGGTCATGGGCTGGTGGGAAAACTATCCAACCGTGGCCCTGGATTGTACCCGGGTGTGGCTATCTAAGTAGAAGCTATCTCAAAAATATCTTTTGGTCCAAATCCTGTGTTGAGATCTCATATCAACGCCTCAAATTAAAAGAGTATTCCTGCGGATTGAGATTCGATCTCACCTTGACGTTGAACCAAAATCTTATTTTTTAGATGGCTTCTATAGGGCTTGTCAGAAAAACGTTCCGATTGAGGACCGTTTTTCTGACAACCCTTTATGCCGACATCCTATTTTCGGAACATTATTGTGACAAGCGGTATAATAACTTGTCTATTATGGTGGAACGTTTTTTGTTTCAATCTTATGACATGTCTAAATACCTCATCAAAAAAATCTTTACCCTTGGCCTTCTTCTTTTTCTGGTTTCCTGGGTTGTTTTTGCGGTCCTGTTTGTTTTGCCTGGTGATCCGGCCCAGATCATACTGGGGATTAATGCGACACCAGAAACCCTGGCCAATCTGAGAAGTGAACTGGGTCTCGATAAACCCTTCTGGACCCAGTATGTAGACTGGATCAGTCGCACCCTCTCAGGGGCTGGTAGCCAGTCCATCCACTATGATGTGCCTGTGTTCGATCTGATTTTATCCCGCCTGGCCGTTACCGGTCCCCTGGCATTCATAGCCATGATAATTGCTGTGGTCATTTCTTTACCCCTGGGAATATTTGCCGCTCGTCACCAGAATAAGACGGGTGATATTTCTGTGATGACATTTACCCAGATGGGGTTGGCAACACCTGAATTCTGGTTGGGGATTTTGTTGATCCTCTTTTTTTCGGTGAAATTGGGGTTGTTTCCTGCCGGCGGATTTCCAGGGTGGCTGGCCAATTTTTGGGGGTCTTTTAAATCGCTGCTCCTGCCGGCATTTGCCCTGGGAGTTGTTCGGGCAGCCATTCTCACTCGCGTAACGCGTTCATCTGTTCTGGACGTGCTGCAGGAGGATTATATTCGCACTGCCCGGGCAAAGGGGCTCAGGGAAAGAACCGTTCTGTATGTGCATGCCTTAAAAAATGCCCTCATTCCCGTACTGACTATTCTGGGTCTTCAGATGGGTCAGCTGCTGGCGGGTGCCATCATTATTGAAAATGTTTTCTACCTACCCGGGCTTGGGCGTCTGGTGTTTCAAGCGATTGGACAAAGGGATTTACCGGTTGTGCGAGAAATTGTCCTGTTTATGGCTGCAGCGGTGGTTATTGTACACTTTTTTGTGGATCTGGCCTATGCCGTGGTGGATCCCAGGATAAGACTAAAAAGATGAATAAACATCTAAAAAATATCAACTTCAGATGCGGACTTGTGTTAACAGCCGTCGTTGTTTTGGCGGCTGCTGTCAGTTTTTTCTGGACGCCGTATGATGCAAACCGTATGGATCCCGGTCACCGCTTGGAGGCGCCATCTTTTTATCACCTCCTGGGTACGGACCAATACGGTCGAGATATCTTGTCCAGGGTCATGGTGGGCGCGGTTAATTCCATTTTTGTTGGTCTGGCAACCGTGGTCATCGGTATGGTGGCAGGTGTTGTATTGGGGTTGATTGCAGCCTATATTGGAAAGTGGGCCGACGAATCCATTATGCGGCTGTCTGATCTACTCTTCGGATTTCCAGCGGTATTGACGGCCATCCTTATCTCTGCCATATGGGGGCCTTCCATCAGCAATGTCATGGTGGCCATAGGTATTTTTTACATTCCTGTTTTTACCAGGCTCACCAGGGCCGTGGCCCTTGGTATATGGGGCCGTGAATTTATCGAAGCGGCCCGCGCTAGTGGCGCCAGTGAATGGGCCATCACATTTCGGCATGTACTACCCAATTTATTGTCTCCCTTGATTATACAGGCCACCATCCAGTTTGCAGTTGCTGTTCTGGCCGAGGCCGGGTTGAGTTACCTGGGTCTTGGTACACAACCACCCCATGCATCATGGGGGCGGATGCTCTACGAAGCACAAACGTTTATGGAGATATCACCCTGGATGTGTATATTTCCAGGTCTGGCCATTGCCTGGACAGTGCTTGGCTTCAATTTGCTTGGTGATGGTATTCGGGACAATCTGGATCCGTATATGTTATAAGCGGTAAGCGATAAGCCATCGGCTGCTTACAGCTCACAGCTTAGAGCTTACAGCTAAAAGGGATCAGCATGTCTTCAGCACTTCTGGAAATCCAAGATCTGACGGTATCCTTTCAGACATCGCAAGGTGTGCGTAGGGCCGTGGAGCAGGTTTCCCTTTACATTGAGGAAGGGGAGACACTGGGGCTCGTGGGTGAATCCGGGTGTGGTAAAAGTGTAACAGCCCTGAGTGTTCTCGGCCTGGTGGATAGATCTACCGGTTTAATCGAATCCGGACGGATTTTGTTCAAAGGGAAAAATCTGCTGGATCTTAACACCGAGGCACTGCGTCGATTGCGGGGAAACGCTATTTCCATGGTTTTTCAAGAACCCATGACATCTCTCAACCCGGTTCTTCCCGTGGGCAGACAGATCGCCGAACCCCTTATGACCCACCAGGGATTGTCAAAAATCGAGGCCTATGCCTCGGCCATGACATGGCTGGAACGGGTAAAGATACCCATGGCCAGGAAACGCATGCAGGAGTATCCCCATCAACTTTCCGGAGGCATGCGGCAGCGTGTGATGATTGCCATGGCCATGGTTTGCAGCCCCAGTCTTTTAATGGCGGACGAACCCACCACCGCGCTGGATGTGAGTACCCAAGCGCAAATACTCCACCTGATCGAAAAACTCAAAGCGGATCTTAAGATGTCTGTGCTGTTTATAACGCATGACCTTGGTATCGTGGCCCAAACAGCCAAGCGGGTGGTGGTCATGTATGCCGGACAAGTTGTCGAGGCCGCTTCTGTTACAGACATATTCGACAGGCCTGCGCATCCTTATACAAGGGGCTTGCTGAGGTCGATCCCCCGGATGCAACCACCCACAGACGTGCCCAAAAAACGGTTGCAAGAAATAAAAGGGACGCTGCCGTCTCTGGATATAATTATACCAGGCTGCAGGTTTGCAGACAGGTGCCCCGAAGTTTTTGAGCCATGCAGACAAAAAAAGCCTGATCTATCACCTGTGCAGGCCGGGCAGCAAGCCAGGTGCTGGCTGTATGCTGATGGGAGCGGTAAGCCATAAGCATTAAGCGGTAAGCGACTTATGGCTTGCCGCTTAATGCTTTAGGTCAGGCCGCGATGGATTAAACAGAGCTATTGGAATGTGTAGCTGAAATTTAATTGGAACTGACCCAAGATGTCACAACAACCCATACTCGACGTTCAGGATATCGTTAAATACTTTCCTGTGGCAGGTGGTCTCTGGTCAAAGCCAAAGGCTTGGATAAAAGCGGTTGATGGCATATCTTTCCAAGTGTATAAGGGTGAAAGCTTTGGCCTTGTGGGGGAGTCTGGGTGTGGAAAAACCACTCTGGGGCGTACGATTCTGCGTCTTATCGAGCCCACCTCCGGGAGTATCAAGCTCAATGGCAGGGAAATTACCCGATTGAATCAAAGAGAGATGCGCGCCCTTCGCCGGGATGTGCAGATGATATTTCAGGACCCCCAAGCGAGCCTGGATCCAAGGATGAAGGTAGCATCCATTGTCACGGAACCCCTGCGTGCATTCCAGAAAACTGGTCGGCAGCAACTTCGTGACAGAGCGCTGAATCTGCTGGAAAAAGTCGGTCTCAAAGCCGATGCTCTGGACAAGTACCCCCATGCATTTTCAGGTGGAGAGAGACAGCGTATCGGTATAGCCAGGGCGCTTTGTCTTAACCCGAGTCTAATTGTGGCCGATGAACCGGTCAGTGCGCTCGATATGTCTATTCAGGCCCAGGTATTGAATCTTCTGGGGGATCTCAAGACATCTTTTGATTTTTCCAGCTTAATCATTTCCCATGATTTAAGTGTGATCAATCATATGTGCGATCGCATTGCGGTGATGTATCTGGGTGTTATCGTAGAGATGGCGCCGTCCAACATGTTCGGTCGCATACAGCGGCATCCCTATACAGCAGCGCTTGTTTCCGCGGTTCCCACACCAGATCCACACAAAAAGCAGTCGCCCATCACCTTGGAGGGAGAGATTCCCAGTCCTGTGAATCCGCCTCCCGGATGTCTGTTTCATACACGCTGCACATATTGTTTTGAACACTGCCGGGTGGAGCGACCAACACTTGTCGAAATACAAGCAGGACACACAGTGGCGTGCTGGCTGAATAACGGACGCGGTCTATAATCGTTTAGCCCCTGCTTCTGGATAGCACGCTATATTAATGGTATAAATCCCATATAGATATTTCCTTGAACTGCAGAATTTCTAACAAGGAATAATGAACGGCAATAGCGAGCGCATTCCCTGCAGGTTCTGCCGTGCGGCAGTGCTTCGCATGCCGCAGCTTACGCTTCAATGTCGAAGTGATGATGCAATGAGAAGAGGGGAGTGGTATGCAGATTCTTCTCGATAGTCTAAAGAGAGAACAGGCTGACAGTTTTGGACTTGTTCTTTTATCCTCGGGGATACAACATGAGATACGGCGCGGGGAAAAAGGCTGGGCCCTGTGGGTTGCAAAAGATGCATCGGAAGCAGCCGAAAACCTCTTGAAAACCTACCAGGACGAGAACAAGGGCTTTAAGACCTCCAAAGAAATCCCTCGCGTGACCTATCAAAGAACCTGGTCAGGTGCCGTGGGTGTGTTCGTTCTGCTCGTTTGTCATGTTGCCATTGCCCTTGGGTATGATGCCGGCTCGTTTCACAGGCTGTATGGATCCTCTGCACAGCATGTTGTCAATGGTGAATGGTACCGCTGCGCCACGGCACTGCTCCTTCACGCGGATAGCGTGCATCTGGTCGGGAACCTGGTCGGTATGGCAATTTTTGCCACGGGAGTCTGTTCCATCACCGGATGGGGTGTGGGGTGGTTGCTGATTCTGGCCGCCGGCATATCCGGAAATCTTATCAATGCCTATGTTTATGAATATGGTCATAATTCCATTGGTGCTTCCACTGCCGTGTTCGGTGCCCTGGGCCTTCTGTCTTCCTACCAGTTACTGAAAAAAATACGCATGTCGGGTTCCCGATTTCAGGTCTTGCTGCCCCTGGGAGCGGGTCTGGCACTCCTGGCATTTACCGGTTCATCCAGCCACACGGACATCATGGCCCATTTGTTCGGATTCTTGTCAGGGGTAGCGCTGGGGTTTGTCTATTATGGTCTGGTCCAGCATCCAAGCAGGTGGCGATATCAGTTTGGTGCGAGCATCTGTGTAGCAGGGGTACTTGCGATGTCATGGATCAGCCCGATACTTTGGTCGTCATGATTGATAATTTATGAGGGGGCAAATAATGCCAGGACAAACGCTTTCACCAGAAGATCAAATGATGCTGTGGATTACATCGAAATGGATAGCAAAACCGATTTACATTGTTTCAGAGCTCGGTATCGCCGGTCTATTATGCGATGGTCCGAACGTGTTGAGAATCTTGCAAAAGAAACAAATACGCACGCACCGACCCTTTTTCGAATCCTAAGGTCGCTATCATCCATTGGTGTTTTCATCGAGGCAGAAGATCATGTGTTCGGTTTGACACCGCTTGCCAAGTGTCTTTTATCCGCCTTCGCAGAATACCACGGGCATGCCTGTGGATGAATGCTTAAAAAAAAGATTGAAAGCAGTAGAATTTACCAACCTGCGATATTGACGTTGTCTGCAATTGTGCAAAGGTGAAGACCCATGTATCACCACCAAGTTGTTACATCGTTTTTGAGGTGTCAATTTAGAGCATATTGCAATCCCTTTTTTGACATCGAACTTCCCACTTCTTGTGATTTTAAGGGTTTTCTGATAGAGTGGCTTAAATAATTGGGGAGTAACCATGACTAAGTTTCTTAAATATAATCTCATTTTGCTAAGTATATGTTTGTTTTTGCCTCTTTTTCTGTATGCGGGTGACAACAATATCGAACTATCAAAAGGACAGCGCGTGTATGTGCCAGCCTATTCACATATCTACAGCGGTAACCAAGAAAAACCATTCCTATTGACAGTAACATTGAGCATTAGAAACA
>JAHEIB010000102.1 GCA_024639645.1 Deltaproteobacteria bacterium
TTTTGCCAAGCCATAAATTCATCGAGGCGAAGCCTATAACTATCGATGAATTTTCTTTGGTAACCAATCGGGTGGCAAGCAGCCAAAGATCGGGAAATCTGTTTTTGTATCTCCTGCGCGTCAATGAAAAGAAAGATACCATTTTTGGTTTCATTCGATACAGGTCCATCTTGTGGTAGGTGGGGCATGTCGTGTTTGAAGTGAACGCAATTAAATCTTGACGGACGGAAAGCGGGATCGGTCGGTGTGGGGTAGGAATTTTGCGGCACTGAAACGGTTCATGAAGGTCTGGTTAACGTTCAGTTCAAGATAGGTTATTTTTTCTTTTATCTCTTCGATGGCCGTCATGCTTTCACAGGACGTGAGGACCTTTGTCGCCCCTTCGAGGGATGTGTTCCCCAGAGATTGAAAGGTACCTGGCGGCAAATCCGGCAGCATTCCAATGGTAACAGCTGATACAGGATCAATAAAGGCCCCGAATGTCCCCGCCACATAGAAAGTCTTCAATTCCGTCATTGCCATACCCACAGATTCTGTAATGGTCTCCAGGATGGTATACATGGCGGCCTTGGATCGAATCAGACTGTCCAAGTCAACCTGGCTGATCATCAGTGGTTGCCCTGTTCCAGATTCATCCGCTGAAACAATTTCCAGATACGGTATTTGTGAATGCATCGCCAGTTTCCTACCACACATCTCGGGAACAAATCGGCCTCGAAGATCGATCATACCTGTAAGAAACAGGTTTGCGGCAAGATCGATCATCCCGGAACCACAGATTCCCATGGGCAGCATCTTGTCAATGGTGTGAACCTGAAATACACGCGTTTCTGGATCGATATGTAAACGGTCTATGACACCCGGACCTGCCATCATGCCGATCTGGGCCACGCCCCCTTCAAGTGCAGGCCCTGCTGCACCGGCACAGGCCACCAGCCAGCTATCGTTGCCCAGAACAACCTCCGCGTTGGTACCCACATCCACCAATATGGCCGGATCGGTCTGCCGGCTTATACCGCTGTGCAGAATACCGGCAATAAGATCACCGCCAAAATAGCTTCCGATGTTGGGCAGAATAAAAACCCTGCCGGCAGGATTGATCTTCAGCCCGTAAGCATGGGCTTTTTGAACATCGGGGCTGTTGACAACCGGGATATAGGGCTCCCTGATCAACCATCTGGGAGACAAGCCCATGAATAAGTGCGTCATACTGGTATTGCCGGCAAGAGCCATAAAATAAACATCATCCGTGTCGATTCCACACGTGATACAGGCATTTTGAATCTGCCGGTTCAGTTCATCGATAATCATCCGGTTGAGTTCTTCAAGACCGCCCGGCTGATCACAAGCGTGGATCCGGGACAAAACATCAGGGCCCACACGAAGTTGGGGATTGTCAAACGATGTGTCAAAAAGATGCTCGCCAGTGGATAATTCCACAAGTCTGATCACCACCCTGGATGTTCCCAGGTCAACAGCAACGCCGGCCAGCCGCTGCTTATCCACGGGATTCAAAATGCCGGTGAGATGCCATAAATCCGTTTCTCGTTCCTTTACGACGATACAGCGTGCTGCATACCCCCAGTCCCGCAATCGAACCGGCAGTTTTTTCAAAACATTTAAATCGATTTCTACGCGCTTGGTATTTAGCTGCTTTTTGAGTTGATTTTTTAGGCGGTCTGCATCGGCGGTGTTGTCTTGAAGGCTTGGGGGAGACAGACGTACCATTCGAATCCAACCATCAGCGGCACCGGATGCGTCTATGTCCATACCTTTTCGATCCATGCTTTCCGGTGGGTAACCCTTCGCTCTATTGCGATTTTAATTTGACGAAATTGCATCATCGGTACGATCCTGGTTTAAGTGGAAAAGCCCCAGTTTTTTTACTCCTGCCCGGGATGCCAACTTGAGGACATCCGCATAAGACGAATGCCCCCATTCAATATACCGGTGGTATTCCTCCGGCGTGAATTCCGCGTCATGAATTAGAAGGTCGGCCTGTGATGAAAACCTGACATAATCGTTCAACGTAAGTCCATTGGGATGCATATAACCCAACTCGTTATCCGTCAGAAATACAAATGCTTTTTCATTTTCAATAAATTTGTAACCCTTGCCACCATTGGGGTGACTCAGATGGATGGGAACAACCGTTACCGAACCGATTTGAAACGTATGGGGGCAGCCATCTTCATAAGTAAATTCGGCACTCAAATCAGAATATTTCACCGGGAAATGCGGTGGCGTCAAAACACGCGTAATCAGTTTTTCAGCATACATGCCCGCGTATGGGCATCGAAATACCTTGATCTTTGTTTGATTGCTGTACAAGGGTTTGAAAAAAGGCAGGCCCATGATATGATCCCAGTGAGCGTGCGTAAAAATGAAATTATAGTGCTGAATACCTTCTTTGGTCAGTTTGTTTCCGAGTCTTCGGATCCCTGTGCCGGCGTCGACAATGATGATGTCCCCACTTCTGGCCCGAATCTCCATACAGGCGGTGTCGCCGCCATATTTGATATATTCTCTACCTGAAACAGGTATGGATCCTCTCGATCCCCAGCATGTGATAACCATTGCCCTTCTCTCGTCTAATATGAAGAACCCGCAGCAACTATTTATTGTGTGACAGTGCTGCCCCTTAGAACGGAAAATGTATCCACCGACTTTTTAGCATGAAGATTAACCCTGTAGTCCCACCACATCTCCCTGTTCCCGGATCTTCACAACTACTGCCGGTCTTTAGATATCTTCCCAAGGTAGGAATACCAGGTGCCATTTGTTTCCCATTTCTCCAACAGGGTGATGGACACCTGCTTCAGTAAAGCTTCAATCTTTGTTGCCTGGCTTCGTAAAAGACCTGATAGGATAACATATTGGGCAGACAATTTACGGTTACGCCTAAGCAGGCGTTTCATGACATCAAAGTGGATATTGGATATCATAAGATCGCTCGGTAAGTCCACAAATTTATCCGCAGACCCCTGAACCGCCAATACCTTGTCTTCCAACTTGTTTAAGTGTAGATTTGCTTTGGCAGTTTTCACGGCCAAATGATTCAAATCAATGGCCAGTGCACGTTTGCATCCGAGCTTCACTGCCGCAATGGCAAGCAGGCCCGTCCCGGTTCCAATATCGATAACCGTCCCAACCGATGTTCTGGATGCAAGCATCTGGATGGCTTCAATACAATGCCGGGTTGTTGGATGCGTGCCGCTACCGAACACGACACCGGGATCCAAGAGAATCTCGATGGTCCTCTTTTCATCCAGGTTTGATTCTTCCGGCAGGTAGTCCATACGAGCAAATGTCTCCAACCAGGGAGGAATGATACGGATCCGCCCGATTTGAATCGGCAAAACAGGTCCGCCTTGCCATTCTTCATAAGACATCTTAAAATTATCCAGTAATTTCAAATGGGGCTGTTGAGACGTCAGTGCTTCGACGGTCTTAAGTGATGAGCGCTTGAAAAATAGAAAAGAATATCCGTCTTCTTCCCAATTGCCAACAAATGACATGTCCACTATCGTGCTACCCGAGATCATACAGCCTTTAAGATAATAGATAAACAGATCCCCATAAGGATCAGCAGGTGGGTTCGCCATGTCGGCACCTTCGGGAAAGCTACCACCGGTGACTGTAGCGCAAAACAGGTATCATCCATTCCGCGCTCTCAAGACCAAAGTGGCACGTCTTTCACACACATAAAAAAAACGCACCTTCCATCCCGCACCCCAACGGCTGAGGACATCTAGTGCTGTTCTTATCTTGATAAAATTAATGAATTACCCCGCAGCAGAGCTGCGAGGAATTCTTTTGATAAAAGCTGTTTCAAAGCATCAGATCGCTCCCAAGAGCAAGGCGTGGACTGGCGAAAAAGCATTGCAACCATAAGGGTAGTGAGCATTTTAAGGAGGTTTGCAGCACCGCTATATCGTGCTATATGGTGTTTTGAAGCAACATTCATTCGTGCTTCGGCAACTGGTCAAGATACCAGTCCATAGGTTCTAACAGGGTATACCCCATCTTCTGTAATTTCTTTTTTACACGGCTTATATTCTGTGTCAAAAGATAAGGGAACACAGCCCGCTTGTCTTCCTCCCAATACCTGGCAACCAGAATGCTGCCGAAAGAAATACCTTCCTCGGTGATGGCATCAACGATCTTTTTCATCTGTCCAATTTTTTCTTCAACCAGGATACAAAGCAACGTTCCAGGTTCACCGATGCCAAGGACATTTGTAAATGCCCGCAACAAGTCCCTGACGGAAATGATGCCTTTCAATTTTCCTTTGTCGTCGACAACCGGAAAAGCGCCCACGCGTTTTTCCTGAATCAGCAGCAGGGCATCCTGAATCGTATCGGAGGGGGAAATGGTGAGGGGTTCTACTACCATGATGTCCTTGATTTTTAACCCGGCCACTTTTTCATGCTCTTTGGCACAATCAGGGTTTTTGTAACAATCATAAGGCAGGACGCTCCGAACATCACGGTCGGTGACAACACCGATGAGACGGTCTTTCCCATCAATGACCGGCAAATGGCGAATCTGGTGCTTTGCCATCAGTTCCTGTGCCTCAAGGACGGTTGCATCCGGTTGAATCGTAACAACCTTAATTGTCATAGATCTGCTGACAAACATCGTATCCTCCTATTGCAATATGTATCAAATCGTTTCGATACCATCTGAAAAATGTCTTCCAACGATTTATGGGTGAACTTGCTCGTTCAATAATATCTGAACATGGTTACGCGCCAGCTCCGGGAGCCGTTTGAGGCTGTAGCCACCTTCCAGAATAGAAATAAGCTTTCCCTTCGAATGATCCTCCGCCATCTGGAAAATCGTTTCCATGATCCAGGAAAACGCACGGGTGGACAATTTGACGTCGGACATGTCATCGTCTCTGTGTCCGTCAAATCCGGTTGACACCAAAATCATATCCGGTTTGAAATGATCAAATGCCGGTATCAGATCCCTATTAACATAATGCCGATAATCCTCATCCCCCTGCCCCGGAAGCACGGGTGTGTTCTTGGTAAATCCGTAACCGTCGACGGACCCCTTCTCAAATTCCCTGCCGGTGCCGGGATAGGCAAAGGAAGGGTGCTGGTGAATGGAATAGTAAAACACCGAAGGGTCTTTTTCGAAGATATGCTGGGTTCCATTTCCATGATGAACGTCGAAGTCAATGATACCGATCTTTGGGATATTCCACTGCTGCTGCAAATATCTTGCGGCAATGGCAATATTGTTGAAATAACAGAATCCCATGGCTTCGGAAACTTCAGCATGGTGGCCAGGCGGCCTGACAGCGCAGAACGCGTTGTCGATTTCGTTTTGCATAACCAGATCTATCGTCTTAAGCACACCGCCCACTGCCAGCAACGCCGTTTCAAAGGTTTCCGTACACATTCTGTTGTCCGGTGAATCCATGGTGCGCTGACCCGAAAAACAGACTTCCTCAAACCGCCGGATATAATCCACACTGTGAACCGTTTCCACCCACTTGAGATCCGCCCTGGCGGCCCCAATCATCCTGAGTTTCGGAATTAGCCCACCGTCCTCGATGCCTTGATAGATTGCCTGGAGTCTCTCGGGCACCTCTGGATGATAGGGTCCGGTGTCGTGGAGAAGATACCGCTGATCAAATAAAAAACCTGTCTTTTTCATCGTCATCTGGTTTCAACTCTCCAATTTATCCATATTTGTTTGTATTTAATTCTTTGGAATAATTTTATCAAAAATATCAAAGGCTGACTTAACAGCGTCGTTGTCCTCTGGCAACTCGATGGTGGCGCGGCCTTCAAGATCAAATTCGTACACGGTCTCATCTTCCGGTATGGATCCGGCAAGCTCGAGACCCGCCTCTCCCAGCATCTTAAGGACAGCCGGTGCAGGGGCATCTTTGGACTGGTTTAAAATCAAGCAGCTCCTACCCACACCGATACTCAATTCCTTTGATAATTTATCTATCCGCATCCCGGCCTGGAGTCCTCTTCGAGAGGTGTCGGCTACAATCAAAAGGATATCGATATTACGGGTGGTCAATCGGCTGATGTGCTCCATTCCAGCCTCGTTGTCCATCACGACATAAGGATAGTTTTTTGTCAACCGCTCCAAAAAACCCGTCAAAAGAGTATTGGCGGCGCAATAGCATCCGGAACCCTCGGGTTGTCCCATAACGACCAGGTCATACCCTTTGTCTTCAATGACAGCCTGCTCAAATTTCATGGACATGAAAACATCTTTTGTCATGCCGGTGGGTACGTGCCCCTTTTTCATTTCTTCCCGGGCTTCGCTCAATGTTCCAGAAACCTCAAGCCCCAGAACTTCATTGAGATTTGCGTTGCTGTCCGCATCTACAGCGAGCACCGGTGTCTTCTGGTGCTTCACCAGATATTTTATGAGCATGCCTGCAACCGTGGTTTTGCCTGTGCCGCCCTTGCCTGCGAGCGCTATCGATACTGGCATATGTTCTTTCCCTTCTAAACTATAAGCAGTTTACTATAAGCTTTAAGCAGTTTAGCCGCTAATGGCTTATTGCTTAAAGCTTATAGCTCGAAAAATGAACTTATGGCAGAATGTGTCATCAGTCAAGTCACTTTTCCGCCCCGGCGATAGATGCCCATGGATTGCATTTTATATGCTACAGTCTGTTCACAACTATCTTCATGGCAACTGAGGAACCACCTAATCTCCTTGCAATACCCATTGGCATATGTTACTTTTTTTGGATTGAGAAATTTGTGGCGAGAAGCATTGATATCGTTAATGATTTAGGGAGATTGACAATGGAATTTGAACTCAGCAAGACGCAAAAAGACATTCAAAAGGCGGTTAAGGATTTTACAAAGGGTGAATTTGATAAAGAACTGGCTCTTGAGCTTGACAAGAAACATGAATTCCCTCGAAAAATATGGCAGAAAGCAGGCGATATCGGGCTCATCGGGGTCCATTTTCCAGAAGAATATTCCGGTCAAGGTATGGGAAGTCTGGAAGATATCCTGGTCATCGAAGAGTTGTGCCGGAGTGATTCCACGATCGGGAGTGCTGTAGCACTCTCCAGTTTCGCCTCCGAACTCATCATGCATAATGGCAGCGATGAACAAAAAGAAAAATGGCTGCCTCAGGTAGCTGAAGCCAAAACCCTTTCTGCAGGCGCTTTCACCGAACCGGATCATGGATCAGATATCACTTTCTTAGACACCACTGCAGTCAAGGAAGGGGATGAATGGGTCATCAATGGCGCCAAGACCTTTATTACCAATGGGGGAATGGCTGGATTCTATTCAGTCATGTGCCAGACAGACCCTGAAGCAAAACCTTCTTACAGGGGCATCAGTATCATACTGGTAGAGGCTGACAGGGAAGGCTTGAGCACTGTGGATGTCGGCGACAAGATGGGTATCAACATGATGTCCACCACCGAAGTCATCCTGAAGGATGTGCGGGTACCTTTGTCCAACCTCATTGGAAAAGAAAACAAGGGGTTTTATCACGTACTCCATTTCTTTGACGAAAGCAGAATCCAGGTGGCTGCCCAGGCTCTGGGAACGGCCCAGGGTGCGTACGACCGGGCACTCGAATATGTAAAAGGGCGGGAACAGTTCGGGAAAAAAATCGCCCAGTTCCAGGTGACCCAACACAAACTCGCTGACATGGCCACCAAAATTGAACTGGCCAGGTTGATGACGTATAAAGCCGCCTGGAACTTCGACCAGGGTCGAATCGATCCCAAGCTTACATCCATGGCCAAAATGGTCGCAGCGCGGGCAGCCGTGGAAGTTGCCGATGAAGCCATTCAATTACACGGTGGATACGGTTACATGAAAGAATACGAAGTGGAACGGTTTTACCGGGATGCCAAGATCACCGAGATCTATGAAGGCACGCGGGAAATTCAGAAAAATACCATTGCCAGCGCTATACTGGGAAAAATGAAATAGGAGGAAACCATGTATGACCTGATCAGAAAGGGAATGCTCACGGGCATCGGCTTGGCTCTCAAAACATGGGACGAGGTAGAAGCACTGGCCAAGGAGCTGGAAAAAAAAGGAGAAATGCCCAGGGAAGAAGGAAAAGCGTTTTTGAAAGACCTCGAAAAAAGGTACGCGGAAGCCCAGACCAAACTGGAAAAAAGAGTGGAAAAGAGCGTCAACGAGTTTTTGAAACGGGCGGATATCGTCACCGGTGAGGAGTTCAAAGGGTTAAAAAAGGAAATCCGGGAACTGAAGAAAATGATCAGCAATGAAGGTGCCAAATGAAGGCTTCGAGGGGGATACAAGGGCGATAAGAGGGTCTGAGGGTGGCTGGCAGCTAATAGCGGAGAGCACCTAACAGTCTAAACCGCTGCGCTAATGAGAGTGGCAGACAGCAGCATCCCAGCTTCCAGACATTCTAGATTCACAGCATTGAGGTGACCATGAGAAGTATTTCCCATGCTTAGCATACGCAAAATCGGTGTCATCGGTCGTACCTACCGTAACCTGAACCGCTACCGGCAGATTCTGGGTGTTCTCATCAAATACGGGTTCGGCGATCTAATTGAAACCCTGAATATCGAACAGTACATCGAAATCGGCCTGCAGATGATCAGCAAGAAACGCCGGGAACGTGTTGAGAAATCATCCAGAGCCGAGCGGGTCAGGATGGCATTCGAAGAATTAGGCCCCACCTATATCAAGCTGGGACAGATCCTCTCCACGCGGCCGGACCTCGTGCAGATCGATTTCATTCAGGAACTCTCGAAACTGCAGGACGAGGTACCTCCTTTTCCATTCGAAGATGCCAGGCGAATCGTTGAGTCCGAGCTCGGAGCGCCCCTGATAAACATCTTCGAAACCTTTGAGGAAAAACCCCTGGCGTCCGCCTCCATCGGCCAGGTACACCAGGCACGCTATCTGGACGGCGAGGATGTCGCCATCAAGGTTCAACGACCTGGCATCCAACAACTCATCGATATTGATCTTGAAATCATGCTTCATCTGGCAACACTGGCCGAAAATCACATCGAAGAGCTTTCTTTCCACCAACCCGTAAAGATTGTCGAAGAATTTGCCAAAACACTGGAGCGGGAACTGGATTACACCATCGAAGCCACCAACATGGAACGTGTGTCACGTGAATTTCTCCAGGATCCCACCGTCTATATTCCAAAAGTCTACCGAGAGACCACAACCTCCCGCGTACTGACAACAGAACTGATAAAAGGCATCAAGGTGTCCAAGCTGGATCTGCTCGACGAGGAAGATTACGACAGAAAATTAATCACATTTCGGGGTTCCCATGTATGCCTGAGCCAGATATTCGACCATGGATTTTTTCATGCCGATCCTCATCCGGGCAATATCTTTGTTTTGCCTGACAATGTGATCTGTCTGCTCGATTTCGGTATGGTGGGCACTATCGACCGGAATACCCGGGAAAATTTTGTCGAACTCGTGGACAGTATTGTGCGAAAAGATGAAGCCCGCGCAGCCAGCTGTCTGCTAAAGATCACCTCATGGGACGAAGAGCCGAATATGCGTTCCTTTGAAAAAGATGTTGCCGAATTCATAGGACAGCACCTATACAAGCCCTTGAAGGAAATAGAACTGGGCAAACTGCTGCAACATCTGCTGGAACTGGCAGCCCGCCACCGTTTGAGAATCTACCCCGATATTTTTCTCATGATGAAGGCACTGAGTACCGTAGAAAGCGTGGCCTGCAGTCTGGACCCTGATTTCGACATGCTGGAACACGCAGAACCCTTTATCAAAAAGATCAAACTCCAACGATTTTCACCAGATCGCTTAGAGAGCGATGTCCTATCTCTGACATCACAGCTCTTTACATTTTTCAAGGATTTCCCAAAAGACCTTCTTGAAATCTCCCGCTTGATCCGCCATCGAAAACTGTCTTTTTCTCACGAACTGCAAGGGCTTGACCAGATGCTGTCGACCCACGATCAGATCAGCAACCGGATCTCTTTTTCCATTATCATTGCCGCACTCATCATCGGCTCCGCTCTCATTGTTATCTCCAAAACACCGCCTCTCTTTTATGGCATCTCCCTCATCGGCATCATCGGTTTTCTGGCTGCAGCCATCATGGGTATCTGGCTTCTGGTGGCTATTTTAAAGAAAGGCCGTCTGTAAATGCGTCTACAAAGCGACATCCAGATAACGGTCAAGAATACAATCATCGGCGGCCCTGAATTTCTGATATGCATACCCCTTTTGGCATCGGAAAGGTCGGATCTATTCAAAGAGGCGGCGGTCATAAAAAGCTCAGACCCGGATTTGGTGGAATGGCGCATCGATAACTATTGCGATGTCCAGGATATCAACAACAGCCTGGGCGCCCTCGCAAAATTACGAATCCAATTCATCGATACCCCTCTGATTTTTACCTGCAGGATCCATTCGGAAGGCGGTTTGAAAAAACTGAACGACGACCAGAGACAGTGTCTGCTTACAGAAGCCATAGCATCCGGAAACTTGGATATCGTTGATATCGAATTGCGCAACGATGCTTCCTTTGTACAATCCATCATGAAGGCAGCCAAGAATGCCTCTGTCCAGGTAATTCTTTCCTACCACAATTTTGAAATGACCCCGGATGAGACCTTTATTTTCGACACACTGCTCAAAGCACAGGATCTTGGCGCGGATATCGCAAAAGTTGCCGTAATGCCCAAAGAACATCACGATGTGCTGGCCCTGTTGAACGCCACCCTAAAAGCACGCCAGCAAGGCTTGAAAATTCCCGCCATAACTATGTCCATGGGACCCCAAGGCAGACTGACACGCATGGTCGGCGGGCTGTTCGGATCGGATATCACATTTGCCAGCGCCACCACCCCTAGTGCACCCGGTCAGCTACCCATTGAAATTCTCAGACAGGCAATGGCTGCACTTTACCGGTAATCCGAACACGCCTGATAGATTTCTCAAAATTGTCACTACCGGTAGAGACATAGCAATGCTTCTTTACTTCCTCCAGATCACCGCAGGCGACCAGCAATTCACTATGGCTGATGATTTCATTGGCTGCCATCTGCTTTCCCGGACCTTTTAAAAGAATTTCACTGAAGTGGAGCCTGGCTATTTCATGGGCGTATTTCTCCCCTGCCGCCACAATTTCCAGGATGGATGCACAGCGCTGAACGTGATGTTCCATCAGTTCGTTTAGTCTTTCTTTAAGCTGCATGGTATTCCAGTGGCCCTGATAAAAAAGGCGATGAGCTGGAAGCACCAGGATATCCGGGTATCGATTGGCAATCTGCAACAACACCTTTAGTGACTCAAGATAGCGGTTCAACCCGAAAAGAGAATTTGCTTGCGGATATAAGGGTTGCAGGACGTCAGATAGCTCGTCATATTGCTCCAGACAGGTCGGCCAGGGTGTAATGCCCGGCAGAACCACATCACCGACAATCAGGGCCTCGTGACCCAGCATCACGGCCAGGCAGTCCGGGCTATGACCCGGCAGGTGCAAGGTCGATATGTCTGGCCCGAGCTTTTCACACCCATCTCCGATTCTTTCAACATCCAAGGCCTGCAAAACCTTATGATACCGGAAGCAGTTGTCCTTTAAAAAGGATTCAGGCATAAAACAGTGCCAGCATTTTGCCGGAAAGTGTTCTTTGTATCCCGGGGGAGCGCTTTCCGGATATTGCCTGATCAAAAAATCATATACCCTGTGAGCCTTGATCCTGAGATCGGTAAGCTCTACCAGTTCGGCCAATCCCCCGTCATGATCCTCATGACCATGACTGATGAGTACATAATCGAGATCCACGGGCTTGATCCTTGCCAGGTTCAGCATGTCAACCAGATGTCGTCCCTGACCATATCGCCCCGCATCAACCAGAAAGGGACGATCTGCCAGAACAACATAATTCCAGGTAGGCCCAAGGTCCCAATGACCGCCATAAAAGTTTTTGGTAGGAAGGCTGATGATTGCCAGACCCGAAGGAAGCTGGAATTTTGCAATCATGCCGTTTCCGCTCGTATCGCCTTTTTGGATAATTTTCGTGATATTCAA
>JAHEIB010000103.1 GCA_024639645.1 Deltaproteobacteria bacterium
GGGGGCTTTGCTTGACTGTATCTGTTCGGGGATAATTGTCCGTTCTTTGGATTCAGTTCGCTTATCATCCGCCAAGGGGGGGCTTGGTTGGGCAGCTTCCGGCGTGGGCGTTCCCCAAAAAGGGAAATATTGTGGGTAATAATAATAAATGGCAACGGCAACCCACGTAGCTATCAACAAGGCTAAAATTGTGTACAAAATCTTTTCAATGAGGGGCCTTCGGGATTGGAAGGAAGATATTTTCTGACTGGTGGCCTGAATTGCTTTATCCTGGCGTTTTTCCATTTTTGGCCGGCTTTTCTGACTCTGAAGTTTCAGCTCCTCTGCACACTCCTTGATAATTTTGGGACCAATTTTTTTAGACTCACTGATAAAGCCCGTTACCAGTGCTCGGTCACAGATAATGTTGGTAAGACGCGGGTAACCTTTGGAAAACTGGAAAACTTCCTTCACGGCGGCGGCATTGAAAAGTGATTTGGCGGCACCGGCTACCTTCAGACGGTGATGAATGTATTGGCCCGTCTCCTTGGCAGACAGGGGGATTAAATTATAATTGACCGAAATTCGTTGACGTAGGGCACTGTTCTGGGGCTCTAAAATAATGCTGTTGAACTCTATCTGCCCCACAAAGAAGATATTGATCAGTTTGCTGTACTGCTTTTCGATATTGGAGAGCAGGCGGATCTCTTCCAGTAATTCCTGACTTAGCCGCTGCGATTCATCGATAATCAACAGGACTTTTTTCCGTTCCTCATGGGCCCAATTCAAGAAATTGGTGAAATTATAAACAAATTCACCTTTGCTTGAAAACGCCTGCTCAAGCTGAAATGCCTTGCCGATGTATGAGAAAAAATCGTCTTTTTCTATGCCTGGATCCAACAGTGTCGCAACGATTATTTCTTCTCCGAGAGTGTTCACAAGTGCATTGATCAGTGTTGTCTTCCCTGTACCGGCGTCTCCAGTAAGCAGAAGAAACCCCTTGTTGTCCATCAGTGCGTATCGTAAAACCGCCAGGGCTTCTTTGTGCTTATCGCCAAGCCAGAGGAAGTTCGGATCCGTGCTGATCTGAAATGGTTTTCGGTCAAGCTGATAGAAAGATAGATACATTTAGAGTTGGTCCAAAAAATTCAAGTCTTTCGCTTGTGTGTGTTTGGTGCCGATGGAAACGACTTCCAGCTTCTGATCCTGTGTATTCCGATAGTACAATCGACCCTTGTAGGAAAACAATACCTCAAATACAGTTTCCCTGTTTTTTTTCCCAAAAACCTTTCTCTTGATGGGTACCTGCTTGGGATCGTCATGGAGTTGTAACATTATTTCTTCAGCTTTCAATTGTAAATCCGGTGTCAGTGAAATAAAACCGCTGACAGCCCGGTCATGCACAAGCAGGTTTTTGTAGAGGGTTTTAAAACGCTTTTGAATGGCTTCAGATGCCTTTATTTTTTGTCTGTTGGGTTTGCGGGTTCCTTTTTCAAACTGTGATATTTTATCTTTCAGGGCATTGATTTCTTCTTCCTGTGATTTTTGAAGAAAAAGATTTTCTTCCATCTTTTTTTCTAAGCTTACGATTTCATCGATCATTTCATCTTCGGTTCTGCTGGCTTTTTCTTTTTCGGTATCGAATGTCAGCTTTGTTTTGTGCAACTCGTCCGAAAGATACTTTCTTTGCTCGTTCAGTTTTTTGAGCCGCTCTTGCTGGGCCTGCTCCATCTGTGACAGACGCTGGATTTCATCACGGACATGGCTGGTTTCCATAGCAGCCATGCGGGATCCTTTTCTATAATAGAAAGAAAATATCATGATCGGCAGGAGGATAAACACTGTCAATAAAGCATAGGAGATAAACTGATTGCGTGCGACCTGGACATCCACAACCACAGTGAAGCCCTCATTTAAGGCGGCGTAATTCTCTTTGGCAATCACCAGGGACGGGATTGATGTGCTGGGTGCCTCTTCCTGGCTGAATGCACCTGGGTATACGATGGTGTTTGCAGGTGTGGTGATGGTTACGGAGGTTTTGACACCCCAGGAAAGCAGTGCTTTGGATTGAAGATAGTTGTCGATATTCCGGTTGATGGCCTGGGCGATGGTGAGACTGCCTTCAAACAACGGGCGGGTGTCTCCAATATAAATTTCTTCAATCTCGTCACTGTACAGGGTTTGGAGTTTCATTTCAAGTACCTGGACAGACGTGATATACAATACCGGCGGCATGAGAATGCACAGGATTAAAATCTTGAATGGAAAATACTTCATGAAAGTATAACCTGCACGATTTTATAATTTGGACAAAACCGACCTGGCTTCTTCGGCACCATCAAAGTCCGCATCAAGTGATATGGCTTTCTGAAGCTGCTTTTTGGCGCGTGTCTTGTCACCCTTTTGATAGTAGGCCATGCCAAGGTGATAGTTGACGGTCGGATTGTCGGGCAGTTTTTCCAGGCTGTCTTCAAATTCACTGATAGCGCTGTCATAAAGACTTTTCTTGTAGTAGATCCATCCCAGTGTATCCATGACACTCGGTTCTTCCGGGAGTTGTTCCTTGGCTTTTTGAGCGTAGCCCAGGGCCTCATCGATATTTTTGTCCTGGATAGCCAAGATATAGGCAAGGTTGTTGGCTGCCGGAGCAAAATCTGTCTTGATCTCAAGGGCGGCACGATAGTGTTTTTCGGATAGATCAAAGCGATTTTCAAGGTCATAAATCGTACCGAGCATCATGTTGGCGCTGGCCTGCTGCGGGTTTTTTTCAAGAATGGACTCATACTGGGCAATGGCCTTGTCTTGTCTGTTCCCTGAAAGGTATAATCGTGCCAGGGCATAGTAGGATCGGAGGTAATCCGGATTGGCTTCAATGGACTTTTCAAAAGCCGATTCCGCTTTGTCGGACATATCCTGGGAAAGATAGAGTCCGCCTTTCAAGTTATAAATGATGGCCAGTACAGCCGGCACATCACCGATGATCTCAATCTGTTGGTCGCATTTATTTAAAGCTGTTTTGAATTCTTTCTTTTCCGTGTGAAGAAGAATGACATTGGTGAAGACATCCATCAGCTTGGGATTGATGGCCAATGCTTTTTCAAAATTGGCCAGCGCCGGTTTGTATTGTTTGGTCAGACGCTGCAATAAACCCATGCGAAAATAACCGCTAGGGTTCTGGGGATCCATTTTGATAAGATTCTGAAAATTTTCTGTGGCGGCATCCATGTTTTTTTGAAACATGTTTGTGTTTCCCAGTAATAGTGTTGCCGGGTAATTGTCTGGTGACATCGCAAGAATTTCAAGACTCTCTTTTTTAGCAAGCTCGAAATCGCGCTGCCGCAAGTAAATTTCTGCCAAGAGAAGTTTGGCCTTCAGAAAACCCGGATTGGTTTCGATGGCTCTTGTCAGGGAGGTTTTTGCCATACTGCTGTCACCTTTACTGAGGTAGGATACCCCCAGAAGGTAGTGCGATCTGGATGACTTGGGTTCTTCTTTCACCAGTTGGTTTAGTATATCGATGGCATCGTCAAACCGTCCTTTTAGTACCAGCATCTCCCCTTTCAGCAATCGGGCTGGAAAATAATTGGGGCGTTCCTGGAGTATGTTGTCGATGGTCGACTCGGCCTGATCCATATTTTTATTCTTGAGATAAAACCTGGCAATGGTGCTCTTGACGCGAATGTCTTCTGGTTGACGATCCAGGGCGTTTTTATACAGGGCCAGGGCCTTTTCGTTATCACCCGTCATCTCATAAAATCCGGCAGCCACCATGTAGGATCGCATGTCGTCCGAATCCTTTTCTATTGCGGCCGCATAAGAAGCCTCGGCTTTTTGGTTCATTTTTCGCTGGGCAAAATAATTTCCCTGGTAGATCAAGAGCTCGGCATTGTCCGGATTTGTTTTTATGGATTCTTCCAGAACTGCTTCCGCCTTTTTAAATTCATTTTTACTCTGGTAGAAATTGAAAAGAATGAGACGCGGTTTAATGTCCTGGGGATCGATGCTCGTGGCTTTGACAAGGTATTCTTCTGCCAGGTCAAGTTGTCCCTTTGCAGCGAATATGCGGGAAAGCCCCATGTATGCACGTGTCTGCTTCGGGTCGAGCTGAATGATTTTACGGAATACACTCTCGGCTTCATCCAGTTTTTTATCCAGATCAAGGAGCCCTGCCCTTAAAAAGAGGGCGTCGATATTGTCCGGGTCCTTTGTGAGAATTTTATCTAGGAGTTCTTTGGATTTCTCGGTCTGTTTACCCAGCATATAGAACGTTGCCATTTTCAACTGGGCGTCCGTGTTGTTTTCATCCAGCTGGACCACACGGGAGTAGGTCCTGAAAGCACCCTGGGAATTTCCCAGCTTCAGGTAGGTTTCACCAAGCTTGACATGGGCCGCCACATATTCCGGGTCAATCTGGACAGCATTCTTGAATTCAAGTTCAGCACTTTTATAGCTGCCATCTTCAAAATAGGCATTCCCTTTTTCAAAATGTGACAGTTTTTTCTCTTCATCGGATGAACACCCCCATATGATGGGGAGTATCAAAACAATCGTCAATCCTAAGTGATGTATCCACTTCATTTTATCCTCCGGATATGTAAAATACATGTTGCAAGAATAGTGATTACTTAGCTTAGCATGGAATCGGGGTCGAGTCAAAATCTGATGTCAAAATAGGCCTGGTTTAATGATTTACCCGCCTTCGCAGAATATTACGAGCATGCCCGTGGATGAATGCTTAAAAATAAGTTAAGTCAACTTTCGGGATTGAAGATTCCTCGCAGCAAGCTACGGGGAATGCGCTCGCTGTTGCGGTTCAAAAAGTACGAAATGTATAATCCACGGGCGCTTTTCGAGCTCGCCCCAAGGGCTCCTAACATAAGCGCCGGCCATATGGTTAAACTGGCGTAGCTATTAAATGAGTAATGTTTTCATATTGGATGGTTCCTTGTCATGCGCTGATGTAAGGTTCCCTAAGGTACTTAAGCGGATAACTGCGGTGTAGCCGAAGGCGAAAAGGGGTGTTTTTTTGGACCACGGGTTTACTCGGGGGGATCCATTACCCATAAAACAGTTTAATCGTTTCTGCGACATACTCAAGCTGTGCGTCTGAAAGCTCAGGGTAAATTGGAATGGCCAAAGAATTTCGGGCGGCTTTTTCGGCAACCTTAAAATCCCCAGGCTGATAACCAAGGTAGGCAAAACATTCCTGAAGATGCAGGGGCACAGGATAATAGACTTCGGTGCCGATGCCGGCTTGTGCAAGAAAGTCTCTGAGATCGTCTCTTTTATCCGGGACCATAATCACAAACTGGTTATAGATGTGGCGGTTTTCCCTCTCAACAGGCAAGCGGATTGTTTCGTGCAATCCATTCTGGGAAAAGAGCTTGCGATATTTTGCAGCATTGGCCTGCCTGGCAGCGGTCCAGTGGTCCAGATGGTTCAATTTTACGGAAACAATGGCAGCTTGCAAGGCATCTAACCTGAAATTACCACCAACGAACTTGTGGTGATACTTGGGCTCAGATCCGTGGCTTCTCAGTATTTTCAGATGATGATAGAATTCCTGGGAATGGGTCGTTACCACGCCGCCATCGCCAAAGGCTCCGAGATTTTTTGATGGGAAAAAGGAAAAACAACCGCATGCACCCATGGAACCGGCCCGGCGGTGTTGATATTCTGAACCGATAGCCTGTGCAGCATCCTCGACAACCACAAGATCATTATTTTTTGCAAATTGTATAATTGGATCCATGTCGGCACACTGACCATATAGGTGGACCGGAATAATAGCCTTTACCTGTTTTCGCTCAGGCACTGTCAATTTTTCCATGGCGAGATCAAGGGTTTCAGGAGACAGGTTAAAGGTTTGCGGGTCGATGTCAGCGAAAACAGGCCTGGCACCGAGACGCGCAATGGCTCCGGCGGTGGCGAAAAATGAATAGGGTGTCGTCAGGACGCTATCATTGGCAGAAATCCCAGCGGCCATGAGGGAGATAAGCAATGCATCGGAGCCCGATGACACACCCACAGCATGGGATGTTCCGCAATATCGGGCGATGGATTCTTCCAGGGAGAGCACGCGTTCACCCAGAATAAAATGTTGCGATTCATAAACAGCTTCAGTGGCAGCCATGATTTCTTTTTTCAGGGAACGGTATTGTTCTTTTAGATCCAGCAGGGGAACTTTCATTAAAATAGATTCCTGTTAATGGGTGATGATTACCAATAGGTCTTTTTTGCCGGGGTTTTGGATTGTTATTTCACTCTGCACATTCAGAGACAGGGAATTTCCTGATAAAAGCACATGCTGTTTTCCGGCGTGGGCTATTTGGGCGTCACCTGAGAGCAGACAGATATGCCAGCGCTCAGGATGGTGTGGGGTCTTTTCATAGACGGCATTTGGTTTGATCAACAGCTTGGCAACAAGAATCTGGTCGGTTTTTTCCAGATATTGAATGGATCCCCAGACATGGGTTTCCAAGAGATGCACCTGGTATTCTTTCCGTTTGTTTTGTTTCAATATGGATACGATATCTTTGACATTCTTACTTGTCTCCAGCCGGGAAACAAACACAGCGTCGGATGTTTCAACAATGGCGGTATCAGAAATGTCATTGGCGGCAACCAAACGATTTTTGGCGATGATGAGACTGTTTTTGGTATTATAAGAGATAACATCACCGGTAATAACGTTGGCGTCACCATCTTTGGGCATGTAGTCATACAGGGAACGCCATGTCCCAATGTCACTCCAGCCGAAATCAGAAGGCAGAACCACGCCCTTGGATGTCTTTTCCATTATGGCAATGTCAAAAGATATGCTCGGAAGGTCTTGATATGCCTCTTTTGCAATTGGATCGCCTTTGGCGACAATAGCCGTCATTTTTTCCACTAACTCAGGTTCAAATCGCTTGAATTCGTTTAAAATAGCTGACGCCATAAAGGCAAACATGCCACTGTTCCAGAAAAAGCCGCCCGCTTCAATATACGATCTGGCCGTTTTCATATCCGGTTTTTCAACAAATCTATCGATGGCAAGCCCACCGCCGTGAACAGGTTTCCGCGCTTCGATATACCCATATCCGGTTTCAGGATAATCGGGCTGAATTCCAAAGGTGACCAAATATCCTTTTTGTGCAAGATGGATTGCTTTGTGAATTCTTTCATGAAAGCGGGTTACATCTCCAATGACATGGTCTGCAGGCAGAATAAAAAAAAGAGCGTCCCGGATAGATGCTTGATCGAGAATTTTCAAGACCGCCAGGAGAATAGCGGGTCCTGTATTACGGCCCACGGGTTCGCCGATAATTATCTTTTCTGTTGTCAACCCAATGGCGGAAAGATGCTCCGAAGATTCCTCACAATGCATTTTACCACAAACGACCCGAATATTGTCGAGGCAAAGCGCAGGGTGAAGCCGCTGGATGGTTTCTTGCAAAAAGGATCTCTCCCCCCCTATTTCAGCCAGCTGCTTTGGCGCCTGATCCCGGGATACTGGCCAAAGACGTGTTCCTGATCCACCTGCTAGCAGTACCGGAAAGATCGTCAATTTGTTGGATGTCATTTTTTTTGTTTCCATTGTTCGTGCTGACCGTTTCTTTCTTTGAATGCTCCTGCTTTGCTGCAGACGCTCTCATAAGCCTGATATCCCAGACAGGCATTGACCTCTTTTCTCAAGGATGCCCGTGGCTGCAGTTGTTGATACTCCGGCAGGGCAACCACCGCTTCCGTCATTTCCGGGTCCTGTATGTGAATATAAGCTTGGCAGGCACCGGGATGATTCTTGAAAACACCATGCAGGGTTTCAAGTTGCTCCCTATTTGTGGTGGTGATGTCCAGTTTTATGTGAATGCTCACGGTCCAGGTTTCTTCGGCCTTTTGAATCGGAACAATATGATTGGCCAGGAGATTGATGCTTTTCTCATCTTTCTGAACTTGACCGTCCACCAGGATGGCTGTATCCACCTCCAGCAGATGACTGGTGCTTGCATAGAGGTTTGGAAAGACGGTCATTTCAAAGGAACCGTTCATGTCTTCCATGGTGACGAAGGCCATAAGGTCTCCGCGTTTGGTGGTAATTACTTTGGTATTCCGAATAATTCCGGCAAGCCTGGCAGCGGAATTGTCAGACATTTCTTTCACGGAGATGGCGTCGGCCGTGGCATATTTGTCGATAATGTCGTTGAAACGGTTTAAGGGATGTCCCGTGATATAAAAGCCCAGGGACTCTTTTTCAAATGCCAGCAACTGTTTTTCATCCCATTCCCCAATCTCGGGCAGCGATGGTAGGTTAATAGCCGGTTGGTCAATACCGGTCCCAAAAAGCCCCATTTGAGGATCGGTCTTTTCACGCTGGACACGTTGCCCATACTCGAGGATGTCCTCCAGACCGGCAAAGAGCTGTGATCGTTTTAGTCCGAGAGTATCGAATGCGCCGCTCTTAATCAGACCTTCAAGCACCCGTTTGTTGACCTTGCGGAGATCTACCCGCTCACAAAAGTCAAAGATGGATGCAAAAGGTTGCTCGTCCCTGTATTCGAGAATCGATTCTATGGCACCTTCTCCGACGTTTTTGACGGCAGCCAATCCAAAGCGGATATCGGATCCGGACACAACGAATTCTATTCGACTTTCATTAATATCGGGTGGCAGTATTGAAATGTGGTGGCTTTTGCATTCGGAAATGTACTTGACAACACCATCGGAGGAATGCATCTCGCTGGTTAGCAGAGCCGCCATAAATTCTACTGGGAAATGGGCTTTTAGATAAGCAGTCTGATAGGCAATCAAGGCATAGGCGGCACTGTGGGATTTGTTGAAACCATAGCCGCCGAATTTTGAAATAAGACCAAATATTTCAGTGGCTTTATCGTGGGGAATACCGTTATCCTCGGCACCGCTGACAAAGCGTTCTTGATGTTTGGCCATGATCTGTACGATCTTTTTTCCCATGGCCTTTCTTAGATCGTCCGCTTCAGACATGGAATAATTTGCCAGGTCACCGGCTATTTTCATGACCTGTTCCTGATATACGATCACCCCGTAGGTCTCTTTCAAGATGGGTTCCAGTTCGGGCACCAGGTAATTGACTTCTTTTCTGCCGTGCTTTCTCTGAACAAAATCGGTCACCATGCCGCTATCCAGAGGACCGGGTCTATATAGAGCCACAAGGGCAATCACATCATCGAAAAACTCCGGTCGCAAACGGGTCAATAGATCCTTCATCCCTGCACTTTCAAGCTGAAACACACCCGTGGTATCCCCGGAACATAAAAGCGCGTATGTTGCGGGGTCATCGTCTTTGATGTGGTCCATATCGGGTGGCTCTTTGCCCTGAAGGGAAATCAGGCTCAAGGTGTTGGCGATGACGGTAAGATTCCGCAAACCAAGAAAATCGAATTTGACCAGACCTATCTTCTCGACGATTTTCATGTCGAACTGAGTGACGACTTCATCTTTTTTCCCCGTGTATAGGGGGAGATAGTCCATTAGAGGCTTATCACCGATGACCACACCTGCAGCATGTGTCGAGGCGTGTCTTGGCAGGCCTTCCAGAATTCTGGAAATTTGTATCAGTTCGGCAATATCCGGTTTTTTTTCTGTGAGCTCTCTCAGCCTTGGCTCCTGTCTGAGGGCTTGGTCAAGACTGATGTTCAGTACATCGGGAACCATTTTTGCGATGCTGTCGACTTCGTGAAGCGGAATATCCAATGCCCGGCCAACATCCCTGATGACGGCGCGTGTTTTCAGTTTTCCAAAGGTGATGATCTGAGCAACTCTTTCTCCCCCACCGTATTTCTCAAAGACATATTTGAAAACACGTTCGCGGCCGTTGATACAAAAATCAACGTCGATGTCAGGCATGCTTTTTCGGGCCGGATTTAAAAACCGTTCAAAGATCAAGCCGTATTTGATTGGATCAAGGTTGGTAATACCCAAAGCGTATGCAACAAGACTTCCAGCAGCCGATCCCCTGCCCGGCCCAACGGGAATGTCATGCTCTTTGGCATAATGGATAAAATCGGCCACGATCAGAAAATAACCTGAAAAACCCATTTCCTGGATCAGTTTTATTTCATATTCGATTCTTTTGTCATAGACGGCCCCATCCAATTCGGGGTTCTGCTGCTTCAGCCGACTGAGAATACGTTGATACCCTTCACGCACCTTTTTTTCGAACAGCTCCGATTCATCCTGTCCGTCAGGTGTCTCAAATTGAGGGAAATGATAGGTTTTAAAGTCAAAATCCACATGACACCGGTCGGCAATGGTAACGGTGTTGTCGATGGCAGCAGGATGATCTTTGAAATAGGCAAACATTTCAGGTTTGGATTTATAATAAAGCTGTGTGGTTCCAAACTTGAGTCGGTTGGTCATCTGGACAGTTTTGCCGGTCTGGATGCATAGAAGCACATCATGTGCCTTGACATCTTCCCGGTTCAGATAATGGCAGTCATTGGTTGCCACCAGAGGAATAGAGAGTCGCTGACTCATGTCGAACAAGGCCTGGTTCACTTTCTCCTGGATGTCGATGCCATTGTTCTGAACTTCCAAATAAAAGTTTCCATCGCCAAGAATCTGACAATATTGTTGGGCGGCATCGTCCGCTTTTTTCATGTCACCGGCGGTGATCATTCTTGGGATTTCACCATGCAGACATGCTGATAGACCTATCAGACCACGGCTGTGTTTTTGTAACAAGTCCTTGTCGATACGTGGTTTGTGATAGAAACCGGCGATTCTGGCAGTGGAAACGAGCTTGCAGAGATTTTGGTACCCTTGATTGTTTTCGGCAAGTAAAATCAGGTGAGAAAGTCCTTTGTGGTCTAAAGGCGTTTTGTCGGACAAACTTCGGGGTGCCACATAGCACTCGCAACCGATAATCGGTTTTATATTCGATTTTAAGGCCTTCTCATAAAACTCAACACATCCAAACATGGTCCCGTGATCCGTTATGGCCACGGTGTTCATATCCAGCTCGTTGGATTTCTTGAAAAGTTCATCAAAGCGGATAGCCCCGTCCAGGAGACTGTATTGGGTATGGACATGGAGATGAACAAAGTTGTTTGAACGAGTTGACATAATGATTGTTTTAACCCTTATATACTGGGACGCCAGGATGCCTGAAGGCTAGGATGCTGCCACTCGAATATTGCTGTCAGCTACCCTCGGACCCTGGAATCCTTGACCCCTTGGACCCTCTTCTTTAGTCGAGACGATAGTTCGGTGCTTCCTTGGTGATAATAACATCATGGACATGACTTTCGCGCAGACCTGCGGCACTGATCCTCATAAATCGTGCTTTTTCTCTGAGTTCCGCAATGGTTCGGCAACCGAGGTATCCCATGCCGGCTTTCAAGCCCCCCACCAATTGGTGGATGTTCGCTGTCAAGGTGCCGCGATATGGGACGCGTCCAACGATACCTTCCGGAACCAACTTATCCTCCTCTTCATCTTCCCCCAGGTAATAACGATCGAGACTGCCTTTTTTCATGGCCTCCAATGATCCCATGCCCCTGTACACTTTGTAACTTCTACCTTGAAAAAACACGGATTCACCCGGGCTCTCGTCTGTACCGGCAAAAAGTCCTCCTATCATGACGACATGCGCACCTGCCCCAATGGCTTTGGTAATGTCACCCGAGAATTTGATGCCACCATCTGCGATGAGAGGGATATCGTTTTTGCTTGCAACTGATCGGCAGTTCATGATGGCGGATACTTGGGGCACCCCAACACCGGCAACAATTCGGGTGGTACAGATGGACCCGGGACCGATACCGATTTTGACACCATCGACACCCGCACGGATCAAATCCTCTGCGCCTTTGGCTGTCGCAACATTGCCGGCAATGAGTTCGAGATTCGCAAATCTCTTTTTCAATGTTTTGACCGCTTGAATGACATTTTCCGAGTGCCCATGAGATGTGTCGATGAGAATAATATCGGCGCCTGCCTGCAGCAGTTTTTCGGTT
>JAHEIB010000242.1 GCA_024639645.1 Deltaproteobacteria bacterium
GACTGGCATTATCGGCCTGTGCGGATCTGTATCATTATTACGGCATTCCCATGTGGGGAACAGCCGGTGTCAGCGACGCACACACCCCTGATGAGCAGGCCGGCATGGAATGGTCTATCTCTTTGCTTATGGCCGGCTTGGACGGTGCCAATCTGATACATGACATTGGTTATCTGGGGCAGGGCCTGGTGGGGTCTCCGGCAGCGCTTGTGATGAATGCCGAGATCATCAGTTACGTGCGGCGTGTTGTTCGCGGTTTTGACATCGATGCGGAACATATCGGTATGGATGTGATTCGCCAGGTTGGACCCCAGGGTGCCTTTATTTCAACCGAACAGACCATGAACTATTTTAAACAGGAACACTGGCAACCTCGGCTCTGTAACCGCGAAACCCTTGAACCCTGGATAGCCCAGGGACAAAAAACATGGGGCCAGAAAGCGGTCGCCAAGGCCAAGGATATTCTCGAAAACTATAATCCACAGATAATGCCTGCCGATGTTCAGCAATCCCTGGATCAGATACGCGAAAGAGCATTGGAAACGCTGAAAAATGAGCATATGGAAGCGTGATGTTGCAGGTGACCTTGTTTCGTATCACATCCGAAAAAACATAGTTAAAATAGATTTTTATAATAACATGCCATCGTATTGAGCACTAAGCTGTAAGCCATAAGCAGCTTACCGCTTACCGCTTAATGCTTATGGCTTCTTTAACTATCTGTTCTTAAAAAACGCCGCTTCCATATCCCGATCCAACCCAGGTGGTCGCACCATCCATTTCTGCCTGCCCTTTCGCTGGAAGGAGTAGAGCTTCCTTTCATTGCAGATGCGTGTCAGAAGATCGCGCTCATGTGGCTGATAGTCCTTTTTTTGGGTGAAATTGATATAACGGGTCAACCGGAAGGCAGTGATCATCTGTGCGGTGGTGAGGGACCCTGACCATGGAAACGCAGCGCTTCCAGCACAGAGATGGGAGTCGGATTTGAAAAAGGGTTGCGCGTCTCTGAATCCTGACAGACCCGGTACCGGATAAAACAGGGATATGCCCATGAGCGTTGGCTGCCGGGATAGAAAGCCTATGTTCTCGATTACGGAATCGGCAGTGTCCTTTTTCAGGCCGCAGATGAAATAGGTGATGGACGGGATGTTTTTGCGCCTCAGGTGATAAAGGACCTCCTGCAGGTGTTCCGGGTCACCCCGGCGGTGTGAATCCTTCAGAATAGAAGTGGAAAGGGAGGCCATGGAAAGGTTGAACTGTCTAAAACCGAGGGCGATGAGTCTGTCCAGGGTGTTGACGTCGAGCAAAAGGTAGTCCATGCCGTTTTCAGCACTGAAATCCACCCGGGGAAATTGATTTTTGATGGTCCCAAGAATGGCAAGGAAATAGTCTTTGTCCAGAAGAAGATTGTCGTCTTCAAAATTAATATGCATAGGGACATCCTTGGGAAAAGCCTGAAGGGTCGATAAGAATGTTTCAATGGGCACGGTTCGAAAGACCCTGCCGTGTGTAAGATGATTGGCGCAGAATTGACACTTTTGGGGGCATCCCCGGCTGAGAGTCGTTGTCAGCCACCGACCTTTTTTAGAAGACCGGGTCATTGCTATGGAAAAGTCGATTCTGCCCGGGCTGTCGAGGCAATCGTCGATACTGTTATCAAGGGCCGGGTTTTCCTTCAGAAATGTTGGCAGAGACTTTTCTGCTTCACCCGTAATAACAGCATCGATACAGTCTGCTGCTTGGAAATATTCGGGCAGTACACTGACTCCGGCACCCCCGGCATACACGGGCACGGAGGGGCGTTGTATCTTGAGATGTCGGGCAAGGGAAAGGGTGTCGTCAGCATAGGCAAAGGCAAAACAGGAAAGAAAAACAGCATCGGGTTTTTCATTCAGAATGATGGCCGCACTGTCTTCAGGGGAGGGACCAAAACGCTGATATTTTGAAAAGAACGCGGTTGGACCGAATTCACCTGGAATCAGAAATGTTTCAAGATGGGAGAGGGCTGGCAACAACGGCAGGACTTGTTTTCCCGTCCTGGGAAAATGCAACAACCGGGTGCGCCATCCCCGGCGTTGTAGAATTTTTTCAGCAATTCTTTCGCCCAGAGCCGATAGACGATGGGTCGTTGTGTAAAAGTCTGAAAAGGAAGGCGTCGCGATGACGGCTTTTAATTTTTTCATATAAAATTGTGAGAAATTAATATTTAATCCAACTTTCATAAAATTTGAAACGCTCATCATAGGCTATAATTTATTCTTGTTATCATTGAAAGTTATATTATTGAACCGAAATAGTGAGCCCTAACCCTGTAGATTCTGAAGGGCACACTTCAATCGATAAATAATCTATAGATGAAGCTTGACAAAACAATACCACGATGTAGTATATATAAGGCAAAAAGATGTAGATATATATGTAATGGCCGGACAGTGAAAAAGAATGAGGGTGGCAATATGAACGAAAAAAGATTTGCTGGTAGAACTGTCTGCAAGAGAGACGTTACGTTTCTTGTGGGTGAAAGAACCTACGTTGGCGCCATTGAAAATATGAGCAACTATGGTGCCAGCATCCTTGCGAAAGCACCTGGTTGTGTAGAGAAGGGAATGACAATTCGTCTTGCCATATCATGCGACGATAAAGAAAACATCCGGGATGCCAGTGTTGTGTGGTATGAAGGGGGTGTTTTTGGTGCAAAGTTCATTTGAGAAAGCAGCAACCAGGGGAGGTGATGTCATGCTTAGCAAACGATTTATGCTCAGAAGGGTAGCACACTGCAGCAATGGCTGCATATCCCAGCCCTGAGCAGGGCGTTAAAAAGGCTTAAAAAGTGGGAAACAGTATAATTATTCTACTATTTCAAGGAAATGCCGTCGTTGGGCCTTGCCAGAAGCGGCACTCAAGAGTGTTCGAATGGCCCGGGCGGTGTTTCCTTTTTTACCGATGATTTTCCCCAGGTCTGATTTGTCCACATTCAGTTTCAGCACCGTTGTATGCTCGCCATGGATTTCATCAACCGACACGACCTCGGGTTTGTCGACCAGCGCCTGCGCAATTTTTGTGATGAGTTCTTTCATGACATGATCCCCCTTGCCAATTCGCCTGTTTCGATCGGACCCGGACCTAACAGGTCCGAAAGCATATGAACGAACCATACCCTATGATAACCGGAAACAGAAAACATGCAATAAAAAAATACAATTCGATTTTTGATCCTGTTCGATACGATCCGTTTGTCTGAGCATCTTATCTTTGTTTGGTGGCTAATAGGGTTTGTATATTTATAAAGCCGATTCGATTCAGAAGATCCCGGGTCTTGATGTTCAGGTTGTAGGTGTCGGCCTCGGCAGCCGATACCCACCTGGCGTCCATGGCATCGTCCCTGGGATTGGGTTCACCTTCCAGGTATTGAGCCATGAAATCGAAGATGGCGTAGTGAAACCGGATTCTGCCGTCTGGGTCGGGCCGAATTGTTTCAAAGAAATATACCAGTTCCCCTGGGTGGATAGAGACACATGTCTCTTCCATAACCTCCCTCGCCGCTGCTTCACGCATGGTTTCCCCTAATTCGACACGCCCGCCGGGTATGGCCCATTCCCCTCTGGCCGGTTCCCTACCCCGGCGAATAAGCAATATGCGGTTTTGGTGCATCACCACCGCACCGACGGCAATGACAGGCTGTTGGGGATATTTACCGGACACCA
>JAHEIB010000104.1 GCA_024639645.1 Deltaproteobacteria bacterium
CCCGTATCAACCGGATACAGGACAAACGGTCCAGCACATTTTTTTTCTTGACAATTTTTTGGGTACGGCATAGATAACATGCCTTCATTTGTTCCATCAAAAATATTCCCTGGTAGCTCAATCGGCAGAGCGGGTGGCTGTTAACCACTAGGTTGTAGGTTCAAGTCCTACCCAGGGAGCCAATAGCATAAAAGCCTTAGAGAAAAGTAACCTCTTAGGCTTTTTTATTATCCAACAGCGAAATTTTCAATCAGCCTGTTTTTCTATTTTTTCGCACATATAGAATCTTCCTGATAACAGCTACCAATTCATTGTCATCATCTTTAATTTCTATCAAAAACTCTGGAAGATACTTGTTGCCGTTTTCAGTTTGTCGTTTGATCTCTTCCAAGTCATCGCTGGAGATCTTAATTTTTGATATTACTGTCTTTTTACTGGCCTTTATAAACTTAATCTCTGCTGATTTATCCCAAACCCGAAACCCCTTTCCTAACAGCCGGATTAATAAAAGCATCAAATGAGGGTCTACCATAGCAAAGAGACTGCCTCCAAAGTGTGTCCCAACAGCATTTCGATTAAACCAGCGCAAGGACATTGAAGTATGTATTTCTCTCCAGTCTTTGCTGATGTATGTTATTTTAATCCCAGTGCCTAAATAAGGAGGGTACAAATTAAGCATTAATTTTAACAATTTTGGTGAATTTTTCATCTCATACGACCGTTTCTTTTCGTTACCCAGCCACATTCAGCCAGAAGGTATAGGTTAGTGCCGACAGCAGGGTGCACATGGAGATTGCTATCACGGCGAGATCCGGATCGCCTTTCATTTCTTTTGCCATGACATAAGATATGGTGGCCGTGGGGGATGCCAGCAGAATGAGTCCCGGAAGGTACTCTCCGGGAGAAAACCCCAGGGCACGGTAAATGACATACCCCAAACCTGGCATCAGCAGCAGTTTGAAAGAGATTGCTGAAAGAACCCATTTCATTTTGTGGCGGACATCCTGAAAAGAAATAGATGCCCCAATAATTAGCAGGGCCATGGGTAGCGCCAGCCCGCTCAGAATATCAAGACTCCGTTGGGCGATCAGAGGAATGGGAACATTTAAAAATGAACAGAGAATACCAGCCATGGCAGATAAGACGACAGGATTTCCGACCAGGTTCCGGACAATGGTTCGACCGTACCGGGTTGAATCCAACTGGTGAGCGTTGATGGTCAGGGAAAGGACCGACAGGAGATTTTGCAAGATCATCAAAAAGCCGGTCAGGATACTTGCTTTGACAAACCCGTCTTCTCCCAGGTAGTAGAACGCCACTGCGAGGCCGATATAGCCAAGATTGCCGTGAAAAGAGATCTGGACATAGGACCCCAGTTGACCTTGCTTCAGTTGGCATGCGTGTCCGAAAATCCAAACCAGAATACATACGATCAGTGCCGTGCTAAGGGTTATGGCCAGGATACCAAAATTGAAGTGGGTCGTCAGTGTGGCCTTGGATATAGCGCTGAATATCATGGCCGGTATGGCAATATAGAAAACAAGCGAGTTGGCCGGCCCGATAAAGTCTGCATGGATGAATCCTTTTTTACGGGATATCCATCCCAGCAGGATGATGGAAAAGACAGGCACGATGGTTGTGAGAATATCCATTTAAAATGAAACAGTTCAAAGGGGGTAAGCCGTTGCGTATGTGAACGGCAAGGTCGCGTTAAATAAATCTGGAAAGCGAATTTATTTTATGATCGGCTTGACCTTCAGATAGAGTTCATCCAGTTGTTTTTTTCCGGTTTTGGAAGGCGCATTTGTGAGGAGACACGCTGCGCGCTGGGTTTTGGGAAATGCGATAATATCCCTTATGGAAGACTGGCCGCACATGAGCATGACCAGACGGTCAAACCCGAAAGCGATCCCGCCATGAGGCGGAGCACCGGAATCCAGGGCTGAAATCAGGAAACCAAATTTTTCTTCATAGGCTTCGGGTGTCAATCCAAGGGCATTAAAAACACTTTCCTGTATTTTCTTCTGGTGGATACGGATACTGCCACCGCCAATTTCAAATCCGTTCAGCACCAGGTCGTATGCTCGGGAACGGACATTAAGAGGATCTGTTTCCAGTTTGTCATAATCTGCTTCAAAAGGCGCGGTGAAAGGATGGTGTAAGGCCTGATTTCGTTTTTCGGTTTCATCGTATTCAAGCAGGGGAAACTGCGTCACCCACACAAAATTATACATATCGTCATCGATAAGATTTAAGCGTTTTCCCAGATGATTCCGGAGGTGTCCCAAGGCCTCGTTGGTAATGCCTGGCTGATCTGCCACAAAGAAAATCAGATCACCTGCTTCCATGCCGATGCGTTCTTTCATGGCAGATTTTTCATCTTCACTGAAGAATTTGGTGATGGGCGATTGCCATTCGTTATCCCGAACCTTTATCCAGGCCAGACCCTTGGCTTTATAAATGGATACCAGATCTGTCAGGTCATCAATCTCCTTCCGCGAAAAGTCGAGGCAGCCCTTGGCATTCAATGCTTTGACCAGGCCGCCGTTTTTCACGACGGAGGAGAAGACCTTGAAGTTGGAGGTTTCCACGATATCTGAGACATCGATCAACTCCAGACCAAAACGGGTATCTGGCTTGTCAAGACCGTAGCGTCCGACGGCCTCATCATAGGTCAGCCTGTTAAAGGGTGTTTTCAGGGCGATATCCAGCACATCCTTAAACAGTGTCTGGATCATACCTTCACTCAAAGCCATGATATCTTCTTCGCCGACAAAGGACATTTCAATATCAATCTGGGTAAATTCAGGCTGCCGGTCGGCTCTTAAGTCTTCATCCCGAAAACAACGAACGATCTGGTAATATCGATCAAACCCGGAGATCATGAGCAGCTGTTTGAATATCTGCGGCGACTGGGGCAATGCATAAAACTGGCCCGGGTTTACCCTGCTGGGTACCAGGTAGTCCCGCGCACCTTCGGGTGTGCTGCGGGTCAGGCATGGCGTCTCAATGTCGATAAAGTCATGAGAATTTAAAAAGGTTCTGACGGAGGATGCGGCCCGATGTCGCAGGATAATATTCTGCTGCAACTGTGGCCGCCTCAAATCGAGATGACGATAGGTAAGGCGGAGGCTTTCGGAGACATCCACGGTATCTTCGATCAGAAATGGCGGCGTTACAGCGGCGTTTAAGATTCTGAGCTCGGTTACCAGCACTTCGATGGCACCGGTGGTAAGATTCGGGTTTACCATTCCTTCCGGACGGCTGTCGACAGTTCCCCTTACAGCGATGACGAACTCACTCCTGATAGCATGCGCCTTTGTATGAACCGAACTGTCGATTTTAGGATTGAACACGACCTGGGTAATACCTTTCCTGTCCCGTAAATCCACAAAAATAACACCCCCATGATCTCTGCGGCGTTGCACCCAGCCCATCAGGATGACTTCGGTTCCAATATCGGCTTTTCCCAGCGCACAACAGGTATGGGTTCTTCTCATCGATTCAAGATTATCCGGCAATTCTCAGACTCCTTTATTTATTAAAATCGTCATACGATTTTATTCGTTTTGAAATGCTTTCCACCAGTTCATCCAGGGGGACATCCTCCTGGTCTTTAGTAGACATGTTTCGGAGAATGGCAAAGCCTTTTTCAAGTTCGTTTTCTCCAACCATCAAGACAAAAGGTGCTTCCAGCCGGCCAGCGCGTTTCATCTGGCTCTTGAGGCTCCTGTCCTGAAAATCTATTTCAGCATAGAAACCTTTTGCACCCAGTTCACAGAGCCAACCAAATGCCAGGGCCTGACTCTTTCCTCCCATAGCAGCAATATAAAGATCTGGTTTTCGCTTTTGCTCAGATCTGTTGATCTGTACAATTTCAGCCAGTCGATCAAAGCCGATGGCAAAACCAGTGGCCGGAATGTCCGGGCCGCCCAGCAGCTGGACAAGTGCATCGTATCTGCCACCACCGGCCACTGCGCTCTGGGCGCCCAGGGAACGGGTCTGGATTTCAAAGGTCGCACGGGTATAATAATCCAGTCCCCGCACCAGTCGTTTGTCCAGCACAAATGGCACGTTCAATCGATCCAATGCCGATTGCAAAAGTGTAAACTCATGATCGCAGACATCGCAAAGGCAGGCTAATATGGAAGGGGCGTTTGTCATGGCTTCCCGGCAGGTGGGAACCTTACAATCCAGAACACGTAGTGGGTTGCGGTCTTTGCGGCGTATGCAGTCTGTACAAAGCTGGTCGGACACGGATGCAATGTATTCCTGAAGACGTGTCTTGAAGCCGGGTCGGCATTGTGGGCAGCCCAGTGAATTTATGCGCGCTTCAACGTCTTTTACGGCCAGTCTTTCACATAAGGTTTTTAAAAGGAATATCAGCTCTGCATCTGCAAGGGCAGAAGAAACACCCAATATTTCCACATTGATCTGGTAAAACTGCCGGTAACGACCTTTTTGCGGTCGCTCCCTCCGAAACATGGGGCCGATAGTATAGAATTTCTTGACAGGATCATCGGCATACATCTTGTGTTGAATGTACGACCGGCAGATAGCGGCGGTGGCTTCAGGTCGGAGGGTGATAAGATCTCCTTTGCGATCGGCAAAGGTATACATCTCTTTTTCCACGATGTCTGTGTCTTCTCCGATACTGCGTGCAAAAAGTTCTGTACGCTCCATGATGGGGGTACGGATTTCCCTGAACCCGAAATCCTCGAACAGCGATCTGGCAATCTTTTCAATGTGCTGCCAGGTTTCAACCTCGCCGGGAAGAATATCCTTAAAACCCCTGATAAGTTGTATCATTGTATCATCCTACGATCTATTATCTAATAAAAGGATTTAATTGAGATCGATTTTATAATAACATCCCAATACTATTCTATTTTGTATAAACAGTAATTCTTATTCTGATTGTTTTTAATAGTCAACCGGAATGTTTTTTGGCTATGCGCAGTTATAGCGTTGTCGCACCTCATTTCCGTTTCAATTGAATGAAGGGACAGATGTGACATGCCGGAAGGGTAACCTAATGAAAACAGCAATGCTTTTAAATGGTCGGGATGGTCGTAATCTTTCCCTGGTAGTTTTTTAGTTTGTATTCCTTTTCATTTTTATCGGCGATATAATAATCCGGCATGAGTGGAATTTTGCCGATATTGGTGGCGATTACATACATGGGTTGCGCCAGGCCTGACGTGTGGCCGCGAATAGCGTCCCGGATAAGTTCGGCACCCTTTTCAACAGGGGTGCGGAAATGGTCAATACCCGGTGCGGGTTCGCAATAAAACATATAATAGGGGCGAATACGGGTGGCCAGCAGCTTACGGTGCAATTCTCTGAACGTCTCTACATCATCATTGATGCCTTTTAACAAAACACCTTGATTTCCCACACTGATACCACATGACAGTAGACCATGAACAGCTTTTGCTGTTTCTTCGGTAAGCTCTTTTGGGTGGTTGCACTGTGTGTTGAGCCATATGGGTACCTTGTGAAAACCGCTCAACACTTTCATCAACCCTCTGGTAATTCTTTGAGGCAGGACAATGGGTACCCTTGTATGGAATCGAATCATTTGAAGATGGGATATTTCCCGAAGTTTCACGATCAAATATTCAATTTTATCATCCGAGAGGATAAAGGGATCTCCCCCTGTAATCAAAACATCCCTGACTTCCTTGTGTTCCGATATCCACTCCAATCCTTCTTCAACATCCATCCTGAGCTTCAGATCGCGGTCTACCACGACCTCTTTTCGAAAACAATGCCGACAATAGTTGGCGCATATGTCCGTAATCGTAAAAGCAACACGATCACGATACTGTCTTGCGATACTGTCTGGTCGGATTTCTTCGGTGTCTCGATTTTCCTTCCACACCAGGTAATTCTCCATACCAAAGACGTTTTCCTGTTCTTTTTTTGACGGGATTACCTGTTTTCGGATTGGACAATTGGGGTCATCAGGATCCATCAGGGAAGCAAAATAGGGTGTTGTTCCCCACTTGGTTTTCATGGTGGAGATGGCATCCTCTTCATCCGGGGTCACATGGATAAATTTCTTTAAACGCTTTAGTGTATTGACCTCTTCCTGTAATTGTTCAACCCATGCTTCCATTTTACACGCCTCCTTTAAATCAATGTACCCATCCTAACGGTTCACATAATGCGCGAATTCTTTGGGTGTAATATGTGTCCGATAACCTTCCCATTCTTGGATTTTTAGGGACATATAACTATTGAACAGTTTTTCACCCAGTAGATCCCTTAAGAATGAACTTTTCTCTGCCTCTACGAGAGCCTCATACATACTCTTTGGCAGCATCCGCTTGTCCCACATTCGGGCACGGAATTTTTTTTGATAGGTACTACCAACATCCGGCTTGCCACAGATGAGTTTGTTTTTAATACCCGCGATTCCCATGGCAATAAGCGTTGCCATCTGAAGGTACATGTTGCCTATGGGATCAGGTGATCGCAGTTCTATCCGGGTAATCTCAGGGCTTGCAATATACGGGATACGTACCATGGAACTTCTATTGCTAAAGCCCCAGCCCCGAATAACGGGTGCTTCTTTTTCCAGTACATATGCTTTGTATGAGTTGTATGACGACGCCATTATAATGGAGGCTTCTCTTCCATATTCCAATGCACCGGCAATAAACTGCTTAGCCAACGCACTCAATTTGTGATCTGATCCCTTATCATAAAACAGATTGTTTCCATCTTTATCCTGCATTGAGAGATGTATGTGGAATGCACTTCTGTTGTAGCCATCAAAGGGTTTCGGCATAAAGGTTGCCTGAAAATCATTCTCAGCCGCTACCTTGTGGGTGATGTGATTAAACAGCAAGGTCCGGTCGGCTGCGTTCAACGGATCTGTACATTCCAGATTGATCTCGTGCTGGGAAGGCGTTACTTCATGATGCGATTTTTCATGTTTAATACCACAGGCTTTGAGTATGGCAACAATCTGATTTCGAACACCTTCGCCTTTGTCATGTGGTGTCGTTTGAAAATATCCGGACTGATCTGTATGCCTTCCCTCTCCATACGTTTCTCCGGAAAGCAAGAAAAACTCATGTTCCGGACCCAGCAGGAAACGAAATCCATATTCTTCTTCTGCATGAAGTATGATTTCTTCTAAAACACGTCGTGGATCCGCTTTTGCGCGCTCACCGTGTTCATTGTAAACACGACCGATACAAAAACCGATGGTCTCATGCTTGAATTTTACGATCCGAAAGCTCTTTGGGTCCGGAAAAAGTAGACGGTCACTCATGTCAACGGACGCAAAACCCGCCACAGAACTTCCATCAAATCCGATCCCTTTCTCCATAATGGTATCCATGTCTTCAGGGTTTATGGGTAGAGCCATAATGCGGCCGTTAAGATCGGTGAAAAAAATCTTTACTGAATCCAGCTTGTGCATGTGCTTCTTAAATTGCATTTTTTCAGCCATTCTATGTTTGTCTCCCAGACTGAGCTAACGCCATCGAATATTCTTAGGGCAAATTACGGCCCTTCGCTGCATAATTTTGTCTCTGATTTGGGCTGGATGTGAAAAACAGACACCACCGCCATTAACAATTAATATTATAAATTACAATTTATTTATGATGAATTAAGGCATTATTCACCATGATGGGGTTTTATTGACATCAAGATTCATATCTGTGATAGCTGTAACGTAATCCATGCAACCTAACAATCAAGACAAATGAATCAAACCAGAAACCCTGACATAAGAAAAAATCTCGATCTGCGTGCCAAGATTATTGCATCCATACGATGTTATTTTGAAAACAAGGGATACCTTGAGGTGGAGACACCCGTTAGAATACCCGCCCCGGCTCCCGAAGCCAACATCGAGGCCGAGCCAAGCGGGTCCTGGTTTTTGCAAACATCACCTGAATTATATATGAAACGTCTTTTGGCAGAAGGTTTTGAGCGAATTTTTCAGATCTGCAAATGTTACCGCAAAGGTGAACGGGGAAAACTTCACCTACCGGAGATGACAATGCTGGAGTGGTATACAAAGGGGCACGACTATCTGGACATGATGCGGCAATGCGAAGACCTCATCACCACGGTGGCACGATCCACTGATCATGGAAGAGGGATTCAATACCAAGGGCGGTGGATTGATTTTACGAAACCCTGGGTCCGGATGACGGTTGATCAGGCATTTGAAAAATTTGCGCAGGAACCCTTGGAGACGGCCATCAGGAACGGAAATTTTGATGAGATCATGGCTTGTGATATCGCTCCCAATCTGGGCTGCGTAAAACCGGTTTTTTTGTATGATTATCCTGCGGCTCTGGGCTCACTGGCTCGACTGAAGCCGGTGGACAAAAGAGTAGCGGAACGCTTTGAGCTATACATCGCGGGTATCGAAATCTGCAATGCCTTTTCCGAACTGACAAATTCGGATGAGCAGCGAAGAAGATTCGAAGTGGAAATGCAGATGCGCCAGGCATCAGGCAAAGTCATATATCCCTTGGCGAAGCCTTTTCTGAGGGCTCTTGACAGGATGCCGGAATCTGCCGGAAACGCTCTTGGCATGGATCGCTTGATCATGCTTTTTGCGGACACAGCCGAGATCGATGCGGTGGTGGCATTTACACCGGAGGTCTGCTAATCCCAAATATTTCAAATAATATCATCCCGCGGTATGCCTTGTTTTCCTGGCCTGGTAAGAGCAAAAAAGATCAGAACCCCGGCGAAACTGATGACGGCACCAAGAGAAAACGCATCCCGCAAATCGGCAATGTCCATCATCAGTCCGGCAAAGGAGGAACCCATCAGCATTCCCAGGCTGTGTGCCATGGTCATCAGCCCCATGAGCGATCCCATGGCGTCGGATTGATTGCCCTTGAAAACAGCTATTGCCATGTGGGCCGGCATGGAAATACCACCGCCGAGGCCAAAGAGCATGCTGGCAATAACCAAGTCCGTTAAAGAACCGGAACGTGTGAAATAAATCATTCCGCAGGCTACCAGCAGACCGCCGAAAACGATCATCATCCTGCGGCTGAAACGATCCGCCACATAGCCCATGGGCAGGTGGATGACACCGCTGATGAAGACGCCCAGCATGACCAGGAAACCGATGTTCGCGCTCGACAGCGCAAACGCTGTATCTGCAAACACCGGTAAAAACCCCCAGATGATGCCGATACAGGCGGTGTAATTTAGCCGGAAGCAGAAAAGCCCGATGATCTCACGATCTTGCAGCAATGCCTTCCATGGCAGGGGTGACCGATTCTTTTTCAAGACCATTTCCTCGTGACTGGGCGGCAAAAAGGAGATACTCAAAAAAAAGCCCACCAGGGACAGTATCCCCATACTTAAAAATGATGCATCAAGACCCCATACGTCTTTGATGCTCCCGCCGAGAACGGGGCCAAGGCTCAAGCCGAAGAAAATAGACATGTTGAAGAACCCCATGGTGAAGCCCTCCCGCCCCTGGGGAGTGATATCGCCGACGTAAGCCTGTATGGCAGGCATCATCATGGATGAGGCGATACCCTGAAAAAATCGTATGATCACAAGAGCGGTGACATTTTCTGCCAGCATGAACGCCAGAGAAAGGCAGGCATAAGAGAGCAGACCGATAACAATAAGACGTTTACGACCTTTTCTGTCCGAAAGTCGTCCAAAATATGGGAGGAAGAAGGTTCGTGACAGGGCAAAGGACCCAAAAATAAATCCGATAGCCAACCCGCCGGCGCCAAGATTGTGGGCATACACCGGCAGCAGTGGTACAACGATGCCGACACCCGTGACAGCGGCAAAAATGGAAAAAAAGAGGGTGCCGAATATTTTTTTGTCAATGCTGGATGTCATACCATCTTTTTCTGAATATTTCTCAAGACGGTTTCCACAAGTTCCTTAATTTCCTGGAGTCGGTTTTCCGTCATGGCCTCGAAGCGCAGGACCAAGGCGGGTTGTGTATTGGATGCCCGGACAAGACCCCAGCCATCTGGAAACAAAACACGCACACCGTCTATGTCGATGACATCATAGCGTTCCTTGAAATATGCGGTCACCTTGTCAACTACCGCAAATTTGATATGGTCGGGACATTCAACCCGGATTTCAGGTGTGGAAACAGTTTCCGGAACATCGGCCAGCAGATCGGAGATCTTTTTACCGGAACTGGCCAGGATTTCAAGGAGTCGACAGGACGCATAGACTGCATCGTCAAATCCGAAATACCGGTCGCTAAAAAAGATGTGTCCGCTCATTTCTCCGGCCAGTTCGGCTTTTTCTTTTTTCATTTTCTGTTTGATCAGAGAGTGGCCTGTTTTCCACATGATGGCCCTGCCACCGTTTTTTTCGATATCGTCATAGAGCGTCTTTGAGCATTTGACCTCGGAAATGAAGGTCGCACCAGGTTTACGTGACAAGATTTCCCGGGAAAAAATGATCATCAATTTATCTCCATAGATAAGATTTCCTTCGGCATCCACCACACCGATCCGGTCTCCATCACCATCATAGCCAAAACCGACATCCAGTTTTTTTTCTTTGACCAGGGCGATAACGTCCTGCATGTTTTCGAGTACCGTGGGATCTGCTTCGTGGTTGGGAAAAGACCCGTCGGGCTCACAATACAGATCGTGCACTTCACAGCCCAGACGTTTCATAATCGGGACGGCCGTGATGCCGGCAGTGCCGTTGCCGGCATCGATGCCTACTCTGAGAGAGCGGGTCAGGGAGATATTGTTCGACAGGTAGTCCTTGTAGGGTTCAAGAATATCAAACGTCTGGACAGTCCCGTTGCCGGTTTCAAAGTCTTCATCCTTGATGAGTTTCAGAATCTCTTGTATCTGGTCGCCAAACACGGATTCGACACCACTGCAAATTTTGAACCCATTGTATTCAGGGGGGTTGTGGCTGGCGGTTACCATGACATTGCCTTGCTTGTTCAAGTGACGGATGGAAAAATAGCCTACGGGTGTCGAACAGACACCGATATCTACGACATGGCATCCAGTGGCCAGCAGACCCTGGATAAGTTTTTCAGAATACTGATCCGATGTGACACGACAGTCCCGCCCTACCGTGATGTCGGTATTACCCTGTCTCCGAAGATACGTGCCGATGCCTTTGCCGATGCGTACCACATCCGATGCATCCATATCCTTTCCGGCGATGCCCCTGATGTCGTACTCTCTGAACATATGAGGGTTTAACATAGTGTTTTCCTTTCAAGATTGTTCAAGTCCTCTGATTTTCTATTTTATGAACGGCATGGTATCGAAAAGCGCTCATACCTGTCAATCGCCAAATAGAATGCGATATGATTTTATAAAGCAAGACATTGAAGAATCTCGCAGCAAGCTTCGGGGAATGCGCTCGCTGTTTCGGTTCAATTAGCCAGTTGCCTATCGGCTTGACAGGCTACCGTCTGGCTTTTATACTCATCTCTCTTTTAATCTTAACTGGTTTGAGCGATTTAGGTTTTAATATAGATAGGTACACTGTTTTGCCGATGAAAGCAGATCGAAAATATTCGTATATCTTTATATTCGTTGTTTGCGGGGTTTTTCTTGGCCTGGTTTTCCCTGCGGTTGCATTGGTTTCGGGTGATGAGCCAAAACAGCTGACCACCACCCAGGCCGTTATTCTGGGTATTGTGGAAGGTCTGACCGAATATCTGCCCATTAGTTCCACCGGTCATTTGCTGGTAACCAAGGATCTTCTCGGTATGCATAACACGGGATCCGATATCGTGCAGCGAACCACAGAAACGAATGCCATCAATGCCTATCTCGTGTGCATCCAGTTTGGTGCAATCCTGGCCATACTTTTTGTGTGTGCTCACAGGTTCAAGAAAATTTTACAGGGACTGTTT
>JAHEIB010000011.1 GCA_024639645.1 Deltaproteobacteria bacterium
TTTGCGCGTCATTTATTGTTGAGCCATAAGCAATAAGCTATGAGCTATGAGCTATGAGCTGTAAGCTGCTTATCGCTTATCGCTTACAGCTTAAAGCTTATGGCTTGAACCCTGGCCATGCATTTGATGGCGTTGGATTCCCACCACCCTCCCCTGAATCAGCACATCACCAAACCCGTAGCGCATGGATTTGTAACGGGAATTTTCCGGGCGGAGTTCGATATAATCCTTGTGGAGGTAAAACCGTTTGACCGTTGCCTCTTCACCATGGATCAACGCCACGACAATCTCTCCGTTTTGGGCATATTGGCGGGGCTCGCAAATGGCCAGGTCATTATCCAGGATCCCCACATCCTTCATGGAATCACCATCGACACGGAGTGCAAAAAGATTCTGCCCGTGATAGACCGTTGCATCAAGAACGATGCTCCCATCCCATTCCTGCTGCGCATACATGGGCAGACCCGCTGTCACATGGCCGATAATCGGTACCTCCCGCCAGCGCTGACGCGCAGCCACTTCACGTGCACGATTCAAAAGATGAACCGATCGACTGTAGCGCCCTTCCCGTCTGACATAACCCTTTGCCTCGAGAACTCTCAGACTCTGTGCAACAGCGGTATGGCTCACCCCCAGATCCATGGCTGCCTGACGAAGACTCGGCATTTGACCTGCCCGATCGATCTCCCGCCGTAGATACGTCAGGAATTGTTCCTGCTTTTGGGTAAGTTGTGATCGTGGTTGCATTGGCACATACACCTGTTTATCTAATCCGAATATTTCGATTGAAGAACCTCGCAGTAAGCTACGGGGAATGCGCTCGCTATTTCGGTTCAACATACCCGACAAATAATGTAAATGTCAATGTAAATATAAATGTATATGTTAATTTTTTAGGGGGAAACACACCGAGTCGATGGGATATGGCTCTAAGCTGTAAGCAATAAGCTGTAAGCTCTAAGCGGGCCGACCGCTTACCGCTTACAGCTTATTGCTTACCGCTTAGGGCCAATAATAAAAAAAGGGCAACCACACGCTCAGCGCATGATTGCCCCTGGTTTCTTTCTGGATGAGGCTTAGAGGTAGTCGAGCAGTTTTTTGCCGGCAGAAAACTTGACAACGTTTTTGCCCTTGATCTTGATGACTTCACCGGTCTGCGGATTACGACCCTTACGTGTTTTGCGATAGACTTTCTTGAATGTGCCAAAACCCACCAGGGTTACCTTTCCGTTTCTTTTTTTGAGTGCTTTTGCCACATTGCCCATAAAAGAATCGAGTGATGCGCCAGCGGCGACCTTTGAAATACCTGCGTCTTTAGCCATCTGTTCAATTAATTCTGCTTTTGTCATGTGCTCCCCCCTTTTTAATTTGGTTTTGTTCTATCCGGAATAACATTGCTGTACAGCGAATTACAATAGGAAAACTAAAATGTCAAGAGTAAAAGCTTATGTATTATGGATTCGGAAGACCCTGCATCTTTAGACCCCCTGTCAATGCCTCTCTGCGGCAACCATGTCAATTGGTTATAGGGGTTGTCAGAAAAACGTTCCGATTGGGGATCGTTTTTCTGCTACAAACCCTTATGCCGCCATCCTATTTTCGGAACATTATTATGACAAGCGGTATAACCCAGGAACATGTACCTCTTTTTTTCCTGCGTCCACGCTGGCCTATTGACATATCAGATATCTTTTGCCATATGGCGCTAATTGCAGCAACACCCTTTTGTACATAAAAATACTGGAATTACCCATGAATCAAGATAAAATTGAATTGACACTGCTGCCGGAAAATCGGCAGATTCAAATACAGAGGCATCAATCAATACTGGAAGCGCTTATCAATGCCGGAATTCTGCTCCGTGCTGACTGTGGCGGCAAAGGGAAATGCGGCAAGTGCCGTATTCAGATCTCAGACGAATGGTTAGACCAGGTCTCTTTGCCCACTGAAGCCGAAAACCGCTCATTGGGAAGGAAAAACCTTCGGACCGGTCTCAGACTTGCCTGTCAGGTCTCGGTATCCGGCAATCTTGCCATCCGCATACCAGCACAAACGCTCCTTGCGCCTGAAGTTGCCCAGAAAGGACCTACCCTCCTCCCCAAAATGAGGTCTGCAAAAAAAACCGCTCCGGGAACACCTGAAGCATTTGGCGTCGCGGTAGACCTGGGCACCACGACCATTGCTGCCTACCTGTGTGATCTCAACCACCATACGGTCAAGGCCTCTGTTTCCATGCGGAATCCTCAGGTGATTTACGGGGACGACGTGATGAGCCGTATTACAGCGATCTACCAGCATGAGGAAAATTTGCCGAAGCTTCAGAAAATGGCCTCCAATGCCATCGAATGGGGTGTTCACTCCCTGTGTCGATCGACAGGCGTCGCTCCTGACCGGCTGATTAAAATGGTTGTGGTAGGCAACAGCACCATGATTCATTTGTTTGCCGGAGAAGACCCCACATCTATCGGTATATACCCCTATGAGCCACGCTTCAAGGAAGAGCGATCATTTTCAGCCTCCGAAATCGGTTTCAATTTCAGTGACACGATCAATATCATTACCCTCCCCCTGATTTCGGGATTCCTCGGATCTGATGTGCTTGCGGCTGTACTCGCTTCAGATCACGACCGTTGGGACGATGGCACCATGCTCATCGATGTTGGTACAAACGGTGAGGTGGTCCTTCTGGATCAAGGCCATTTTTCAGCGACATCCTGTGCCACGGGTCCGGCTTTTGAAGGCGCATCCATCCGTCATGGCATGCATGCCGTGTCCGGCGCCATCGATGCCGTCCGGATCGATGCTCGAACAGGTACGGCCAGTTGCTCGGTAATACAAAAAGATCCAACAAACCCCAGACAACCCTCCGGTATCTGCGGATCCGGTGTTGTCAGCGCCATTGCCGAACTCTACAAAACAGGGTTGATATCAACAGATGGTCGTCTGCTAAACAACCGCTTCCCGGACGTTTTTCTGTGCGATGAAAACGAACTCCCCCAGTATCTTCTCGTTGCGGCGGAACACACGCGGACGAATCGCGCCATTACCATTACACAAAGCGATGTTCGGGCCATTCAACTCGCAAAGGGCGCCCTCTATACGGGCATCCATCTGCTCTGCCGCGAAACAGGCATTTTAAAACCATCCAAGATGTTGATAGCCGGGGCGTTCGGCAGTTACATCAACAAGCAGGATGCCTTGACCATGGGTCTTTTTCCTGAAGTAGATATAGCCGATCTGAACATTGTCGGCAATGCTGCCGGGGCCGGGGCCATCCTGACCCTTTTTGATGAGGCCCTCCGGCAAAAAGCACTGGAGCTGGCCCAATCGATCCGTGTAATCGATCTGGCACGGCACCCTGATTTTCAGGAAGTGTTTATGAGGTCTTTGTCTTTTCCCGAATAAAATCGTTACGCGATTTTATTTGCCCTGCGGGCGGTATTTATCCTTCGGATGTCATTAATAGACATTTGTCCTTCGGACGATATTAACGCTGCGCGTGAAATTTATTGTTGCTTTTAGCGATAAGCTGTAAGCTCTAAGCCGCTTATTGCTTACAACTTATGGCTTATCGCTTTAGGCCACCCTCCAACCCTTGTATCCCCTCGGACCCTTAAACCCGCTATTCTATCCCCACTGTCTCCCCCACCTTTGGTACAAAGACATTATATCCCTCTTGTTTCAGCGTCTCTCCAAAAGAGAGGGATTGTTCTTCTTCGCCGTGAACCAGGGCAATCTTTTTGATATTCAGGTTGGATGACTTCAGGAATTGACACATTTCCTCTTTATCCGCATGGGCGCTGAAGCCACCCAGTTTAACAACCCTGGCTTCCAGGGGATACTCCTTGTTCAGAATTTTCACCAGCGGTGGGGAACCTTTTCGCCCTCCCTCCTGGTATGCCGTCCCCTGATCGAGGATCCTTCGGCCCAGCGTGTTGGCGGCCATATACCCGACGATCAGAATGGTATGTTTCGGGTTGTGGATCTTGTAACGCAAATGATGAAGAATCCGTCCTGCTTCGCACATACCAGACGCCGAAATAACGATATGGGGCTTCTCATCCCGGTTCAAGGCCATGGACTCCTCCACAGAAGAAACAAAATGAATCTGTCCCATACAAAAAGGATTCCGACCCTCCTGGAGAAAAGTCTTGTGCGTGTCGGCATCGTATACTTCGGGGTGCTCCCCAAAAACCCGCGTCAACTTCGTCGCCAGGGGGCTGTCCACATAAATCGGTACGCGCTCTGTTTCACCATCCTTGTAGAGCTCGTGGAGCGTATACAACAGTTCCTGGGTCCGTCCAAAGGCAAAGGACGGTATCAGTATGGAGCCACCACGCGCCAGTGTCTCGGTCAGTATTCGCTTCAAGCCCGGTTTCAAGTCTTTGACAGGTTCATGCAGTCGATCACCGTATGTGCTCTCCATGATCAGCAGATCCACATCCCTGTCCTCTTCTGCAAAACGGGTGGTGGGATCACGGATGATGGGTTTCCCGAAACGTCCTATATCGCCTGTGTAACAAACAGTGGCGGATTTTCCATCTTGCTGGATACGAAAGATGCTGAAGGCCGATCCCAGGATATGACCGGCATCATAGAGCGTACAGCTTATCCCCTTACCTACAGAAAAAGGATGTTCATAGGGGTAGCCGTCAATAACCGCAAGGGTATTCTCGGCATCGGCAATGGTATACAAGGGCCGGACTGCTTCGATCCCATGATCGGTCATCAGGCGGTCAATGGCCTCCACATCCAATTGATGACGGTTCTTCTTGAGAATCTTCTGAATTTCCCGATTACTTTTCTTACCCGATTTACCGACATGGGATTCACCTTTCAGATGGGTGAGATGATGTCGCAGGGTCTTATAGTTCAGATATGACGCATCCGATTCCTGTATGTGGGCGGCATCCAGCAACAGATAATTACAAGCATCCGCTGTAGCACTCGTGCACAGAATCCGGCCATTGAAGCCTTGCTTCAACAAAACAGGTAGCCTTCCGGAATGGTCAATATGGGCGTGAGACAGCACCACATTGGTAAGAGCAGCCGGTTCGACCGGCATGACCTGGTTCTTTTCCTTTGATTCCTTTCGACGTCCCTGAAACATACCACAGTCAAAAAGAATACGATCCTGACCTGCTCTTAACAGGTGCAGTGACCCGGTTACTTCCCTGACACCACCGAAAAATGTAATCTCCATGCTCTGCCTCCTAATTATGGTTTCAATCGTTTCTCATACTTCTTTAAACAAGTGTTCAAGGACCCAGCCGATTTTTCTGATCTAAAACCTCCACCTTTGGTGGAGGATCCGAATAAGTTCTACCGATCCGGTGATAATTAGAAAAGAAAATATCGAATGTCGAATAATGAAGTATTGTATCGCTGCGCTCTATCTTCCTTTGTTTTATAAGCTGGGAAGCATCAATTCGAAATTCATGGTATCGATATTCGATATTGGATATTTTAGCCCCCTTCAAGGGGGCTTCTTGAGCCCACCTGCTCCGCAAGTGGAGACCTAGTGCGCATCCCCTCAATCCCGATTTAGTCACTCTTACAGTGGATGGCTGACATCGGGCAACACCCCTTGGACCCTGGAAACCTCCAACCCTTGAACCCTCCATTAGGTATACGACATCAGGTGTGTCCGCAGATTGGCCTTTTTGTTCTTGATACCCAGTTTCTGCCGGATACTGTCCCGGTGGGATTCGATGGTACGTGTAGATAGAAAAAGTGTCTTAGCAATTTCTTTGGTGGTTTTTCCATGCTTAACCATGTTGGCAATCTGCATCTCAGCGGGTGTCAAGTTCAAATAGCGTGTGGACAGGGATTTTGCAAAAGGCGATACAATATCGTTCAGATTTGATTCCAGAATTCCCACAATGGTCTTCTGCCGATTGTCCAATCGGCTCGTTTTGATCTTTTCCAGAAAAGGCATGACCAATTCCTTGACATTATAGATAACCTGCTCCTCAAGTTCATTTTTATCTTCCTCGCGCTTCTTCAAGAGCACCTTCAGGGCCGTGTTCATTTCTTCAAGGTTTTCAGACTTGATTCTCAATTCCCTTGTCCGCTCATCAACCCGCTGTTCCAGCTTGTCGTGCGCTTCTTTGAGTTGTTGCTGCATGATGTTCTTGTGCAACGCAATTTCAATGGCGGCAAGGAGTTGCCTCTCCTGCAAGGGTTTTAAAACATAGGCATAGGGCCCGATCGGTTTGGCCCGCTGGATCATCTCTTCGTCCGCATAAGCTGTCAGAAAAATTACCGGAATATTGAGGGCCTTGTTGATCTTTGCCGCGGCCGAAATACCATCCAGTTTTCCGGGCATCACAATGTCCATCAACATCAGATCCGGCTTTAGATCCAGGGCCATCTCAACGGCGTCCTCACCCGTGGAGGCAATTCCAACAACTTTGTAGTTGTTCGCTGTCAGGCACTCTCCTATTTGGGAAGCAATGATGATTTCGTCGTCGGCAATGATAATTCGCTGCATGGCTCCTCACTCCTTTTGACATGGGTGTGCTGAATTGTCCATTGACTGTCGAGTCTGTTTTTGACGACCGCCGCGATATGACCGTTGAAATAAATCTGTTCGACGAGATATTTTTTGTCCTGGTAAAAAATTTCCATATGCTGCATGTCCTGTACTCGCTTGACCACACAATTTGAAAGCCCGGCCATACCCACGCCTTCGGCCTTCAAAACCGCCTCCTTGGCCGTCCAGAACCTAAAAAACAGCATCTCGGAACGGGATCCTCCAAGCTGCCACTCCCTATCACCAGCCACTCTTTTGAACATGGGGCTTGAAATACTTCTGACTTCTTCGATATCGATCCCGGTTTTTTGAAGAGAAATCACCGCGCCCACGTATTTTGGTTTGTGTGTCAGCGACCAGTAATGACCATCAAAAGGCATGGGCGCGCCGTTGGCATCCTTTTGGAGCTTTCCAAGCTGAAACCGGCCTTTTTCCGAACAAATTTCAAGGGCCTGACGTGCCAGACGGCTCAGGGCCACAACCCGTTCCCTGCCCTTGATCCCGTGGTCTTTAGGGGGTACAGGGAGTATGACCGGAAAGATCCGATGTGCGAGATTCGATTCAGTGTTGCTCTGTTTCATGGAAAACGTATTCGTTCTTTTTGAATCGTTACCTGCTTTCAACCTCACCAAAGTATTTCACGTGACGCTTGGGAACTGTTTCCCTTGCGACTGTTAGCCTGATCATTTTTTTTTGATGTGGTCCTTAATTTTTTGGGCCTCAGCATAAACCTGTTTCTTTGACAGACCGTAACAGTCAGCGATGTTTTTTACCAGGCTTGAAAGCCTTAACCCATCACTATGAAGTCCTTGGGTGATTTCTTCTCTGAGAGCCTCCGCACCAGGTAATTCCTGCTTGGCGCCCCCTTTAACGACCAGGGTGCATTCCCCTTTGATTTCCGGACGACCTGCCAGTACATCAAGAATATCGGTCAGGTTTCCGCGGACAAATTCTTCATAACGCTTGGTCATCTCCCGGGACAAGACCCCCTGCCGATCCCCCAGCGTTTCCATCAGATCGTTGATCAGAACGCTGATTCGCCTTGGTGACTCGAAAAAAACCATGGTTTTATCTTCATTGGCCAAAGACTTCAGAATTTTCTGTCGTTTCCCTTCCTTGCGGGGTAAAAACCCCATAAACACATAAGCATCGGTGGGCAATCCTGACGCACAGAGTGAAGCCTGCACAGCAGAGGCGCCCGGTATCGGTACAACACGGATTCCGGCTGCTATGACTTCTTTGATCAAGCGATAACCCGGATCGGAGAGTGTTGGCGTGCCTGCATCGGAAACAAGTGCGATGGACTCACCACGTTTTAAGTGTTTGACCAAGGTGCCTGATCGCTGGTTTTCGTTGTGCTCATGGAGAGATATCATGCTGTTGGGGATCGCGTAATGCATCAGCAGTCGCCTGGTGTGTCGGGTGTCTTCCGCTGCAATGAAATCTACATCCTTTAAGGTCTGGATCGCCCGGAGCGTGATATCCGCCATGTTTCCGATGGGGGTGGCCACCACATATAGGATACCGTTTACACTGGAATTTAAAGCTGTATCATTATAATTTTCATCCATGCCATCATTCTATAACAGTGTTCACAATAATGCCCCGATGGGCAGAAAATTACCGGGGACATAACATCGAGGGTAAGTATAACGTAATTTACAGCGCTTGCGCAACCGAAATGCAGATATATTTGTGTTGAATTTTTTTTGAACTTTCTTGATAATGATCTCGATCAACTGACACAAAAAACAAAACTGCACTTTGGGAATCCCTATTTCCCCGACGTCCAAAGGAGACGGTTATGAAAAAAACCATGCTGCTTACCTCTCTGCTCATCCTCCAGCTTCTGGTGCTCTCTTGCAGCGGGCAAGCCAAACAGGTTCAAAAATCCGATCAGGCAGCCCCACGCTGGATCGACACCGGGGGTATTGACCGTTTTCCTTCAGACCGCTTCATCACCGGAGTGGGAAGTGCCGATATTAAATACAGTGACACCGCAGCTGCGCAGGCCGAGGCGGATTCAAAATCCATTGCGCAGGTTGCCAAGCAGATAGAAGTCGTTATTCAGCAGATTTCCTCCAGTTTTGAACGCGAAGCGTCATCAGGCGCCGGAGAAACATTGAGCCAGAGAAATATTTGGGAAAAAACCGCTGCTTACGTCAAAATAAAAGTGGAGGGGGTCCGAATCGAAAGCCGTTATCATGATAAAAAACACGACCGGATGGTTTCACTTGCAGTTCTGGATCGGATGGAACAGGGCAAGATAATCTCAGACGAAATAACCGCCCTCAAGTCAAATGCGGCTGTCATGACCATGGAAGCTGAAAAGAGCAGGCAAAGCCTTCAAAAAGTGCATCGATCCGTGGCTGCCTATGGTCTGGCTATAAAAAAGCTCATTCTGGCGGTGAGAAAAAATCAATATCTGGGAATTATCGCACCACGGATGATCCACAGAGATATCTCCAGCACATTAGCAAGGCTTCAGGCCGATGTGACCAAGCTCATGTCGCAATTCTCATTTGAGATACTGGACGGCGACAACCAGAAGGGAATCGTCGGTGGCAACCTCCCCCAACCACTGCGGTTGAAGGTTTTATATAACAATCAGCCGGCCCCTTCCATCCCCATCATGTTTGCATTTGTCCAGGGCTCCGGCAATGTAGACCCGTACACGCGATCCGATCAGTACGGCCTGGTTTCCTCCACTGCAGGCAACCTGGGCCCCACTGGTGAAAAAATTAATAAGATAAGAGTGACTATCAACGTTTACCCGTCGGACCCCAACATTCAGAAAGAATTGTCGGCAATTATCGCACCCGTATATGCTCAGTTCACATATGAACTTCCACCCGTTGAAGAAATCCGCGTCGCCGTGCTGGTCAGTGAATACAACCTTGGATACGAACAGCGTGAATCTTTTCTGAGAAACCATGTCATCCAATCTCTGGGGCGGTCCAAACTACAGATCATTAAAGAAATACCGCGGGAGTATCAGTTGGAAGCCTATGATCTGACCGGTGGACCGGGTCTAGCCCCGAAGCTGAAAAAACTTTCAAAAATAGCGGATCTGGCCGTGGTCGGGGAATCCAGGGCGACCCTGCTGGACACCCGTTCCGGGTCTGCCCTTATCATTGCCAAAGCCCGGGCGGTAATCAAGATATTTGACCTGTCATCCAACACCGAACTCGGGAATGTGGATGTATCCACCAAAGGCGCCGGCCCCGACAGAGACGAAGCCGGCCGCAGAACATTGAAGAAACTATCTAACTCCGCCGGTAAAGCCGTGGAAAGGGAGATACAGAGGGTTTTGTTTGGAAAATAAAGGGGATAAGCCATAAGCATTGAGCACTAAGCGGCTTACAGCTTACAGCTTATAGCTTATAGATTATAGCTATCTGTTATAATTAGAATAAGTGGTATCTCGCAGATTATATAATTCTGATGTGCCCTATTGTGAAATCAATCGGTCAAAAAATTCACCCGGCACCTCCACTTCCATTTCGACCTCTACCGCGCCATCGGGCATTTCTCTTTTATCGATGATTCTGGCACCCCTGAGAAACGAATTGACCTGAACATTCACCTGATCGCTCTCGGCAACAAAGTCTTTGACAGTGGTTTTGGAATCTACCTGGGCACCCTCAACTTGCTGCACCAGATTCCGCATTGCATCAGCCTGGGCAGCCCTGGCAGCAAGCGTCCGCGCCAATGTGGGGTTCTTGTGTTTCGCTGAAGGGATACCGATACCCCTGGCTCTGAAGATTCTGGGTTTCGAAGGTTCTTTCCGGGGTTTTGGCAACGGTGCCCTATAGAGCGCCACCAACCGGTTGTCTTTGTCAACCTCTACATCCACGGAAGTCAAAAGGTTGCCATATGTCACCCCCACCACTTTTGTGTTGATATAAAAAACATCGTTCAGCTCTGACACGGACCCTGAAATAATGGTCTCCGCACCCAGCAGCTTTCCAAATGCCTGGGTCGACGACTCATCAACAAACGACGAAACCTGGAATCGCTGTTCTGCGATAACCTTGTCAATCAGTGCGCGCTCCAGGACCGAGAACTGTTCCGAACTTGAAAAATAGGGTGTCAGTTTATCGGCTATATAGCGACCCAGTTTTGAAACAGATTGATCGTCATTGACAAGATCTGCAATTGCGATGACCATGGGTCTACTCGGCGGTCCGCCGTTCTTGCCCATATTCGATGACTCACTGGTGGTGTAGCTTTCTCCCGATGTCACGGTCGCCGGGGGTTCTGCCCGTCCTTCCTGCTTGGCAATCTCCCTCTCCAATTCTGCCATTGCATCTTCTGCATTCTGCTGAGTCTGCTCTTCGGGCGACAGTGGTTTGTTTTCACTCCCCGTAGTCACTGCCGAAAAATCATCGGTCTGCCTGAGCTTGTATACTTCCTGGTTTAATCGACTTCCCAAATACTCGAGGGCTTCCACGAATTGAGAAAAGCGAGGTGTTCGTTTTTCAAACATCTCCTTTTCCTGACGATTCTTAAAAGCGGATGATCTGTCAGATGACGGTGCTGAGGCACATGATATAAAAACAAATATCATCAAAACCGATGCGATTATCGATAAGATTTTCAAGATTGCCCCCTTTCCTTTAAAAAACCGATTGTCAAAAAGATATCAAAGGTCCAACACAGCCGTCAATCTTTTAATTGAGAATAAACAATTGACTTCAATCGGAATATATTTTATTTTTACAAATAAATCACAAGCAGCTATATTGCAGTTCTTTTTTTCTTTTGTTCAGTAATCACAAATACTGAAATGTGGTTCATGCCTCGTGTAGAGGAGGTGAAAATTGGTGAAACCCTTTAACGTTTTTCCCATTTTACTAATCGCCCTTCTTGTAATTTTCTGGATGTTCGGCCAACCGGTCCAGGCTTACACACCCAAAGAAATCTATCAGAAAGCAGGACCCGGTGTTGTTTTCATCTTTGCCTCAAAAGGGTCCAGCAAGGGAAGCGGCGGGACAGGCTCGATCATCACCCCGGAAGGTCTTATTATCACAAACGCGCACCTCTTTATCCAGAAAGATTCGTCAAAACTTCTCTCCAACATATCGGTTTTTTTGAAGCCGGACAGAGTGACCGGCGATCATAAGGCCGATCTGGCAAAAGGCTATCGCGGAGAGATACTGGCATATGATCTGCCGCTCGATTTGGCGCTCATCAAGATCGTCAATCCAGACAAAAAATTTGAGACCATACCCTTTGCAAATTCTGAAATCATCGACATTGGCCAGCAGGTGTATGCCATCGGCCACCCAGAACAGGGCGGTTTATGGAGCCTGACAACAGGTGTTATCAGTGCCCGTTGGAAAAATTATGGCGGCGTACAGGGAAAAGACCTGTTCCAGACGGACGCAAGCATCAACAGGGGCAACTCAGGTGGGCCACTACTGGATGATCAGGCCGCCATGATCGGCATCAATTCCATGATCGCCCGCAAGGCAGCCGATGGGCTTACCATTACGGATGTCAATTTTTCCATCCGGACCAAGGTCGCCATCGATTGGCTCAATCAAAAAGGCTATTCAATTTCGGCCGTACGGCCGGCAGCCCCGAAACCACAACCCCCGGCACAATTGACTGAAAAACCAAACGCACCTCAAACCGTGCCGGAAAAAATCGTGGTAAAACCAGACCCCCCGGTAAAAAAAGAAGAAATTATCCCGCCGGTGGCGGAAAAACCCATGAAAAAACAACCGGCCCTCACCCAGGAAAAACCACGGGAAGAGACTGCCCCCCAGCCTCCCGAAGCGCCCAAGCTAAACAAGCCGGCAACACCCGAGGAAACCCAATCCACGGATAACAACACGCCCCCTAAACCCAATCAGGATAAGATTCTGACTGAGAAAAAGCCCTATCAGATGGATTCTCTGCTGGAGGGAATGAGCGAAATGGAAGATTTAATGGATGAAATGAAAGATATGATAGATGATTTTAAAGAAAGGAGAAAAAAATGAAAACAAAATACCTCGTTATCATCTGTGCATTAATAGTAACCGGCATGTTTCTTTTGGCGGGTTGCTCAAAAAAGCCTGAAAGCGCATTTTCCAAAGGGCCTGAATGGGTCTACAAAGGCAGTGGTGCATTTGACGCTGAAAAAGGAAAAGTTTTTTATGGGGTCGGGATCGCCTCGGGTATTAAAAACAAGGCACTGCTGGTAACGACTGCGGACAACCGTGCCAGGGCCGAAATCGCCAAGACTCTTGAGACCTATGTCGCTGTTCTGGCGAAAGATTACATGGCCTCCACCACGGCCGGAGACATGTCCGATACATCCGAAGAACAACATGTCGAGCAGGCGCTTAAGACCTTTTCCAAAACAACGATTCATGGCGCCACCATCGTCGATCATTGGCAGGATCCAGCGGACATGACCATGTATTCCTTATGCGAACTTGACTTGTTTGCCTTCAAGGATGCCCTGGAAACCCACAAGGAACTGGATGCCAAGGTAAGAGATTACGTCAGAAAGAACGCCGAAAATATGCACGACGAGCTAGAAAAGATGGAAAATAACTAAATACCTCGTTTCACGAAATAAAATCGTGTTACGATGTTATTAAAAGAATAAAACAGCGCCCAGGCATGGCGCTGTTTTATTATGAACGGAATTACGAGCACATTCCCCGTAGGTTCTGCAGCTTTCTGCAGGGTGCGCTTCAATATGCCAGATCGAATGCATTTTGAATGAGGTCGATTTCCTGCATACCCCCGGTGGATTGAACCGTCACCACATCAAATCTGGCATCCTGATCCATCTGTTGGTTGGATTTGAGATAGTAAAGGGCCGTCATGGATATTTTTCTTTTCTTATGCGGTGTTATGGCGAGCCTGGCGCTCCCGTAAGACCTGGACCGCCGTGTCTTCACTTCCACAAAGACAAGGGTTTTTTTATCCTTTGCGATGATGTCGATCTCACCTACCGGGCATGAGTAGTTCCGCTCTAGGACTTTGTAGCCATTTTTTTTGAGGTAGCGAACTGCCAGATCCTCACCTGCTTTCCCGAATGCCTGGCGCTGGTTCATTCCGTGAGATGTTCCTTGACCCCTTTAAAGGTCTTGCGGTGAATGGGTGAACAGCCAAATTTTCGGATCGCCTCCCTGTGTGTTTTGGTAGGGTATCCTTTATGCTTTGAAAACCCATATTCCGGATAAGTTCTGTCAAAATCCACCATTATCCGATCCCGTGTGACCTTTGCAACAATCGAAGCGGCTGCTATGGAAATGCTCAGGGAATCACCTTTGGGAAGCATTTTTTGAGGCATATTCAGTGGAATGGGAAAAGGCCCATCAATGAGCAGGTAGTCAGGTTGAATGACAAGATTTTCCACGGCTTTTGCCATGGATAGAAGCGCTGCCTGAAGAATGTTGATAGAATCGATGGTTTCAGGACCGACAATACCGACCCCGACGGCCAGCGCGGCTGCCTGTATTCTGGGGAACAGGTCTGCCCGCTTTTTCGGTGACAGTTTCTTGGAGTCATCCACATCTTCGATGCCAAAAATCTCGGGTAAAACAACGGCCGCTGAAACAACAGGACCGGCCAAAGGACCCCGGCCGGCCTCATCGATTCCCGCTATCAGTGAATGGCCGCTTTTTCGAGCTTCTTTTTCGAACGCCCACATATCTTTGTTCATGATAAAATCGTGTAACGATTTTATTATTTAAAGCGTCTTTCCTTGATTCTGGCCGCCTTGCCCCTTAATTTACGAAGGTAATAAATCTTTGCACGACGCACCCTGCCCTTTGTAATCACTTCTATGTCGCTGATAATGGGTGAATGCAGTGGGAAAATACGTTCAACGCCGATACCGTAAGATACTTTTCGGACCGTGAATGACGCGTTGACGCTGCCTTTTCGCTTGCTGATAACAACACCTTGAAAGGCCTGAATCCGCTCTTTTTCGCCCTCCCTGATTTTTACGTTCACCTTTACAGTATCGCCGGGATCAAAGTGCGGAAGATCCATGCGCAACAGTTCATTTTCCAGTTGTTTCATTTTTTCCATGGTTTACTCCAGTATAACGGTTTAATATTATTTCTATTTCAAATCAATCTACGCTTATTTATGATTTTCTTCTGATTGCAACTTTTTGTTGCCGCAAGTGATAAGCGCTATGCATTAAGCCATTTATTGCTTACTGCCTATCGCTTTGGGCCTAACAACCGATCCAGCATGATCGCCGCTGCGGATCTCACCGATAGGTGATTGTAGTCCGTAGGCCCACAAATGGGTTCCAGAAGATAATCTGCCCGGCTCAGGAAATCATCCGTCAAACCCCATGCCGTGCCCAATATCAGTGCATGAGGGCCGCCCGTCCAGATCATATCCCGCAACACATTCATCTGTAGGCTCTTGGCCCGTTTTCGAGCACTGGTGGCAATCGTTTTTGGATACCCGTTGTCGTCTGCTGCAATATCCGTCAACGCCGCTTCAAAGGATTCGCTGACACGAATGATGGACAGGGCATCCCTTCTTTGGGGATTGTATTCTGCCCCTGCACCTGATACCCAATGTGACACGATCTTGTCAACAAGTTCCAACTGGTCACGAACAGGTGTCACAATATAAAAGGAACGGACACCATAGGTTCTACCAGCCCTGGCAATATCATGCAGATCGAGATTCGTAACCGCCGATGCAATGGTGTCACCATTCTTACTAACAACCGGATAGTGCACCAGTATTACGTGAAGATTGGGCCTTGATGATGTTTTCAATGTCAATGCACCATTTTTTCAGGATGTCAATCTCCCGTAAGCTCAAGTGTTTGTCCTTCAACAGGTCCGGCCGTTTCAAAAACGTGCGTACCAGAGACATTTCAAGTCGCCATTCATCGATCTCCTTGTGATTGCCAGACAGGAGAACGTCCGGAACCGCTTCATCTTCAAAAAGATAGGGCCGGGTGTAATGGGCATGCTCCACAAGATTCCCTGAAAACGTATCTTTCTCAGCGGAATCTTCACCACCCAGGACACCGGGTATCAAACGCGCCACCGACTCCATCAGGACCATGGCCGCCAGTTCCCCCCCCATCAGCACATAATCACCGATGGAGATTTCATCGTCAACAAACTGATAGTCAATCCGTTCGTCAACACCCTCATACCTTCCACAGATCAAGATCAATCCATCGCAGGCAGCATAAGATCGTGCCGCGGTCTGATCAAAGGTTCTGCCCTGGGGCGTCAACAAAACGGTCTTCGATGCCGGAGAGACTTTTTTTGCAGCCCGAATGGCACCTGCCAGAGGTTCCGGTTTCATGACCATTCCAGAGCCGCCGCCATAGGGTCGGTCATCGGTGACCTGGTGTTTATCTGTTGCAAAATCCCTGATATTTAAAACGGCTGCATTAATTTGCTGCTTTGTCACAGACCTTCCGATGATGCCATGCCGAAAAAACAGTTCAAACATCTCCGGAAATATGGTCAATACGGTAAACTTCATTTAGCTGTAAGCCCTAAGCCATAAGCTGTAAGCTGTAAGCGGCTTAAAACTTGCAGCTTATTGCTTACCCTCGACACCTTGAACCCTTGTATCACCCTCCGACCCTCTGTCTATAACCCTTCTGGCAAATCCACCCGCATGGTTCGTCGATCCAGATCAACGTCTCTGACAACGGACGCAAGTGCGGGAATCAGCACTTCTGTTTCTGTTGTTCCATCCCTTCTTTTAACAACATAAACGTCGTTGCTACCGGTCTGAACAATAGCGCTTACCTCGCCGAGATGGTCTCCTGCCAAGTTGTAAACGGACAATCCCATGAGGTCGGCCCAATAATACGTCCCCTCCTCCAGCACTTCGAGTGCAGCTTTTTCAATAAAAAGATCTGACCCGACAAGTTCCTCGGCCTGGTCGCGATCGCTTATGCCCTCCAGAGATAAAAGGATGGTTTTGGAATGCGGTTTCGCCCAAACAATCTTCAGAGTGAATTCTTTGCCGTGAAAATTCTTCAGATGTAAAGACAAGCCAGGAGTAAATCTAGCTGTAGATTCAGCGTAGGAAAAGACTTTGAGCACGCCTTTGAGGCCATGCACACCAACGATTTTCCCTATGGAAAGGAGATGTGAATTATCCACAAAACTATTCGATAATTTCCAGAACTGTCCGTTTTTTGATTTTTGCGGACGCAGCACTCAAAATCGTCCGCATCGACCTCGCGGTTCTGCCCTGTTTCCCAATAACTTTCCCTAAATCCTCTTTGGCTACTTTCAGTTCCAACACGGAGGTCTGATTTCCTTCAACCTCCTCAACGGAGACTTGCTCTGGATTGTCCACAAGCGCCTTGGCAATGTAATAAATCAGATCTCTCATCGCTCTATCTCCTTTGTAGTTGAGAATTAGCGTTTCGATATTATGCCGGACTCGCGAATAAACCTTCCTTTTTCAAAATATTTTTAACCGTGGTTGTTGGAAGCGCCCCCTTGTCTATCCAGTATTTAACCCGCTCGGTCTTGAGTGTAACCTCAGCCGGTTCTTTTAATGGATTATACGTACCGATGGCCTCCAAGAACCGCCCATCCCTCGGGCTCTCGTTGTCTGCAATAACGATTCGATAAAATGGCCGTTTTTTTGCACCATGTCTGGCCAACCTGATTTTAACTGACATACAACATCTCCTTTAGAAAGGAAGCATCCCGCGCCCCAAGCCGCGCATGCCACCTTTGTTGATTTTTTTCATCATTTTGAGTATTTGTGCGTAATTTTTTAACAATTTATTCACATCTTGTACACGAGTTCCACTCCCTTTTGCAATCCTTTTCCGTCGACTTCCATTGATGATGGTATGGATCCGCCTTTCCTGGGGTGTCATCGAATTGATAATCGCTTCGATCCTGACAAATTCATTGTCGTCAACCTCAAGGTTTTTCAGCTGTTTGGCCTTGTTCATGCCCGGAATCATACCAATCAGGTCTGAAAAAGATCCCATTTTCCGAATCTGTACCATCTGATCTCGAAAGTCATCCAGCGTAAATTGACTTTTACGGAGCTTCTTCTCGAGTTCAATCGCTTGTTTTTCGTCCATCACGGCCTGGGCTTTTTCAATCACCGTCAGGACATCTCCCATACCCAGTATTCTGGAAGACATCCGTTCTGGATGAAAAGGCTCCAGTTCGCTCAGTTTTTCACCGACCCCAATAAACTTAATCGGCTTGCGGGTGACGGATTTGATAGAGATGGCCGCACCACCCCGGGCATCGCCATCCATCTTGGTCAAAACAACGCCACCCAGATCCAATACGCCATCAAATGATTCGGCGATATTCACCGCATCCTGGCCGGTCATGGCATCCGCCACCAGAAGTGTGTCGGACGGTCTTACCGCCTCCTTGATCCGGCGCAACTCGGCCATCAAGGTTTCATCAATATGAAGTCGGCCCGCGGTGTCCAGAATCAGTGTGTCACACCCGGCCTTTGTTGCCGCACCTCTTGCCTCCCGGCAAATATCAACCGGGTCCATATCGGCCACAGAGGGGTAGACCGGCACACTTATCTGTGCGCCCAGTTTTGTAAGCTGATCAATCGCAGCCGGTCTATAGACATCCGCCGGGACCAGGTATGGATGAAAACCCTTTTCCCTGATATATATAGCAAGCTTTCCAGCTGTGGTCGTCTTTCCTGAACCCTGCAAACCCACCAGCATAATAGACATGGGCCTCGTACCCGAAAGAACAAGCTCCTGGTGATGACCGCCCATGAGCATCGTCAGTTCTTCGTTAACAATTTTGACAACCTGCTGGCCGGGCGTGAGGCTGTTCATTACCTCCTGACCTAGTGCCCGTTCCTTTATATCTGCGATAAACCGCTTGACGACCTTGTAATGAACATCAGCCTCCAGGAGCGCCATTCTGACTTCGCGTAAACCGTCCGTAATATTTTTTTCGGACAGCTTCCCGTGACCTTTTAGTTTTTTAAAGGCTGTGCCAAGTTTGTTGCTTAAGTTGTCAAACATGTTGCCGTAAAAATCCCCGGTTCAACGCCCCTTTGAACCTACCGCCTTAAGATGGGTCTGGTATCTCTATCTATTAAACACTTGAAAGTAGTATTAATTGCATGTTATGTCAAGAATAAATCCCATAGCATGCATTTATATGGCGCTGCTTCGCTGCTTTTGAACCTGCTGTGAACAGGCCGTGATTTTTTAATGATGAATACGCATCTGACAAAAACCGATATCAAGAACCTGACAAGGGAAGCACTGGCCAGGTGGTTCCAAGATCATGGCATGCGGTCGTTTCGTGCAACCCAGGTTTTCAAATGGCTGTACCTGCAGCAGGTGGATGCATTCGATCAAATGACAGATCTGGGTAGAAAAACCCGGAAACTGCTGTCTCAGAACTTTTCAAGCAAGCGTCTTTCGTTGAACCAGATAGCCACTTCTAAAGACGGCTCTGAAAAATACCTGTTCGAGCTGGGTGACGGCAACCTCATCGAGTCCGTTCTGATACCGGAAAAGGACCATTATACCCTTTGTATTTCAAGCCAAGTAGGCTGCAGCCAGAACTGCCGCTTCTGTCTCACCGCCCAAGGCGGCCTGGTTCGCAATCTGACATCGGCTGAAATCATCTCACAGGTAAGGGATATCGTTCACTTAACAGCCGGTTCCAGGAATCTGACCAACATCGTTTTCATGGGCATGGGGGAGCCTTTGGCAAATTATCGCAATGTCATTCATGCCCTGAATATTATCACGGACAGTGATGTGGGGCTGAAATTATCCAGCAGACGCATAACCCTTTCAACAGCCGGTCTTGTTTCACGAATGGCGGACCTGGGAAAAGATACTCGGATAAACCTGGCTGTGTCTCTGAATGCGACAGACAATAAAACACGCAGTAGATTGATGCCCATTAATCGGAAATACCCCATTGAAAAGCTCATGGAAGCGTGTGCCAACTATCCGCTGAAAAATCGAAGAAAAATCACCTTTGAGTACATTCTGATGAAAGGCATCAATGACGCGCCCGAAAATGCCCGGCAACTGGCCAAATTGTTGCGGCCGATCAAAGCCAAAATCAATTTGATTCCCTACAACACATACGAAGACAGCCTTTTTGAATGCCCGGACGAGTCGGTCATATCAAGATTCCAGGACATTCTTATTACCGACCACTACACCGTAATGGTACGACGCAGCAAAGGCCAGGATATCTCGGCCGCCTGCGGACAGCTCCGGGCCATTTCACTGGCATGATCGACTCCTTCGTTGCCTTACCTAAACATTAACGCATTACATGATTACATAGGGTAATCAAAACCCAGAAAGTATCAGAAATAGAGTAAATTATGATTAAATATCAATCGGTTAAAATATATTGATATAATCATACAATCAACAGAGAGCGATGATCCAGAATTTTGTACAAGTCTCTAATAGGACCAGGCGGCTTTGTGTTAGTATTAACAGTTGTAATCTAAAAAGATGGATACAAGTGGTATCGCCGTTAAAGCTTTATTATAATAAGTGACACCGGCAGTAATGTCCTGGTGAAGCCTCTCGCATTTTAGGTAGGTCTTGATTACAGACTTGAAGTATTTCACTACAGCGTGGATGAAATGTACACCCTGAGGGTGGACTCAACGGGCTGGGAACTTCACCTTCAAGACTGACTGTCTTGATATTTTCCGGGTCGGCCACCGGTACTGACTCCAGCAGTGCACGCGTATAGGGGTGTTTGGCGTTTTTATAAAGCTCCTTACTAGGGGCAAGCTCCATTAGGTATCCCAGATACATAACACCAATCATACTGCTTACATGCTCCACTACTGCCAAGTCGTGGGAGATGATAATGTAGGTCAGGTCAAGCTTTTTCTGCAAATCGATTAAAAGATTCAGGATCTGGGCCTGAATGGACACGTCCAGGGCCGAAACCGGTTCATCTAACACGATCATCTTGGGTTCGAGTGCCAAAGCCCTGGCAATAGCGATTCGTTGCCGCTGCCCCCCGCTGAATTCATGGGGATAAAGGGCGGCATGGTGATAATCGAAACCCACCATTTCAAGGAGTTCCTCGATCCGTTTGTTAATTTGTTTTCGGGTGCCTGCCTTGTGCACCAATAGTGGTTCCGAGATAATCTGCCGAACCTTTTTTCTAGGATTCAAAGATCGAAAAGGGTCCTGGAAGACGGCCTGGATGTTTCTTCGGAAGGCAAAACGGTCTTTTTTGTTCAGTTCTGTGATGTCACGGCCCTCGAACAGTATCTGGCCTGCCGTGGGCTTCTCCAGCCCCAGCAGCATGTTGGCCGTGGTTGATTTTCCACACCCCGACTCACCCACCAGGCCGAGGGTCTCCCCTTCGTGCAGGCTGAAACTGATGTCGCTCACCGCCTTGACGTGCCCCACCAGTTTATTCAGAAAGGTTCCCTTGGTAACCGGGAAGTGTTTCTTCAGGGCTTTGACTGATAAAATTTCACGGGGCGACATACGCTAGTCCTTTACATACAGCCAGCAGGCTGCACTATGATCATCTTCCAGCTGCGTCTTCGGTGGATATGCCTTGAAACACTTTTTATGCGCTTTATCACAGCGGGGTGCGAATCGGCAGCCTTCGGGCATAGCAAATAGGCTGGGCGGCTGTCCACTAATGGAGGCCAGACGCTCAACAGACCGGCCAAGCACTGGAACAGACTGAATCAATCCGACTGAATAGGGGTGGGCAGGATTTTTATAAAAGGTCTTTATAGGGGCCGACTCCACAATGCGTCCAGCGTACATGACCAGCACCCGTGTACATATTTGGGCTACAGTGGCCAGGTCGTGAGTGATCAGAATAATGGAGGAGTTGGTTTCCCCCTGGATTTCCTTCATCAACTTGAGCACCTGAGTGGCAATGGTCACATCCAGGGCCGTGGTGGGTTCATCGGCAATAAGCAGATCAGGGTTGTTGGCAATGCCCATGGCGATGAGGGCCCGCTGAGACATTCCGCCACTAAACTGGAACGGATAATCGTTGACCCGGCTCTCCGGAGCCGGCACCTTGACCTTGCGCAGGAGATCGATGCACATTCCCTGGAGTGACCCCTTGACTTTATCATGAAACACGTAGGGCTCACCCAGCTGTTTGCCCACGGTGAGCAACTGGTTCATGGCAACCATGGGGTCCTGCAGGATCATGGAAAGCCGGTCCCCTCTAAGGTGCCGCATCTCCTCCTCGGTCTTTTGCATGAGGTCTTCGTTTCTGAACAGTATTTTCCCGGAAACAATTTTTCCGGCCGGCTGGGGCACCAGGCGCATGATGGAAAGCGATGTTACACTTTTACCGCATCCCGATTCTCCCACCAGACCAACGGTCTCCCCTTTGCCTACCCTGAAACTCACATCGTCCACGGCCTTGACTTCACCCTGTTTGGTAAAGAAGGTGGTGGTGACATTCTGAAGTTCGAGTATGTTGTCCTGGTTCGTCTGCATATCCACCGGTTCCGTTAACGCAGTTTTTGCTTTGGATCCATTACTTCCCGCAGCCAGTCTCCGGTCAGGTTGAAACCCAGCACGGTGATAACGATGGCGATACCGGGAAAGGTCACCAGCCACCAGGCATAGGTGATGTACTGACGTCCTTCGGCCAGCATCAACCCCCAGTCGCAAGAGGGCGGCTGAGTCCCTAATCCTAGGAAACTCATGGTTGCCGTCAGAACGATAATTCCGCCGACTTCGATGGTCGCCATGATTATGATTGTGTTGAAAACATTGGGCAGGATGTGGGAGAACATGATGCGCAATTCACTGCAGCCTGCCACCCTGGCCAATCTGACAAAATCCCGCTGCTTCAAGCTCAGGCACTCCCCCCGCACGATACGTGCATAGTTGGGCCACCCCATGATGCCAAAGGTGATGATAATGGTTTTGGCGCTGGGACCGTAAATACTGGCCAGCATAAAAAGAAGGATGATCCCTGGAAGCGACAGCCACAGGTCTGCCAGGCGCATGATGAACATGTCCGTGCGGCCGCCCCTGAAACCCGAAATCAACCCCAGGATTACCCCCAGGCTGCCGTAAAAAAGAATGCAACCCACGCTGATCAGCAACGACATCCGCGATCCGTGGATGATCCTGCTGAGGATGTCCCTACCCAGCATGTCTGTCCCCAGAATGTGGGCCATGGTGCCGTCTTCCTGCCAGGCAGGCGGCATCGTGGTGTTGAAGAGGTCCCCCTCATTGGGGTCATAGGGTGAGATGAGATTGGCAAAAATAACCGCCGTAAAGAAAAACCCCAAACAGAAAAAACCGAAAACAGGAGGCCGCACCCCTCCCCGACGTTTTTTCTTATTAAATAATTTCATAAACCCACCCGCCTATTTCCAATGCTATTGGTAGCGGATTCTGGGATCAATGTAGGCATAGACGATATCCACAATTAAATTCAGCGACACCACGACAAATGTAACGAATATGACAAAAATCTGTACAACCGGATAGTCTCTGGCGAAATAGGATTCCATTACCAGCCGGCCGATGCCCGGCCAGGAAAAAATGTATTCAACAACCACCGCACTACCTACCATCAGAGCCCCAAAGAGACCGAAGATTACCGTGATAACGGGTATGGCTGCATTCTTAAAGGCATGCAGCATGATGACGTAAAACTCGGGCACCCCCTTGATGCGGGCCATGGTGACATAATCGCTTTTCAGAGCGTCCAGCATGGAAGATCGGCTCAGTCGGGTGATAAGGGCAATTGGGTAAAGGCTCATGCATAACGTGGGCATAACGTAGTGCATGGCGGTCCCCCGGCCGGCAATGGGCAGCCAACGCAGGGTTACCCCGAAAAATAGAATCAGCATGACCCCCACCCAGAAAGAGGGTAGCGACATGCCGGCCAGGGCCAGCAGGCGCCCCAGGCGGTCGATAATGGAATCCGGTTTGACCGCCGAAAGAATGCCCAGGCACAATCCCATTGATACGGAGACGAAAAAGGCAGCCAAACCCAGTTTCAAGGTTGCCGGAAAACGCTCGAACAATACTTTCAGGGCGGGTTCGTTGAATCGGAACGAGGTCCCGAAATCACCCTTGGACACATTTTTTAGAAAATTTCCGTATTGTATGATTAATGGTTTATCCAGTCCGAACTTTTTGGTCAGATTTTCAGCATCCTGAGGAGTTGCATTGGGGGATAGCATCACTGCTACTGGGTCGGCAGGTCCAAGTCGGAATACGAAGAAGACCACGGTCATTACCGCAAAGATGGTAAAGATGGCAATCAAAATCCGTTTAGCAATATATCCCTGCATGTAAGCCGCCTCGTGGGTCCGTCGTCTTATTTCAACAGTTGAATCCGTTGAAGGTGAGGATAGTATGGCTCTTTGGGTGTCCAGGTGTAGTCGACCCGGTCACTCATGCCGTAGATCATGTTGAGTCCGAATAACCGAGTGCCGATGGCATCATATTCCATGATTTCATGTATCTGTCTGATCAATTCCGCTCGTTTGGCTTTGTCCATCTCACGGGTCTGGGCCAGGATCAGTGCATCCATTTCTGCTTTGCGGGGACGGTTGGTGGCTGTCGCGTAATCGCTTGTGCTGAGTACCGACAACCACAAACGCAGGTTGGGATCCCGGCTGCCCGGCCACTGGTAGAGTCGCATGTGCCCCAGTCGCTTGTCCCGGTTGCGGGTGTAGGTGGCCGCTGTTCCCTCTTCGAGTTGCTGCAGCTTTACGGTGATGCCCACCTGCTGCAGGTACTTTTGAATAAGCGCCGCCACCAGGGGGGCATTGGGCACCATGCTTGTGTATGTGAATGTCAGCGGCATCCCTTTTTTATAGCTCGATTTTGCTAGAAATTCGCGCGCCCTCTGCGGATCATAGGCATAGGCTATTGACGGATCATGCCCCAATTCCGCCTTGGTGGCATACAGGTAAAGGGGGTAGCCTTCCCCCAGGAAAATTTTGTCCACGATCTCCTGGCGATTGATGGCATGGCGTATGGCCAGCCCCAGGTTCCTGTCCATCATCAAGGGATCTGTATTGGGCAAACAGGCAATGCCGATCAGGCTGGGTACCTGGTCACTCTTCTTTATTTTAACGTGCTTGTTGCCATTAAGGCGTTTGAGCTGGTGGGGTAGAATCTCGCCCACCAGGTCCAGTTCGCCTGTCTCCAGCATGGCGAGGCGGGTCATGTCATCCGGTATGGTCATGATTTTTAAATATTTAAAACTATAACTTTCACCGGGATAGCCTTTGGGCGAATAAAGCGGATAGCCGTCCGCCACCTCCAGGAGAACGTATTCACCGATCCGGCGCTCGACAAAACGCAGCGAACCGCTCCCCACGGGGTGGGAGCGGAATTTATCCGGACCGACCTTTTCATAATACTTCTTGGAACAGATCCCTATCCACATGAGCTCTTCCCAGGGTGCGTAGGCTTCCCAGAAATGAAAAATCAGGGTGTAGTCATCCACGATCTCGATCTCTTCGATTTCGTCAAGCGCGCCTGCCATCATGTTGCTGTTTTTGGGGTTGGCGCATTCAGCGTAGGTGAATTTGACGTCATGAGCGGTCACCGGATCGCCGGTGTGGAACCTGGCCCCCTGATACATCTCGACCTTGATCTTTTTTCCGTTTTCCAGAACTTGGAACGTCTTGGCCAGCAAACCGATTCGTTCGCCGGTCTCTGGATGCGGAACGATCAGACCTTGGTTCATCAACAGAATCGCTGGTATGTCGCTTCCAAGTTTCATTTCGAGCATGTTGAGTGTCGAAATATCGTAGCGCATACCCACTTTGATTGTCGCATCGTCTGCGGCCAAGGCATCTGTAATTGCCGGTAGCACCATTACCGCGATAGCAAACACTACCAAGATTCTAGCTTTATGCATCCGTGGTCGAGCCATTGATTCCTCCCTTGGCAAATCCTCACACCTGGTTAGCCGGTCCCGATTTACCGGGACCGGCCAATTTATTCATTGTTAATAAAACTTGAGTGTTGAAACCATTTCCAGCAACATTTCCGGTGTAGTGTCTCCGCCCAAGATGGTGGTGCAGCTGATGGTTATGGATTTCCCGTCTTTCACGGCCCACATGCTGCCTGTCTGAAGCTTGGTCATGCCGTCCACAAACGTCCATTTGTAAGCCAAGGCCAGACCCGGTGTGCCGTCATTTAGTGCGGTCATCTCTTCGGATAGTATTTTAAAACGCTTGGAGCCGGGATTGGATTCCTCGGCTGATTTTAGAAAGGCGCCTGACTCAAGCTTGGCATCGACGCTAGCGTCTTCCACGTTGACCGTCAGAACGGGAATCAGATACGGATTTGGATTTGCTGTACGAAAAATTTCATCTCCCTGCGGAGGCTGCTGTACATAGTTTTCCGGATACTCGACGGAAAAATTGAATTCATTATTTACATAGAGGCCTGGTTTTGCCTCTGGAAGTTTAGGGGTACTTGCACACGCTTGCAGCATTACAAAACATCCCAGTACCAACATCACGATGACAACTTTTTTCATTTTTCATCTCCTTTTGTTTGTTTTTCCAATTGATTGATATATTCCCGTGTATCGTTTTGAGCCAGCTTACGAAAAAGAAAAAACAGAAAAATACCCATAAGATTCAGGTTGCGAAACCCTTTCTCGGCAAATTTATCTTCTGAAATCTTTCCATACAAATGGTCCGTAAAATTCATAGTTAGATCGGCAACCATCCTCTGGAGATAATCCTTGTATCGACGCAGCACTTCCGGGTCAAACCCTGCCTCAGGACCAGTGCCGGCCCGGCCGAACTCCACCATCACCTTGCCGATGGCAACATCCTCAGATGAAAAAACTTTTTCCCCGCTGCGAATTTCGGGCGTGACGAGGCCCCACTCTTCGGCTGCTATCAGCCATTTGCGCCCCAGACCCGTTATGTCCAAAAACTGTTCTTCCCCTTCAACTTCCCGTTGGGCAAGAATGTACCCGACCGGGCTGAAGAATTCACTCTGCATGCGGAAAAAGTGCTCTTCACTGGGGGATATCTTTTTCAGCCGTTTAAGAATTTTTTTTATAACGGCAAGCGGCAGGAAATGCTTTTCCTGGAGGTCTTTGATAAGCTCGATAATTTCAATATAGTTTTCACCATAATCCGCCTGGCCTTTGCCGCGTTTGCGTGGTTTGGGCAGGACGCCTTCCCGAAGATAGAACTGGATAGTTTCTTTGGAAACGCCTGTTCTGCTTATCAATTCTCTTAGTTTCATCTTTTTCTACACTCGCCTATTCATGAGTTCTTCATCCCGCAATATTTTTCTCAGGATTTTCCCTACTGCCGACTTCGGCAGTTCATTGCGGAACTCCACTTCTTTAGGTACCTTGTACACGGCAAGTCTCTCCTTACAGAAAGCGATAATTTCCTCTGCCGAGACGGTTTCTTCAGGTTTCAGGACAACAAATGCTTTTACCGTTTCTCCTCGGTATTCATGGGGTACACCCACAGCAATGGCGTCCAAAACCTTGGGATGCTGATAGAGCACTTCGTCGATATCCCTGGGGTAAATGTTGTAGCCCCCGGCAATGATCATGTCTTTTTTCCGGTCTACGATATAGAAATATCCCTCTTCATCCATCCTGGCGATATCGCCGGTGTACAGCCATCCGTCCTTGAGTGCCTCATTCGTTTTTTCAGGGTTTTCCCAGTATTCTTTCATAACTGTGGGGCCCTTTATCAACAACTCACCTGGTTCCCCTTGCGGGACTTCAGTTGACCCGGTTTCCAAATCAACCAGCTTCACATCCATACCTGGAAACGGGATGCCGATCGAACCAAATTTTTTAAGTCCCATAACCGGGTTGGCAAGCCCCAGGGAAGTGGTTTCGCTCATACCCCACCCTTCGCTGTAAGCAATTCCCAGGTCGCTTACCTGATCGATAAGCTCCACCGGGATCGGACCGCCCCCGCTGTTGAGCATATCGATTTTTTTAGACAGGCTAATTTTGGATGCCTTTGGGTGGTTTACAATGGCATTTATCATGGTTGGAACCGCCGGCAGGTACAAACTTGTTTCTATCCCCGCCAACAGGTCCATAAACGGGTCTATTTCAAAACGAGGGACCAGAACCATGGTTGCACAACTAAGCATAGCCCAGTGCATGCAAATGATGTTGGCATAAACATGAAAAAAGGGAAGCGCACACATGACCATTCTTTTTTCGGGGGTTGAATACGGCATTGAAGCGGAACCCCAGTGAAAGCAGCTATATGCTCCGGCCACCATGTTGGCGTGTGTTAATACTGCTCCCTTCGGGATACCAGTTGTTCCACCCGTAAACTGTATCATGGCGGCATCTTCGGGTTTTACCTCAATCTTAGGCCTCTTTTTATTGTGGCATCCGGACAGCAATTCAGAAAAATGGTGCCAATCATTATCAAACTGGAGTGACTCCGGCGTGCTGGTATCAACTCCATCCATGAAGTCAAATACGGATGTGGCAACCACCCTGGGGACATTGATCTCCGAAAGTACCGACTTTACATTGGGAATGACCATGTCAAAGGTGACGAGGGTCGTTACGCCTGTCTGCTTGATCAATATTTTGAGCTCTTCCGGTGTGTATAGTGGATTGAAATTGACCACGATCGCGCCCAACGAAAGAACGGCATAATAAGAGATGACGTATTGAGGGATATTGGGGAGATGAAGACCCACACGATCCCCTTTTTTTACGCCTATCCTCGAAAAAGCATTGGCCATTCTCAAAGACATTTTCCGCAACTCGGAGAATGTTATTTTCGATCCATAATAGTCGATTGCCGGTTTGTCCGGAAATGCATTGGAGGGGATTTCCAGCAGAAAATGATCTGGTATGCGAGGGAAACGGTAGCTGGTTTGAACACTGTAGTCATAATGCTGATGCCATATGCGATCTTCCATTTTGCGCCTCTTTAATTCCTTTTCTGTCCCTGAAACGGGTTTATCAGAAATGCGGCCTCCTGATATGCCGGCTGGGGATAGGCATAAAACCCTTGGCCGACGCTTGCACCGGTATTGCCTATTTTAACAAAAGGATCCAGGAATCTCCTAACCTGATCAAGATCACAATCAGCATACAAAAGGTTCCGTTTTTCAGATTCGATCTCGGACAGAAACGTGTCGAAGCCTTTTTGGTCCAGCCACCCAAAAGGACCGGAGTCCAATTTTGTGTTGATCATCCAAACCTTATCGATGTCGATTGTATTGGCGACGCCATGTTCAGCCAGTTGGATGGCCCTGATGATAATGCCATTGACCAGCACCCTGTAGATTTCGGATTTTGGTTGAGCTGCGGTCAGAAATTCCGGTCTTCCGTAGGCAGCATCCGGGTAGGTGTAAAACCCTTTCCCCGTTTTGATGCCTAACTCACCTCGGTCGATAAACGGCTGCAAAAGATTGATCATCAATCGGAAGGAACTGTTTTCCCCCTCAAAACGCAGGTGATCCTGAACACTGTCGTAGGCAACATTCAGCCCCACCAGATCCAATATACCAAAAGGGCCAATGGGAGCCTGGTGATACTTCATCCAGGCACGGTCTATGTCTTCAAAAGGTTCGTTATATCCGGCAACGAGTGCTGCTGAAGCAAGGTTCAATCCAGTACTCAGGTTGTTGAACACATACCCCCTGTTTTCCTTGGCAGGTACGAAGGGAACACAATTGAGGCTTTTGACGAACCGCTTGACCACATCCAATGTGGTCGGTGAAGTTCGTGGCCCGGGAACTACGTCTACCAGGGAGGAACCCAGATGAAAGTGCATGGCTGCGAAACGGTCACCGCGTTTTACGGCGTCCTCAATTGTGGAAACCATGAAAGTGGAGGTGTTGGTGGTCATGATGGTCCGGGGTGGGCACAGCTTGTCAAATTGACTATGGACCTGACGTTTCAATTCCAGTTGTTCAAACACCGATTCGCTTAAAAGGTCCGCATCTTTAACCGCATCTTCGGCAATGGTTTTAAGGTGGATCTGGTTGCGCCCTTTGGTTACCTGGGCTTCGTCAAAGGACCCGATGGCCACCAAATAATCGCCCAACAGCCTCTGACCATCAGAGGCCCCGTCGAGTGCCGCCGTCGAAATATCGTAAAGCACGGTTTCGTAACCGGCGATCCCCGCGAGGAGTGAATTGTAACACCCCATGGTTCCAGCACCGGCAAAACAGATCTTTTTTATCTCGTCTACAAGCACGTTGCGGCCTTTCCTGGTCTAATTATCGTATGGCCTCTAACCAAGCAATCCATTGATTAAGTCAATTCCCGAACGGGCTTGCCTTCGACCACCAGGTTAGTGCTGCCTTTCGTCATGACAGCCGGAAGATATTCTATGATCGGCAGATCAGCCAGAGCGTTGACGATATGATACTGGGTCGGGTTCTGTTCCCAGGTGAGATGCTCCCACTCAACGGACCCAACCCCAATCTGAGCCGCAGTATATGCATTTTCAGCCGGGAATAACGTGGCCATGGACACTGAAGCACCCACTCCATCAGGCCTGGGAATGTATTTCCAACCCATCCAATTGTCTTTGCCCTCCATGTTTTTCTGCAGTTCGGCAATCTCTTCAGCTGAGGGATCGACCAAGTCGGAAACAGTCATGTTCAAAATGCGATGCGAAAAATGGCTGGCTTTGATCCGCCAGGTTCCGTTCACGATGGAATGGTCCGGGATATCTGCAAAAATCTTTGGGATGCCCTGGACCTCGCGCCCCATCAGGATTGGATCAGCCAAGTTCTCCCACATCACCAGGGTATAAAAACCCTGCAAATGATCGACCTGGCCTTTGAAAGCAACAGGTGCGTTAACACCGATCAAATTGTAGCCGTGGCCTGCCAGCCAGTCGACCGACTTGTTGCAGGCATACACCACCGATAGGATGGCATCTTCTGCAACTTCAAAGGGTTCCGGTATGTAGGCTGCAAGCATTTCCCGGTCGGTTCGATAGGAAATGATCAGGTTGGTGACATCGTGATACCAGCCCGAAGGAACCTTGCCGGTTCGAGGTCCGAAATGGGCCGGCATCACGTATCGTTCGTCTTGGTTAAATTGAAACATGGAATGGAGCCTCCCCACAATTATATGAAAGTGGTACTGGATTATTAAAAAATCATTATTCTTTATTGACTAAAAATAACTATGTCAATAAGTTTATATTATATTTATAGCATATTATGATAATAGTGCTGCTATGCTGTATGCAATCTGTGATATATGTTAAATGATGTTCATACACTTGAGAATATGAAGCTAATTAGAAATTATTGCCGTAATTTTATGTTATTAATTGTCGTATTGGTATGTTGCTTCGTATCGAGCTGCACTATCAAGGAACCGGCAACCCCTGATAAATCCATCGTACAGATAGGGTCCGGCCAGAGCTGGAGGGCTGTACAATGTGGCCAGAAAGAACGCTGGTATTTACTCTATGTTCCGACGGCATACGACAATAGTACGCCCTTTCCGCTTGTTTTTAATTTTCACGGTTCGCGCTCCAACCCTATCGCGCAGCTAAATTACTCTGATTTTAAGAGCGTTGCAGAAAAGAAGGGGTTCATGGCGGTTTTTCCTTTTGGGGAGTATAATAGAAACCTCGGGTTAAACAGCTGGAACACTGCAGATGATTCGGACGGTGTCGATGATGTGGAATTTGTGCGGATTATTATCGACGATTTGAGCAAAACCTTTTCAATAGATTCAAAAAGAATTTATGCAACCGGGTTTTCGGGGGGAGCCCGCATGGTCAGCAAATTGGCCTGTGAGCTTGACGGTATATTGGCAGCGGTTGCCCCCGTAGCCGGGATTCAGTTTCCAGCCATTTGCCAGGCCTTCCGCGCAGTGCCGATCATTGCATTCCATGGAAAACAAGATGCCGTCAATACCTATGTGCACAGTAGCGACTCACGTGCTTACTGGAATGCCGGTGTGGAAGATGCCCTTTCAGGATGGGTAGAGAAATTTGAATGCAATCAATATCCAAGAACTGAAAAAATGTCAGATACTGTAACCAAAATAGTTTGGGAGAAATGTCGGAATGGGGCAGCAATCAATTTTTATCGCATTGATGACGGAGGACACACATGGCCGGGTTCATCCATTGTTTTGACCCAGCCATGGTCTGGCATAACCAATAAGGATATTATCGCCAGCGAATTAATATTGGAGTTTTTCAAGGCACAACCGTTACCGTAAGTTTTTTTAAGATTCCATAGGCGAGAATGTTACTAAATTTTTTATGATGCACCGGGGTGAATTACATAAGAAGTCTCCACTAATTGAACGCGGCTAAAAAGTGGTGATTACATCATTTCTGACGATTTCTTCCGATTGAAGGTTATATAACATAATGAAATATATATATTATTTGATAAAGTTGACATAATTCGCGTGAAGCCTTCACATCATTGTAGCGATCATTTTGCGATGATTCAGTCTCAAATCAAAAGGCTTAAAATCAATTCTATGCTTATCTATAATTTATTGTGATTGATACCTTAGTGAAGATTTCAAAAGAAACCTTAAAATAGGGGCAGGGCGATTCCGCTTGAAGGAAGTTGCCCTGCCGTTTAAATAAATTTTGCCCCAAATCCTGATAAATCAGACCAGACAACCTCCGCGCTCTTCACATCTTTTTTGCTATTGCCATTGAAGGTCATACGGACCTTTTTGCCTTTAGGTAAAGAGTGTTTTCCATCCACGGAAACACTTACACCGTAACGACCTATGTTTAGGATTGTTCCAGTATAATCTGAATCATCCACCGAGAAAGTAACATTGCTATTTCAACATTCAATTGTTGAGATATCGTCTTCATTTTCCATTAGATGATTCCTTTGTTATATTTTGAATTAGATGCGGATTTGTAGATGAAGTCCTTTCCATAAAAGTAATACAATGTGTTATTTTAACAAGAATTATTTGCTAAAACAAATTACTTTAAAATCAAAAGTATATGGTTTCAATTCGGGAGTTTGACATCAATCAACCGGTTGAATAGGATTGATTTCTGACACGGGATTTTATTCTGAAGTTCCAAGGCAAGTCATACACTGGTAAATATAGTCAGCATACTAGAATCTTAACTGCAGTCCAGCACCGATACCGAATTCCGAGTGCCAATTGGCAAGAATGGAAAATTCTTTGTTGATAAGGTATGATAAGCTGACTTTTCCCTCCCAATGTTCGTGCGTGTCATATTCAACTTCACCATGCAGCCCGATTCTCGGGGTGAGTTCAAATTCCATCTCAAGCATGAACCTGGCACCGCCGTCGGTATCCAGCCACGCAGCGGTTTCCAAATTCAGGGGCAGCAGGTATCGAATCCCCAATACACCACGAGTTTCTTCACCACTCGAATCTTCGCCGAGAAAGTCTGAGCCGGCAAAAAAGGAAGTGAATCGGTTCACATGGTAATCAATCGTAACCAGTCCTTCCCATTCGGTTGTGTCCACACTTTGCCAGCCGACTTCCCAATCGGCTTCAAATTCCCATCTGCTATTCGTAAGGCTAATCGCGCCTTCCGTCATGTTGGAGAGCACATCGGCACGACCGTATAGATAGAACGGATCTTTGTAGAATTTATGACGAATCGCAGCAACCTCGGACGACGGCTCAAAATTCTCATAGTGAATCATTCGGGTCATACCGGATTTCATATGGTAAAGGAGGTGACAATGAAACAACCAGTCACCGACTTCATCGCTGTAAAACTCAATGACCGTAGTCGACATGGGGGGGACATCCACTACATTCTTGAGTGGTGCAAGGTCACCCTGGCCGTTGATTACACGAAAAAAATGCCCGTGCAGATGCATGGGATGATGCATCATGGTCCGATTGATCATTATGAAACGGACAAGTTCCCCCTTTTTTACGAGGATATTGTCGGACTCGGTTAGCGGCTTATTGTTGAGAAACCACGTATAACGCTTCATGTCTCCGTCTAGAGTTAGTCTGATTTCCCGGAGGGGAGCGTCCTGTGGTGGCCGTGTTGATCTGACGGATTTTAGCAGTGCATACGGTGTTGTGGGCCGTTCGGGATCACCTTCGCTAGCTATGTGCGGTTGAGACGATATATCGGCCTCAAGGAGGCCAAATCGCCCTCCGAACGGGCGGGCGGAAGACACATTTCCCGGTCGAATCGTTCCTGATGTAACAGCATCCTGTCCGACATGACTATGTGCATCATGTTCGTGAGTCCGGTAATCGTTGGGCTGGGTATCATGCGTTGTTTGGGGGTGGTCGCCTATTCTGGGCTGCTCGAGATTTTCCGGATCAGTTACCTCCAATTTCTCATGTGTCTCGCTGTGCTCCATACCTTCATGACCGGGTTTTTGATCCATAGAAGAGGCCCCATGATCCATACTCCCGTGTGCAGAATGGGCTTTTTCGTGATAACGATCCATGGCCGCAGAGTCATGCACCATCGATCCTTGGCTGTCTGGTGTCTTGCCGTGTGACATATGATCATGCCCGCCATGACCCATACCCGGCTTGTCAAATGCGCCCGCATTGACCATTTTATCTGACATGCCCATGGTCCCCGCGGGTGTCAGGGCCAAGATCGAGCCCATCCCGTCATGTTCCATCGGCTCGTACAGGTTAGGTTTAGGAATGGTTTTAGCCGGATATCGGGTGCCCGTTCCCAGCCAGGTGGAGGTGAAGCCGGAACCATCATGAGCGGTCGCCCGAAATTCATATGCTCCCTCATCTGGTATGGCTACAAGAACATCATAGATTTCGGCAACCGCGATAAGAAAAAGATCGTTTTCAACAGGTTGAACTAATTGTCCGTCTGATCCGATGATGGTCATGGGTCCGCCTGAAAAGTTGAGATGAAAATAGGTGGTTGCAGAGCCGTTGATCACACGAAGACGGACTGTTTCGCCCCGGTGAGCCTCAAGCTGTGTCTCTGGATGTCCGTTTGTGAGAAAATAGTCATAGGCGATATCAGCGATGTCCATCGGCGGCATACGCTGTAATTCCCTCATGAAATAATCCCCGATTCGTTCGGCCTTGGCGGCTCCGATAATGGATTGTGAAGATCCTTTCTCCAAAGCGTACCAATGGCTGCCCCGCTTCAAAGTGCGCATGACAGCAGAGGGTGCTTCCGTGGTCCAGTCGGATAGAAGAATAACATGATCACGATCCGTCTTATGTTTCCCATCTTCAATGACAATGGAGCCATAGAGACCACTCTGCTCCTGAAGACCCGAGTGGGAGTGATACCAGTAAGTGCCCGTCTGCCTGATCGGAAACTCATAAGTAAAGGTGGTGCCCGGCTCTATTGGAACCTGGGTGATGAACGGAACACCATCCATCGACGGTGGAATAAGCAAGCCATGCCAGTGAACCGATGTCGATACTTCCATTTCATTTTTTACATGAATTCGGGCCAGATTACCTTCCTTAAAATGTAAGGTCGGCCCCGGAATATTACCGTTGATCGTCATTCCATCAGCCTTTTCGCCACGAATTGTCACCTCTTGCTGAGAGATGGTCAGATTGTATTCGTCCACAGCGGCGAATCCGAATGGGATGGATACAAGTAGGGTCAAAAAAAATTCGGTTACTACGATAATCCGATGAAACATGCTAAATCCTCTGGTGAAACCGCTAAGATACATTTCTGCTTATGTAATAATTTCTCATCATGCCGGCATCACCATGCTCCAAATTGTGGCAGTGATATAG
>JAHEIB010000243.1 GCA_024639645.1 Deltaproteobacteria bacterium
CCGTAACCCGTATCTATCATGAAAAACCAAAAGCGATGGGCATTGCTCTTTTTCTTATCACCAGTGTTGCTTTGGCTGATTCTCATGATTGTTTTGCCGCAAATCGACTTGCTGGTGATGTCATTTCGTTTTGAAACGGATGACGGCAAAATGATCTGGGGTTTTTCTAATTATTTGCAATTTTTTGAGGAACCCATTTACTGGCTGACATTTGTACGCACAGCCATCTACTCTATTCTGGTAACTTTTCTGACCTTAGTGATCGCACTTCCTTTAGCCTTTTATATTACCAAAGTTGTGGCACCAAAATTCCAGGGATTTCTTCTGGTACTGATTTTACTTCCGTTCTGGGTCAGTGAACTGGTACGGGTTTACGGATGGATGATTCTGCTGCGGGAAAGCGGGGTAATTAATCATTTTCTGGTCAAACTGGGTATTTTTCAACGACCAGTTGAAATGCTATATCAGGATTCCACCATGATACTAGGATTGGTATACACAACCATGCTTTTTATGGTGGTTCCGATTGTATCCGTGCTGGAGAGTTTAGACAACAGCCTGATAGAGGCAGCCTATGATCTGGGGGCCAATATGTGGAGCATCCTGTTCAAAATAATAATTCCCCACGCCACCCCCGGCATCGTTTCCGGCTCTATCGTGGTTTTTATGCTGACACTGGGCAACTATCTGACCCCCAATCTGATGGGAGGCAAAAACTCGCTGTGGTTTACAGAGCAGATTTACAACCAGTTTATTGCCAGTTTTAACTGGAACCAGGGCTCCGCCTTCGGGTTTCTATTACTGTTACTTTCATCGCTGATTGTATGGGTGGGACTCAAGCTGACCCGACAAAACCTGAAAAAGGTAGTGCAATGATACGGACGCTACCAACTTCCAAGACTTACAATCGGTTCTTTAAGTTTTACGTAATTCTGTATTTCACATTTCTATTTGCACCGCTGGTGGTAACCTGCGTGCTGGCGTTTAACGATTCTCAATTTCCATCTTTGCCTTGGAAAGGGTATACCCTGGACTGGTTTACGGCAAATTTACCGGATCGGGTGGGAATTTTTCACGACCGCATCAATCTGGACAGCATTTGGGTCAGTTTCCGGGTAGCCTTCTTTGTGACGCTGTTGTCGACAACCGTCGGCACCTGCGGCGCATTTCTGTTTGAGCAGGAAGACTTCCGATTTAAGCAACTGCTTTATTTCCTGATGCTCGCTCCGCTGGTTATTCCGGGAGTGATTCTGGGGATTTCGATTCTGTTGCTCAGCAATACCCTGGGGACCTATTTTGAAACCAGCTGGGGAGTGGATATAGACCTGTTCCGTCCCGGATTCTGGCTGGTGGTGCTGGGCCAGTTTTCATTCATTGCCACTCTGGTTACCCTGGTGGTTTCAGCGCGATTAAAGAAATTTGACCGTACTCTTGAAGAAGCCGCCTTAAACCTGGGGGCGAACCGATTTGAAGTCATCTGGCATATTACTTTGAAGTTCCTGCGGCCGGCGATTTTCGGCGCCGCAGCCTTGGCATTTTTGATGTCATTTGAAAACTTCAACACCACCCTTTTTCTGGTGGGTCACGAAGCGACATTGCCGATTAATTTATACCTTCAAGTGCGAGACGGTAGTACCCCTGTCATCAATGCCACCTCATTTTTGCTGATCGTGGGCACCTCTCTGGTGGCGCTGGCGAATCTTTATTTCAGCAGAAAATCTGAGTAATCCATGTCCATCTAACCCTTTTTAGACAGATAAATGAAAAACATTAACGAGACAGTCGACGTTGTTATTGCCGGCGGCGGAACGGCCGGGCATGTTGCCGCATTGCAGGCCGCCAGAGCCGGAATAACAACATCCATCATCGAAGCGGGAACGATGCTGGGGGGCACGATGACGTCCGGGGGTGTATATATGCCGAACCATTTTTTCAGCGCCGAAAAACCGGTGGTTCTTGGTATCCCATGGGAGCTGTACACGAAATCAAAGGAAATCGAGGGACTTCCCCTGCCTGATTATAAACAGAGAAGACCGGTGGAAAATCCAAGCTACTACAGTTATATCAATGTACCGATCTATGCCTCGATAGCTGAAGAAGAGGCGGTAAAGGCCGGCGTTATTCTCCACTATCATGAATTCATTGCAGATGTAGCAGCAGTCGGTGACTATTGGGAGATCACCTCTTTTGGTCGCGGTATCAAGAGAACTACTAAAGCCAAAGAGATAATTGATTGCACCGGAGATTCTGATGTGATCAGAATCCTGGGCCTGGGAGTGCTTCGTGATAAGGTCAGACAGCCGGGGGCCTACCAATACAAAATTGAAGGTATCGAATATGAGCAAATTTGGGACGGAGAGGTTCAAACCCTATACGATGAGGCCATGGAAAACGGTATATTGCAGAAAGGTGATTTCGCCTATCTGAATTCACTGCCGTTCAGATATTACCTCGCCCATGGCGGCCATAATGCAACCCACATCTATGATGCGGATACGTCCGACGCCGACGGCCAAACCAGGGCCAATCTGGAAGGCAGGGCGAGGATGTTGCGGATGTTCAAGTTCGTAACGTCATCGATTCCCGGATGCGAAAGAGCGGTGCTCAAAACAATGTACCCCCACGGGCTGGCGCGTGAAACCTATCGGACCGAGGGAGAATATGTCGTGACGAAAGAGGATTTTCTAAAAGCCACGGATTTTGAAGATAAGGTCTGCAACGCATTCAACTATATAGACATGCACAACGAAGAGAGCGGCTGTGAGGTCTTTTTTCATGAATCCAAAGATCTCCTTCCCAAGGTGCCGTTCCGGGCGCTAATTCCCAAAGGCAGCTCGAGGGTCACTGTGGCCGGCAGAATTGTGTCTGCGGACCGGGTGGCGCTTGCAGGGATTCGTGCTCAGTGCACCTGTATGGCCATGGGGCAGGCCATGGGCGCCGCGGCAGCACTGGCGGTGAAAAAAGGAATTCCATCGAGGGAGGTGGCCGTCAAAGACATAGTCGCACTTACCGTCGAACATGGCGCTGTTCCCATCTAAGCGGTTTTTTCAAATATGTAACCTATCCCAGGCCAATAGATCCACTATGATATTGTTAAATATCCAATGAAAACCTGACATCCGCGTTGGTTTGGTCAATCTGGCCGGTGTCAAGGTTTTTTCGAGTAATGGTTCCTTCACAGGCCTGTCGGCTGATTTTGCCGCAATTGTAATCATAGGCAGACTCAACCATCTTTAACCCCGTATTTATTCCCTCATCCATCAAACCGTCCATCGTGGTTTCTTTGTTCTCCCCGGAAATGATATCTCTATAGTGGAGATTTTCCGGAAGTCGCATAGGGTCGACCTCCAGGTTAGCATAAAATCCACCAAGGTATTTTCTTTCAACAAGTCCGGTTTTGTTAAGCATTCTGTATAGGTTATAAAAGAGTTGGCTACGACTCCGTCTGAAATAGGAAATTTGTTTTGTCAGAGAATCAAGAATGATCTTTTCTGAAATATTCAGAATTGAAGAGACAGCCAAATCCCGGACAACTGTCGGGTTTATAATCTTGTCCAGATAGAAAATATTGTTATACCGGCTATCGATGTATGTCTCGTAATGCCAGTGAAGATAGTCACTTTTCGATGCCTTCCGGGGGCCGTTACCGGGCT
>JAHEIB010000105.1 GCA_024639645.1 Deltaproteobacteria bacterium
ATTCCAAACGCCTCACCCGGAACCACTGCAACGCCCCCTTTTTCGAGAAGGAGAGCGGCAAAATCCTCGGATGTCCGACCCTCTTTTAGATATTGCGACACATCCGGGAAAATATAAAAGCCACCCGCAGGCTTAATACAGTCGAAAAATCGGCGGGCATATCCATAAGCCAGATCTCGCTTTTCTTTAAGTTGCGCACAATTCTCCTCGAGAAGCAAGGGCTCCAGGAAAAGGGCTGCCAGGGCACCTTCCTGGGCAAACGTACAGACATTGCCGGTCAGATGGCTTTGAAGTCTTGCCAACGCTGCAATGACTTCCCTGGATGCCGCCACATAGCCCACCCTGAAGCCTGTCATGCCATAGGTTTTTGAAAAACTCCTCACCACAATAAGCCTGTCCCGAATATCTTCCATACATAAAAAACCCTCCGACAGACCGTCTTCATAGAGGAAAGCACAGTAGGCTTCATCTGAAATGATGAACAGATCCCTTGATATGGCGATCTCGGCAATCTTTCTCAAGTCCTTGAAAGGGTAGACGGCTCCTGTGGGGTTGTTGGGAGAATTGATAATAATTGCGCGGGTTCGATCCGTCACAGCTTCCGACACAGCGCGACAGTCGAGCTGGTGCGCCACTGTGTCCACAAACACCGGAACCGCAGAGGCAAGTTTCACCTGTTCTGAAAAACTGACCCAGTAAGGCCGTGGAATGATCACTTCGTCCAGGGGGTTGCAGAGGGCCTGGAAAATGGTATAAAGGGCTTGCTTGGAGCCGTTGGAAATAATGATATTCTCTTCACTGTAGCCTTCAATCTGTTCTGAAAGCCTGGATTTCAGGGCTTTGATTCCCTGGACAGGGCTATAACGTGTTTTCCCGTCATCAAGGGCTTGCTTGGTAGCAGCAATTACAGATAACGGTGTTTCATGTTCCGGCTCACCCACCGCCATGTTGATAATGGATACGCCTTTTTCGGCACGTCTTGCCAGCAGTGATGTAAACTGTACGGTCTTGGATTCCGTTACAGCCGCTAGACGATCTGAAAGTCTCATGACAAGCCCTGCTCTCTTGTTTTCTGAAGCAGCAGCATGTCGGCAATCACCAGGGCCGCCATCCCTTCCACAATGGGCACTGCCCGCGGGACGACACACGGATCGTGCCGCCCGCTGGCTTCCAGTATCGTTTCAACACCTTCAAAATCGACGGTCTTTTGGGCAAGTCCGATGGTGGCCGGGGGTTTGAAAGCCACCCGAAAATAAATCATCTCACCATTTGTAATACCACCCTGGATGCCGCCACTGAAATTGGTTTTGGTTCTCAAGCCTTTTTCCGCCGCCATAAACGGGTCATTGTGTTCCGAGCCCTGCATCCGGGTTCCGGAAAAACCAGATCCGATTTCGAAACCTTTTGTCGCCGGAATCGAGAGCATGGCCTGCGCCAGTATTGCCTCCATTTTTCCGAACACCGGTTCTCCCAGGCCTGCTGGAACCTGTCTGCAAACACAATTCACAATACCACCGATGGAATCCCGTTTCTCTTTCAGGGATTGGATATGCCTGATCATCTTCTCTGCGGTTTCCGCGTGGGGGCACCGAACCAGATTCTGATCCACCTCCCCCCGGGAGATATGCTGCATATCCATGTCGGGTGCCTGGATATCGCCTACGGCACTTACCCAGGCAACAATTTCCACACCGGCCTGCTCCATGAGAATTTTCTCGGCAATGGCGCCGCCTGCCACACGTGCGATGGTTTCCCTGGCACTGGATCTGCCGCCGCCACTGATGGATCGCGTGCCATATTTTACCTGGTATGTATAATCGGCATGGGACGGGCGGGGAATGGTTCTAAAACGTTCATAATCTCCGGGAATCTGATCCCGGTTGGCAACATAAAAGGCGATGGGCGTCCCCAGCGTCAGGCCATCTTCGACACCTGAGACAATGGTAACCATATCCGCTTCTTCTCTATCGGTGGTCAGAGAGCTCTGCCCCGGCCGCCTGCGATTCAGCTGTGATTGAATGTCCGCTTCTGTCAGGGAAACATCGGGTGGACACCCGTCCAGGACACCTCCCACACTTTTCCCATGGGACTCCCCAAAACTTGTAAGATGTAATACCTTACCTAAATGACTCGACATGATGACTCCTCGGTTATAAGCTGTAAGCGCTAAGCTATAAGCGGTAAGCAGCTTATGGCTTATGGCTTACAGCTTATAGCTTAGCGCTATGCCAAAAGTTCAAAAATGGCTTTTAAATGCATCCATGGTCAGCAAAATATCCATCATATGTCCTCCAATCCCAGGGCTTCACCCACGGCCGCTCTCATCACCTCAACAGGCGCCCGCATGCCTGTCCATAGTTCAAACTGGAACGCACCCTGATGGATGAACATGGGTAGACCCTGGATGGTAGCACACCCGGCAGCGGTCGCTTCTTTTAACAAGCGTGTCTGCAGGGGGGTGTAGATAATATCCATGACCGTCATGTGCTTGTTAAAAAAAGTTCCCGGCACCGGTGTTGCGTCGACATCCGGAAACATGCCTACCGGGGTCGTGTTAATCAGGACATCACACCCAACCCGTTCAATATCTGCCAGCGGGAAAAAATCCCCGCCAAGATCGGCAGCCAGCTGCTCGCCGGGTTTTACCGTTCGGTTCACCACGATCACCTTCCCCTGGTTTTCCAGGATGCCGAAGCCGATAGCCCGGGCAGCGCCGCCCGCGCCAATAATTGCCACGCGCTTACTTTTTAGGGAAAGTCTTTCCTCAAGGGCCGTTACAGCACCCAAGGCATCTGAATTATACCCGGTCAGGACACCGTCTTTATTGAGAATCGTGTTCGCGGCACCGATCTTTTCCGCCAAGGCATCCACGTGATCCAGATGATCCATTATCCGGATCTTATGGGGCAATGTGACACTTGCGCCTCTCATATCCAAGGTTTTCATGGCCGAAACAGCTTCGGCGATGGTTTTAATTCTGAAGGGAAGATAGATGCCATTATATCCTGAAAAGGCAAAAGCCCTGTTATGCATCACCGGGCTCAGACTGTGCGATACTGGATCACCAAAAACACCAAAAAATGCCGGTGTTTCAGTATGCAGTTTTTTTTTCGCGCCCCTTGAAACATGGGTCCGGGACCGGTTTTCATCCCTGGGAGATGTCAAATATTGCATGCCCACATGAACATCCTCCATGGAAAGGCGTTGCACAACGCTAGTGCCTAGCGCTTTTAGAAGAACAAAATGGATGGTATCCCCTTCGCGCTTCTTGTCTTTTTGCAGGGCATCCCACACCCGGGCTACATCCACCTCTATCCGGGTTGGCAAGGCCAGGTCCCGCAACAAACACCGCAGTCTTTTGGTATCGGTGCTCTTCAAAAGACCCCTTGCCTCTGATACAGCCGCTGCAATAACCATCCCCACACTGACCGCTTCACCATGAGAAATGCCGGCTGTCTTTTCAACGGCATGACCGAACGTGTGCCCGAAATTCAATTTCCGCCGCTCGCCTTTCTCAAGCTCATCCCGGTTGACAACCGCGGCCTTGATTCTGACGGATTCATAAACCAGTTTCTCGATAACGGATAGATCAAGGGAGAGCGCCCGCGCAGCATTTACCTCCAGGTACGCAAACATCTCGACATCTGCTATGGCACCATGCTTGACAATCTCTGCAAACCCGCAGGATATCTCCCGGTCAGGCAGCGTCTTCAACAACGATAGATCGCAGATAACAAATTCCGGCTGATTGAATACACCGACGATATTTTTATACCCCTGGAAGTTGACACCGTTTTTGCCTCCCACACTGGCATCCACTTGTGACAGCAGGGTCGTGGCAACATATCCGAACCGCAAACCGCGCATGAAAGTCGAGGCAACAAATCCTGTGATGTCACAGACGATGCCACCACCGATACCCACGAGAAATGTCGATCGGTCCGCCCCGAAAGCAAGCAGCTGCCGATATATATTCTCGACGGTTGTAAGGTTCTTGATGCTTTCCCCCATGCCAATGGTGATAATTTTACAGGGGGGAAGGTGCTTGCCATAAATATCCGCAATGCGGGTATCCGTGATGACAATGGTGTTCTCCATGGCCACATAACGATGGAGATTGTCTAAGGTCTCCCCCACCAAAACAACCGTTTCGCCCGTACCACCTTTTATCTGTACCGTTTTCACCAGAGCGGCTCCTGAATCTTATCGATAATTCGGGTGCTTGACTGACCGCCATAACGCATGTTTCTAAAGTAGTAGCGGCCCAGCTTTTCATGGGCGTCTAAAAGCAATTGCTCGGTCGCTTCCCATGAAATACACTCGTCGGTAATGGAAACCCCATATCTCAAATCAGCATGGTTCCCGGTAAATTTCTGATTCCCTTCATTAAGATTGCTCTCCAGCATCATACCCATGATGGCGTCGTTGCCGTTGATAAACTGATGAAGAATGTTTCGCCATACAACCGACTGGCCCTGAAATTTCTTTTTGGAATTGGCATGGGAACAATCGATCATGATCTTGGCCGGCAGGTCTTTGGATACAAGATCGAGATGGGCCTCTTCGATACTCAATGCATCATAATTCGGCCGGTTGCCACCCCGCAGAACCACATGCCCGCTTGAATTTCCCATTGTCTGCACAATACAGGTCTGTCCATCCTGGTCGATGCCCAGAAATGACTGGGGTGCCCTGGCCGCCAGCATGGCATTGATGGCCGTTGAAAGATTGCCGTCCGTGGCATTCTTAAAACCAACCGGCATGGACAGACCGCTTGACATCTCCCGATGAATCTGGGATTCGGTGGTTCGCGCACCGATGGCCGCCCAGGAAATGAGATCATCCACATACTGGGGTGTAATCGTTTCCAAAAGCTCTGTTCCGGCCGGCATGCCTATTTCCGTGATGCGACGAAGAATTCTTCTTGCCTTTCGCAGACCCTCTTGAATATCACATGTGCCGTCAAGATTCGGATCATTGATTAGCCCTTTCCAACCCACGGATGTCCTGGGTTTTTCAAAATAAACACGCATGACGAGAAACATGGTCTGTTCGACTTTTTTTCTCAATTCATTCAGTCGCTCCGCATACTCGAATGCAGCCTTTTCATCGTGAATCGAGCAGGGACCCACAATCACCAGCAGCCTTCTATCAAGACCTTCAAGAATATCATCGATACACTTACGACCAAAAATGACTGTTTTTGTGGAAGCTTCGTTCACCGGGAGCTCTTTCTTAAGATCTCTCGGCGGCACCAGGGGCTTATAACCACCGACTCTTAAATCCTGTATCTGTTGCATCATACCTGCCTTTGCTTAATTGATGTTATCCGCCGCACACCAAAAAGGCCGTGCGGTCTCCCCCACGGCCCTAAATTAAAAAAAGCCGTGGGCTTTCAGCCTGCCCACAGCTTTTTGCGCGTTTCCTTTTCTGTCTTTTCAGCGCAACTCAGGCAGGCCGGCTCCATAATAAAACCAGTAATAATAATCATAGCCTGAATTGAAATACGTCACTGAAATGCCTTTCGACCTCGTTTGAGCCCGTTTACAGGAACCCCCCGGCATTGTCAAGGGGTTTTTTCTAAGCCTTAAGCTGTAAGCAATAAGCTTTAAGCCGCTTGCTGCTTATTGCTTATACAACTTACGGGTTTCACTTTATATCGAGCGAAATGGGTGATCCAATGGTGGTTTACGCTGTTTGAGCCAATTAGGGCACCTTACATCAGCGCATTATAATCAACCATCCGATATGAAAACACGGTCATTTAACAGTCATATTTTTTAATCATATGGCCAGCGCGGATGTTAGGAGCCCTTGCGGCGAGTTCGCAAAACACCAGGGGATTATTCATTTCGCGTTCCCTGCGGCCGGAAAGTTGCACGATAAACTTTAAGCGGCTTAAAGCTTATCGCTTATTGCTTACTGCTTATTGCTATCCCTCAATCCGAAAGGAATGCTCAAATTCGGCATTCAGGGAGGCCATGGCACTACAGTATTTTTTTTCTGAAAGCGCGATGGCCTGTTCCACGGCTTTGGACTTGATGTCTTTACCGTATAAAATATACATGATGCTAATTTTGGTGTAACGCTTTGGATTGTCCTCGGCCTGTTCTCCGGTGATCGTGATTTCGAACCGGGACAGGCGCACGCGCTTTTTTTTCAGAATGACAACAATATCGATGGCCGTACATCCAGCGACCCCCATCAGGACCAACTGCATCGGACTGGCGCCGCTGGCACCATCGCTGCTGTCCAGAATAACCGCCGGCCCCTCACCTGCCCTTGCTACAAACTGTAACCCATCCGTCCATTTCAGATGTGCCTGAACCGTCATATGAATCTCCTTTAGAATGATGTGTTTTTGACTTTACTGCCCAACAATAGTATGTATAGGGTCTGTTATGATTGTTACAATATAGTTAAAAGCTGTTTTTTTCAACGCTGTTCAGAGCTGCGTTCTTGAGCTAAAAAGGTTACCATGACCCGATTCATCTATCCCTTGCTGTTGATTATACTTCTGCTGGTCTTCTCCTGTGGTGGCGGTTCCGTAAAAAAAAATCCGGCACTCTCACATCCAGCCATGAAGCATCTCCAAAAAGGCCTTGCCTGGTATCAGCGGGGCTGTTTCCATCAGTCCCTGGAGGCTTTTACAAAAGCCCACGAGTTGTTTGCAGTATCAGATCGCCTGCCGGGTGTTGCCATGAGTTTGAATAACATCGGCAATGTCTACAGGTATATCGGCGATTCCCAAAGTGCGCTGCTTTTTTTTCAGGAAGCGTATGAAATCTATTCCCATCTCGACAACCAGGAAGGTGTGATTCAGGCCCTTTCCAACCAGGCGGCCATCCATATCCAGGAAGATCGCTTTGACGAAGCTGACGCACTCATTCAAACCACCGAAAAGATGGCAGAATCTTCAGGAAAAGTTCTGGTGCATGTCTTGAACAACAAAGGTATTTTGCTCACCAGGCAACACCGGTATGACGAGGCTGAAACAATTCTGTTACAGGCCCTGGAAACCACAGCCCCTGAAAATGTTCACACGTACGCAACCGTCTGCAGCTCCCTCGGAAATCTCATGGTTGAGAAAGCCGAATATGACAGGGCTCTTGTGTTCTATGAGAAAGCACTCTTCCTTGATCGGCAATCCGAATTTTATCCTGGTATAGCAGACAACCTGAATGCCCTCGGCAGCGTTTTTCTTATGCAGGAAAAGTATGACCAGGCTGCTGTCTACTTCCAGCGCAGTATTAAAATTTATGCCCTTTTAGGTAACAGCGAGCAGGTGTCCCGTACAATGAACACCCTGGAAGAGACCGCCACGCACGCCAATACCAATGTGACCCTTACCCGGCATTTTGTGGAAAAATGGTCAAAAGGTGAAATACACGAGCATCCCTGTCAATAGTTGAACAAAAGGGTTGAGGTTCGGAGGGTGATACAAGGGTTCGAGGGTAGCTGAGAGCCATTAGTCATAAGGAGCTAACAACCTGCCGTCTGATTCCCTGCAAGACATTCGATGCCCGCAATCATATGTCAAGATTGTTGGCACTCTTGCATTTTAAAAGTTAATTTCGAACCGCAGACGTAAAATAAAATACTTCGAAATTCGATATTTCTTGTTCGACATTCTGCGGTTCATGCCGCTCATTCGACCCCTTGTACGCCAGGATGCTTGGAAGCCGGCAACCTGCCGCCCCCCAATCGCTGATATCCACCCTCGGACCCGCTCACGGTTTCCCTGCCCGGTCATCAGCAAACAACTCTAACAGGCGCTTGAGCAGCGGTGGTGCCAGGGGCCGCAATTTGGGGTGCATCGCCAGATTGTCTATCCACGAAAAATCGACGGCTTCAAAAATTTCTGGGATGAAGTTTTTCCCATCCCTGCCATAGGTCTTTTGGGGGTAGTATTCCACAAATTGCATGCGGCCGGGTGCCACATGAAACTCTTGACTGACCATGGTGGCGATATGGCTCGAGCAACTTCTCACCGTCATTTTGCTATCCGGGTGGTCAATCGCAATGACGATTATGGGTTTCAGATGCACCAGGCCGTCTGCCTGATCTTTACTCAAATCGTAAATTTTCAATCGGCATTTCCCGCTGGCAAGCTTGAGCTTGCCCCCAAACCCTTTCCAATTGAAAATATCATCGTAAATAAGCATTACCACCTCACATTCGGGTCATGGCACCATAGATGCGCAATAGTTTGTCTGGAAGCTCCTTGATATCCGATATCAGACTATGCTGAAATTTTCCATACAAAGCATCCAGGTTGGGATCACCTGCCATGTTGACCACGATGGCCTTGAAATAAATATGTTTTGCATATGCTTCAAAAACAGCTTTGCGTGTGTCCGCTATGGCATAGCCTTGTTTATATCCGGTGTCATTGGGAAAACCATCCGTGAGGGTCAACAGCAGTCGTACCCTGGCAGGCATTTTTTCCAACATTTGAGTGGCATGCCGTATGGCCGCACCCATGCGGGTGCTCCGCATGGGCGCTACTGCATTGATACGTCGGCGAACCCCATGGTCAAGTCCATCGGAAAAATCTTTTATTCTTAGATAATCGACACCGAATCGACCGGAACCTGAAAACCCGGCCACGGCAAATTGATCACCGGCCACTTCCAAGGCCTCTGCGAGTAACACCACTGCCGCCTTTTCAATGTCAAGAATCCTGGAAGAAGACCCGGATGCAAAGTTTGCCGTTGATTTCGAAAGATCCACCAGAACCAGTACGGCCACATCTCGTTGTCGTTTGTCACGTTTGATATATAAACGGTCCGAGGGAATCCGTCCGGTCTTGCGGTCTACGGCAAAATCAAGCAGTGCCCGGTAATCAAACTGATCCCCCTCGATCCACGGCCGCATCATGGACAACCCTTCAGGTTTCAATTGCTCAAAGGCACGTCGCATGTGTTGAACCAAGCCATGGTAGCTGTCCAGTGTAGCAGCATAGAAATCTCCGTCCATACCTTCGATTCTTCGGTCGGTTACCCGGACATGGTCCGCCAGGTAATCGCCCAGATGACAGTCCCATTCATGATAGGCAAAAACATCTGCGTGAGGATTCGTCTCAAGGACACCCATCTCCTGGAGGGACCCGCACAGGTCTGAAAGGTCGATCCAGGACAAATCGATCTGCTTCCCGTCCGAGGGCGCCTGTCTTGCTTCGCAACGGGACTGCCAATCCACAATCAGATGCTTGATATCGCCGCGGGAAAGAACCCCATCATTTTCAGCCAGTTTTCTACGAACATCCATCCGATATACACCAAGACCCTTTTCACGCAATTTTGATTGAATTGACAAGGCCTTTCTGTCCATTTGGGCATCCAAATGAAAACGAAAGTCCGGTTTGAAACCTCTTCCAAACGGCGTGTTCAATGCCTGCCTGCTGCCCGGATCGCTCTTGGAGTGAGCCCCTTCGGCCAAAGCTTCAACAACGGCTTCGTAGGTTAAAAACAGGAGCCTCCCGCAGGTTTCCACTGCAGGGTTCCTTTTTATTTCTGTTTCAACCAGATCCCGGAGTGTCCGGGTCACGGTCAGGATTTGAAGGTCCGTGTCAGCCAGCGTTTCCAAGGGCATTCCCAGGGCAATGCCGGCATAGAGATAGTTCAGAAGCTGCCGTTCTTGCACCTCTTGACAAATCCGCAGCATCTCCTGCCGCATGACAGGCAGTGTCTGCTTGACAATACCGGGATACTGCTGCATGAGACACCAGTGGATACGTCCGTGTTCATAAATGAGAAACAGATCAGCCGCCAGCTGCGGACGGTCGAACAAATGCAAAAACCGTTCAAGCTCGGAGTTGCCGGCTATCGAAAACAGTATCGATCTTTTGCGTTCGGTTTCATCTTCTGTTTCCGGAAAAATCCCTGCCCCCTCCAGCGCTTTTTCAGCATCAAAATCGTAAGTTCCAAACTCAATCTGTGCTGATTCGAGCTTCGCCAGGCTCTTGTAGAGGTCCTGATTGCATTTCCGGACACTAAAAACATCAATTTCTTGTGGCAGATAGATCGCCTGTTCATCAGAAAAGACCCTCTTGGCCCTGATTTCACCGGGCATGTCGGATGCGCAAATTGCTCCGTTGGTCCTGATGGCAACGGGCTGACCGGTTCTGGTTCTGACATAACGTGAAAGCATAGACTGTATTTGAGACAGGGGTATTGCCACCTGCATTGTCCTGCAGGTTTCAACAGATACCCGGGATTCAAGAGACAGGAACCGGCAGCCCCGCTCTCTGTTCCGGTCATATCTTTCCAGACCCATGGAAATAAACCAGTCAAGCGCCTTTTTATTCAGAAGCTGCAAACCCTTTTTCAATCCTGTGACAAAGCATTCTGCCGCAGACATGTCGATCTGTATGATCCGTGACAGCGCAGACATCTGCCAGACACGCTTCAACGGCGGCATATCACCAACAGCTCTTGGAAGCGTATAGGTCATCTGGAGACTCTGTTGATAACTTAATTCCCGATCATAAGCATGACAGAGGAGTTCAAGATACATCCGCCCGCCGGCAACATCCCCGGCTTCCAGCAATCGGGATAAGCCTTCCAAAGGACCTTTCAAGGTATAGGTTCCCTTGCGTTGCATGACCTGACAGGTTTTCATAAAACCATCGAACAGATCCCGGTCCCCGCTCATTAGTACCGGCACCAGGTGGGTAGCCATGATTTTTCCGATAGTAGGCCCATTTTTCCCGGCTTTTCTGACGATTTCCTGAAAGGTCTTTATACCTTGGCTTTGACCAGCCAGGAGCCTCGCATATCCAAGACCCACGGCTCTTCCAAAGGCAATTTCCTGTGAGAGTGCCCAAAGGGTGTCCTTCACAAGCAACACCAGATCATTTCCATGAACAGGGGTGTCGGCAGCGTGGAGTATGGCTTCAACTTCCCTTGCAAGGCCTGGATCTGCACTGGCAAGGCGGGTCAGGGGATGATCCTCATGATGCATCAAAGATGTCCTCTACCAGTTCTGCAAGTGTTTCCTGCAGTCTTTCATCGTCGGAAAGCGGGAGACAGATGGCCACCCTGCAGGCTTCCTTGGCTGAAATACCGTTTTGGATCAACTGGGCAGCATAAATCAGCAAACGACTGCTGGCACCTTCCGTCAAACCATACTCCCTGATATTGCGGACTTTTTCGGCAAACAGCACCAGCCGGCGTGCCATTGTTTCATCCACCCTGCCTTCATGGGATACGATTTGGATTTCTTTTTCAGAAGGGGCATAATCAAAGGACAGGGAAATAAATCTCTGGCGGGTACTTTGCTTGAGATCTTTTAATACGGATTGATAACCCGGGTTGTAGGAGACCACAAGCATAAAATCCGGATGGGCGGGCAGGCTTTCTCCTCTCTTGTCAATGGTCAAAATCCGACGATCATCACTCAAAGGGTGGATCACCACGGTGGTATCTTTTCTGGCCTCGACAATTTCATCGAGATAGCAGATGGCACCGGTGCGAACCGCACTGGTCAGAGGCCCATCCATCCAGATTGTTTCATCATTTTTTAACAAATAGCGGCCGATAAGATCTGAGGCAAAAAGATCTTCATGGCATGGAATGGTAATCAACGGCCGTTTTAACTGGTACGCCATATGCTCCACAAATCTAGTCTTGCCACATCCGGTCGGTCCTTTCAGCATGACCGGAAGCTTTTCCTTGAATGCCGTTTTAAACACCGCCACCTCATTTC
>JAHEIB010000106.1 GCA_024639645.1 Deltaproteobacteria bacterium
CCATCGATGGAGAGTTCGTACATGGGGAAGATATTATTGATCGCCATAATGGTCTGGGTGTAGCCCCACATGTTTTTTGATATAGGGTTCAGCCAGACACAATGCGAAAAAGTGTCCGCCAGGAACTGGAGACAGTCAATACTCCGTTTGCCACTGCGTTCCTCCAGATGTATTGAACCATCCGCGGCCATAAGCTCATAGGGTGCCATACTGGCATCGCCCACGATAATGATACGCGTTTCCGGATCAAAGCGGGTACAATTCTCAATTCTGAAAGGTTTTTTATAGCGGGGTGCATCCTCCCACAGGGTGCTGTAAATGGTGTTATGGAAAAAATAGGTTTTTAGGTCTTTGAACTGCGCCCGCGTGTAGTCAAAGAGTGTCTGAACCACCGTTACGTAAGGATCCATGGACCAGCCGCCATTATCGATGGCCAGAATCACCTTCAGCCTATCTCTCAAATCCCGGTCAAATACAATATCGATTTCACCGGCATTCTTCATGGTCTGGTAGATGGTCTCATGGATGTTGACCTGGTCCTTGGGCCCCACTGGTACCAGGTTGCGTAATCTTTTTAGCGCTTCGCCCATCATGGCCTGGGTGAGAGGGCCGCTCAAGGAATAATCTTTGTAGCGCCTATCCATGGCCACTTTGACGGCAGATCTGTTTCGTGACACCCCTCCTACGCGCATCCCTCCCGGGTGAAAACCGGAGTGCCCCACGGGAGATGTACCCCCGGTTCCGATCCACTTGCTGCCCCCGTGATGTTCCTCGGTTTGCTCCTTGAGACGGTCTTTGAAGTATTCGATCAATTCTTCGGGTGAGAGGTTCTTGAGATCTTTTTCATCGATACCGAGGGCATCGGCGATCTCCTTGGGATTCTTCAGCCAGGAATCCAGAAGCGCCCTGGCCATCTCATCTAACTCGAAACCCTCATAGTCAGGCATTTCAGCCCCTTTGAAGTGGTGGGCAAATACCTGATCGAACAGATCAAAATAGCGTTCACTCTTGACCAGGATCGTGCGGGCAGAGGTATAGAATTCATCGAGCGAGCGGACAAGTCCCTTGTTCAATGCCTTGTGGAGTGTCAAAAAGGCTGTCGGGCTTACCGGAATACCGGTTTCTTTGAGTTTGTAGAAAAATTCGATAAACATATAAAATTGCTCCGCAATTTTAGCAGAGATTGGGTCAAAAGATATTTTTGAGATATCTTCTAAAATAAACGCCGACGTTCCGTTTGCTGCAAGGCCCTGCTGTAATCCTGGCTTTTCTTGAACAGCACACCCAGAAACGGGACCTCACCCTTTGCAAGATTTTTGGGTTTGAAGTCCGGATCCGAATCCAGGGCCCGGATCCAGTTGATCAATTCCCGGGTGGCTGGACGTTTCTCCACGGCATCCAGTTCCCGGAGCCGGTAAAACGTATCGATGGCGGTTTCGGTCAAGTCGGAACCCAGCGTCGGAAAATGGACCTTGATGATTCTGCGCATCATCTTTGGGTCCGGAAAGGCGATGTGATGGAAATTACATCTTCCCAAAAATGGATCGGACAGGTCTTTTTTGGCGTTGGAAGTAATGATAATCACGGGCCGATGTATGGTCTTAATAACTTTGTCGATTTCGATGATATCAAACTCCATCTGATCAAGGACATCAAGCATGTCATCTTGAAAATCTGTGTCGGCCTTGTCGATTTCGTCGATGAGCAGAACGGTCCTTAGATCCGATGTAAAGGCCTGGCCGATCTTTCCCATTTTGATATAATCTTCTATATTACTGACATCCCTTGTGGAATCGCTGAAGCGGCTGTCATTGAGCCGTGTCAGTGTATCGTACTGATAGAGTGCATCCACAAGTTTCATGCTCGATTTTACGTTCAGAACAATCAGTGGCATATGAAGGCTCTCCGCAATCGCGTATGCCAGCATGGTTTTTCCGGTGCCGGGTTCGCCTTTTAGCAACAAAGGCATCTCAAGAGCCATGGAAACATTCACGATACTCGCCAGTTCCTCGTCCAACACGTACTGTGTTGCCCCGATAAATTTCTTGTTTTTTTCCTTGTCAAGCATATCGCTCCTCTCTTCTGATATTGTCCGAAACGCCCTTGGTCAATTTTAAGACCTTTTCAGCATGCCCAGGCGTGAGGGCCCCCGTCCCACAACTGGGCGTGATCAAAGATTGCCTTAAAACAATTGACGGGTCAATCCCCAAGGCAAATAAGTTTTCTGTTTTATGCCGTAGCTGTTTGGTCAGAGAACTCACCGTCTCATTTTCAATGTCATCCGTCCGAACCGTGGGAACAATCCCCCAGGCCAGGTATTTTCCCGCGTTCATGAAGTCGACGATGGCATCCTGATATAGAATCAAGCGTTCAAAATAAGTGTACGCGTCAAAACTGATCAGATCTGCGCCGGTCTCCATCAACATGGCCCAGTCTGTATTGGCACAGACATGTATCCCTGCCAAACCGCCTGCACTGTGAATCATATTAATAAGTTCCCCAAGACAGTCAAGGATGACTTCCCGCGAAATACTGATGAACTCGGACGTCCCAAAACCCGCCAGTGCAGGTTCGTCGATAAATAAAATTACCGGAAACTCTTTTGCCGCCAGTTGCGCCACCTGCCACCTGGCCTTCATGGATAACAGTTTTACAATCATATCCCGGAGTACATCATCATGGAAAATAGCGACCCCTGAAGGGTCTTTAATCGCTGTGCCAAATGTGAAGGGTCCGGTTATCTGTCCCTTGACGGCCCTGGGTGCTTCAGGCAGACGATCGAGTCGTTCCATAAAGGCAAAAAATCCCCGGGCGGTTTCCGTTGACAGGGCAAATAGGGCATCATCCAGACCTGTGGAATGTGATACCGCAATAAGATAGGTTTCATAAAACCGGAGCATCTCATCCTGGAACACGGCATCGGTATTGTCCACATAAAGGGAACCCTGGCGTCTTTTTAAACCAGGAAACCCAGGTGCGAACTGGGCCACCATTCCCTCCCTTTTGTCTCCTCCGGGCATTTGTGACCAATTCGGGATAGCCGGTGAATAGGCCATGACAAGGTCAAAAGCCTTTTCGTCGTCCATTTCCGGGAGACTCCCCAGAAACAACGGCAGGCAGTCTGTATTGAAGGCTGTTTTTCTCAATTTAAATCCTTATCCCTTTTAGTTCTTTTGCAAATGTGGGTGTTACCCACAGAAAGCAGCTGAGGAACCTCCCAGCATGCGAAGCACTGTCGAACGGAAGAACCTGCGGGGAATGCGTTCGCTGTTTCGGTTCATAATAGAAGTCGAAACAAAGCGCAACAAACAACTGAAACCTGGTTTGAGCGATTGTCAGGTGTGTTTCATCTACAAGGAAGCTGCCATTCCTGTACGGCGTTTTCAACCAAAAGTGCCCCCGCTAAAAGATTGACACCTCCAGACCCCGATGTTATAGTATTTTTTGGCTTTTTCATGATGCTTGGCAAGGGGGCTCTAATGGCCGATATCATCGCCATAGATAAAAAAAGGAAAATAAAAGACAAAGAGCAATCCGAGCTGATTCGGATGCACAAAATCATGGCGGTGAGGAAGGTTTTTCACTGCACACACTGCGCTTCCAAATGTGAAAAATGTGGGTCGCAACTGGGTATAGACCCGGTTTCCGGCCGGGCAACGCAACAGAACAAGCCTACCCCATATAATTTTTGTGATAGCTGTGCTGAAGAGTACAGAGACTACATTGCACGATTGCAGGGCAAGGGCAACCCTTCGTATTACTGGCACAACGACGCCTGGCTTGACATCTGGCAAAAATGGATTCATTATCAGCACGCAATCGATACCTTTTTAAAATCAAAGGAATTTACTCGGCTTTTGCAGGAATTAAAACAGGGCGGGTCGATTTAACGTAACAGGAGGCGTACATGTTTGGAATAGGAATGCCTGAACTCATTATCATACTCGTTATTATTCTTATTATCTTTGGGGCCGGGAAACTGCCTGAAATAGGCGGTGGAATGGGAAAAGCCATTCGAAATTTCAGAAACGCCACCTCCAAATCCGACAAAGAAGAAACAGATAAAATCGAGGAAAATAAAGAATCCTGATTTTTCACCCAGTGCCGGTACTGATAAAAGACCCATTCGGATCCGTATCGGCATTTTTTTGCCCGCAATAGCCGGTGACGAAGAGGCGGACAACAGATGCATGGGGTTGTCGAAAATCTTGCTCGCCATCTCATCCCACAAAAACGATGCCAAAACTCTATGTAGACGAATATACCAAATCCTTATCAGGGAAACATGTTTTCATCGCCTGCAGGGAAGGCATATTGAGGGATCATTTTTCCGACATCATCGCAGACATAAAATTCCTGAACCGCCAGGGTGTTGTTACGACACTAATACACAATATTTCCAATCGGTTCTCCAATCAGAAACACTTTCGTGAAATTGCCGACCGTTTACCTGAGACACGTGTGGTCAAGGTGCTTTCCGGGGTCGATTTTTATAATCATGTTCTGGAATATCAACGGTCTGTTTTTAAAATCATCTTTCTGGAAAGAAAATATCTCGTGGACCAAAAGGGTTTGAAAATAAATGCCATTACAACCCAGAGAATCCGGAAATCCATCGGTGGATACGGAGACCTTATCGGAAATGTCAATTTCAAATCCATACTGGACAGGATCTGCCGGAAAATCGATCATGGCAACATTGACAGGGTTCATATCCTCCCGGCTGGCCGCTATACCATCAAACACGAACTTTTTTCCATCGAAGGGTCCGGCACCCTGATAGCCAATAACTATGAGGAAGTGCTGGTAAAGGTATCCAGTGAGCACGAAGCCCAGATTGTCGCCGGCATCCTCAGTATGTACAAGCGGGAACGGTTTCTTAAACCACGTAATCTGCAGTATATTCTTAAAAGGATGCCCCGTTTTTATGTGTCCAAGATCGATGATATTATCGTGGGTTGTGTGGAGCAACTCGATATAGATGCTGAAACGGTTGAACTCGGGGCACTGGCCATCTCTGCCAGATTTCGAAGTCAGCGTGTGGGCAATTTCACCGTAAACGCCTTCGTTGATCAAATGACCCGCAAAGGCTATAAACGATTTATCTCTTTTACCAATAATCCCCGGCTCCAGAAGTTATATCGCGGTCTTGGATTTGAAAAGCGGAAGACAACGCAATATCAAGCCCGTCAAGAACAATCCCCGGGAGTGGCCATGTTCATCAAGGAAAAATAAATTATGCACTGCTTTACAGGCATTGAAGAAACAAAACGGCGTTTAAAGGATGCCGCCTATATCTGCTCCAGCGAAATCGCCACGGTCGTCTTTTTGTCGGCGGCAACCAACAAGCCGATCCTCGTGGAAGGACCCGCTGGTGTCGGGAAAACCGAACTGGCCAAGGCCATCTCCAGATGTCTTGAATGGGAAATCATACGGCTGCAGTGCTACGAAGGTCTGGATGAAGCCAAGGCTCTTTATGAATGGGAATATGCCAAGCAGCTTCTTTATACACAAATGATGAAAGAAAAAATTAACGAGGTCATCGCCGGCGCCGTAACCCTGACGGAAGCTGCCGATAGAATCGCAGACCAGGAAGATGCTTTCTTTTCTGAAAAATTTATTCAGCCGCGCCCCTTGTTGAAAGCCATCTCTTCGGAAGTACCCGTGGTGCTTCTTGTGGATGAAGTTGACAAGTCCGATCCGGAATTTGAGGCATTCCTACTGGAGATTCTGAGTGATTACCAGATCTCCATACCCGAAATCGGCACGCGCAAGGCAGCCCACATCCCATTTGTCATTTTGACCTCCAACAACTATAGGGATATGAGTGATGCCCTCAAAAGGCGCTGCCTTCACCTGTACATTGACTATCCTGACAAGGATCTCGAAACAAGGATTGTCCATCTTAAAATCCCCGGTATCAAGCAGGCGCTTAGTGACCGGATTGTTGAATCGATCCAGGCCATCCGGACCCTGGACCTGAAAAAGAAACCAGCCATATCGGAAACCCTCGACTGGGCCAACGCACTCATGGCTCTTCAAGTGGAAGACCTGACCAGCAATGTGATCTTGAGCACATTGAATGTGATCGTCAAGCATCGCTCGGATGCCGATATGGTAAAAGAGAATCTTACACGGATAACCTGACAAACCGGCACCATGGTTCGTTTCACATTTGAATTCTTGTGGAGAAAGGTTTCAAGGGTTCAGGGGGGCCGAGGGTGATGCAAGGGTATGAGGGGGGCTGACGGTATACGCAGATAGCAGCATCCCAGCTTCTTGGCATCATAGCGTCCCAGCATACAAGCGTTCGTTTTCTTGGTAAAAAGTTTTTTTCTTCCTATGCAAAATCTCATCTTAAAATTCGTAACTTCCGCAAGAGCAGCGGGTCTACGGATATCGACATCTGAAACACTCGACTGCCTGAATCAGCTTCAACATATCGATCCATTAAAGGAATCTCAATTTTCAAGGACTTTGCGGGCCAATTTTGCCAAAAGCCACCGGGACCAGCGCCTTTTCAACCACCTGTACGATCTTTTCTTTCATGAACTGCGGGTTAATGAAAACCTCAGCGCTTCCGAAAAAATTTCCCATATTAAAAAGGAGATCAGCACCCAACTTAAAGCCGAATTGAATAGCAGCAGTGCCATGACAGCCATCTTCGATTTTTTGGATGGCGATCCGGCAAACTATCTGAATCTGCTCCGGCAAATCGAATCGGAAGGCACCGGCACCACCCGGGGTTTCGGCTACGGTTTTGGGGGCATGGTCAGACGACTCGATATCATGCTCGCCATCAACCGGGCAGGCGCCTCCGTCTCTCAGTTTCTATCCAAAAACCGCACCAGAATCCATTGGGAAACCCGCCAGGACATTGAGACACATTATCAACAGCGCTTGAACAGCGCGCTGAAACTTTTGACCGGAAACCGCAGCCCTGGAGCCCATCGGCACAGAATACGAAAATCCTATGACCGGCACCTGGGAAAACTCGGAGAAACTGCTTTCACATCGTTGACAAAAAAAGAAGTCCAGGAAATGCGGGATGCCATACGGGCCCTGGTGCGCAAGCTGAAAGACACTGTTACCCTCAGATATGCCGTTTATGCGAGAGGTGTTCTGGATGTAAAAAAAACACTGCGAAAAGCAGCCCAGTACCAGGGTCTGCCCATAGAGATCGTTTACAGAAAGAAACCACCCCGGCGGGGCAAAATAGTGGTTCTTTGTGATGTGTCTGGATCGGTCTGGTCGTCGGCAAAGTTCATGCTCAACATGCTCTATTCGCTTCAGGAATGCTTTACCAAGGTGCGTTCGTTTATTTTTGTTTCCGGTCTCGATGAAGTCAGCCATTTTTTTGAAGATCATGATGTGGATCAGGCCATTGACCGGGTTATGAGCGATGCAGACATCGCCTATGACGCTTCCACCGATTACGGTCAGACACTGCGGGAATTCAAGGCCGACTACATGGATATCCTTAACAAAAAGACAACCCTCATCATCATTGGCGACGGCCGATCGAATTACACCAATCCCGAGGCAGGCATCCTGAACGAGATGCGGGAAAAATGTCGGCGTGTGCTCTGGCTCAACCCCGAAACAGAGGTGTTCTGGTATTCAGGTGACAGTGAGATGAATACCTACCAGGCAATCTGTCATGAGGTCAGACCATGCGGAAATCTAAATCAACTGATGGCGTTTATTAGAGAATTAATCCTTTGACGGTCTCGTAAAAAGTCCAACTTCTGCGTTGTGCTGCATTTCGTAATCATTCAACGTACGATAAGTACGCCTCATGATTACAAAACTTGCACGTCTTGAATTTGAACCTTTTACAAAACCGTCTAACTTGGACTTTTTACGAGTTCACCAAACCTTTGACGGCCTACACTGACTGGCTTATCAAGCGTTCCAGCATCTCTTTGTGTTTTCCTATCCAGTGCATCAAACCGATATTATGGCTGATGAACGCATAATACGCGTCATCATCCGCTGCGGTCGTGCTGTAAAAATCAACCAGATCCCAATTGAGCACATAAAGGTTGGCAATGGCCAGCATGGGAACCAGAGCGCCCTGCTCCTGTTTTGTCAATGGGGCGATGCGTTCCGACCGATGACAGGCGTCATTGTAAGTGCTCAAAAAAAGATGAAATTTATCCGGTCGCAGGCCTGCGTCATGGTCACCCCAGATACTGGTGAAATAAACCAGGCCCAGGGCAAGATCAAATAAGCGGAAATCGATTTTTGACCAGTCAAAATCGAAAATTCCAACACCTTTTTCATCCCGATATTTCAGATTTCCAGGATGATAATCACAATGAATCGGCAATGTCATCATTCCCTGAAATTCGGCATCAAATGTCACTGCATCGTCCAGGGCGCTACAGATTGCCGTATAGTTATCTTTGAACAACTGGTCACTCCTGCGATCAGCAGCCTGTTTGAAAAATGTGCTGAAAGCTCTCTTGAACGTGGGAAGAAAAGCCATGATCCGGGGTTGGGCACGCTCGGCACCGGGTGGTTTTCTGAACCCCTGGGCGCTGTGGTGAAGACGGGCAAGAATGCTGGCCGCACTCATGAATTCATTGTCCGTCAGATCCGTGTCGGTCCAGGAATATCTGTTTTCCCCTTCAAGAAATTCGAATAGCGCCCAGAATGCTTGATTCCCCTGGTGATCGACAGGTGGAGGGGTGGCCACCAATGTTTCACCATTTTTACAGGGCACAACAGCGGCTGCAAGCGTAAAGCCGTTTGCTCTCAAATGATTCACCAGGGCGTGTTCAAACCGGATCTCTTTTTCAATGGCGTTGGGGTTATACAAACGCAGAAAATACGGTTGCGTACTATCGTCGGCGGACATCCATACAGCATAACTTTTATTACAACATCCGCCCAAGATGGCCTTGATACGTGTGAGCTTTCCAAGATCGTAATTATTTTCTATCAATCTGCGAATACTTTCCACAGCCCCCCCAATTATCAATTCTGATCGCGGTTCTTTATTTTTTCAGGATTTCTTTTAAAAATTGTCCCGTGTAGCTCTGCGGAGTCGTGGCTACCTTTTCCGGAGTTCCCTGTGCCACAATCTTCCCGCCTTTGTGTCCCCCATCCGGTCCTATATCGATAATCCAGTCACAGGTCTTGATAACATCCAGGTTGTGCTCGATGATCACGATCGTATTGCCGGCGTCCCGAAGACGCTGCAGAACGGACAGCAGCATCTTGATATCCTGAAAGTGGAGTCCCGTTGTGGGTTCATCCAGAATGTAAAGGGTTTGGCCCGTGGCACGTTTTGCAAGCTCCCTGGCCAGTTTGATCCGCTGTGCCTCGCCTCCCGAAAGGGTTGTTGCGGATTGACCAAGTTTGATATAGGATAACCCCACATCCATCAGCGTGTCCAGAATCGATTTAATCTTCGGGTGGCTGGCAAACAGATCCCGGGCCTGATGAACCGAAAGATTCAGGATATCTGAAATGGAATGGCCCTTGTATTTGATTTCCAGGGTGGACGCGTTAAACCGTTTCCCCTTGCATTTCTCACAGGGCACGTATACATCCGCGAGAAAATGCATCTCCACCTTGATATGTCCATCGCCCTGGCAGGTCTCGCACCTGCCCCCCTTAACGTTGAAGGAATAGCGCCCCTTTGGGTATCCACGCAGTTTTGATTCCGGCAACAGGGCATAAAAATCTCGAATATGATCAAATACCTTTGTGTAAGTGGCCGGGTTACTCCGCGGGGTCCTTCCGATAGCCTTCTGATCGATGTTGATAACCTTGTTGAGGTGCGACAATCCCTGAATACTGCCATGTTTGCCAACTCCCAATGGAGAATCGTGTAGCGCCCTGGCCAGCGCCGGAAAAAGAATCTGATTGACCAGCGTGGATTTACCCGCACCAGACACGCCAGTGACAGCCACGATCAACCCAAGAGGGACGCGCACATGGATATTTTTTAGATTGTTTTCCGAGGCTTTTCGAATCGTCACCCATTTATTGCCGGTATTTCGAACGGATTTCCTTGCTTGTGGTATGTCAATACTTTCTTTGCCGGCAAGGTAGTTCCCTGTAATGGACTTGCGGTTTTTCATAACCCGGGCCGGGGTTCCCTGAGCCACGATTTCACCACCGAGATGGCCAGCGCCAGGCCCGAAATCCACAAGCCAGTCTGCCGATTCCATGGTTTCCTTGTCATGCTCCACCACAATGAGGGTGTTGCCGATGTCCCGTAGATGACCGAGCGTGTTGAGCAGCTTGACATTATCTTTCTGGTGCAGCCCGATGGAGGGTTCGTCCAGAATATACAGAACACCTGTAAGTTCAGAACCTATCTGGGACGCCAGGCGAATCCGCTGGGATTCACCTCCAGATAAAGTTGGGCCCTTGCGATTCAAAGACAGATATCCCAGACCGACGTTTACCAGGAAACCCAAACGACTGCCAATCTCCTTCAACAGTTCATGGCCAATTATCTTACGGCTCCCGGACAGTGAGAGCTCATCCAGAAAGCGGGCAGCCTCCTGAATCGTCATTTCCGTGATGTCGATAATAGAACGTCCATTGACGTTTACGCTCAAAACTTCCGGCTTGAGGCGCCGGCCCTTGCAGGTGGGACAATGCTTGGAAGACATGAAGCGGGCATACCACTTTTTCATGCTTTCAGAGCGGGTCTGCTTATATCGCCGCATAAGACTGTTGAGGAGCCCTTCATGAGTGGTGGTGAATTCCCCCTGAATTTTTTCGGATCGCCAGTTAACGACCATCTCCATCCCATTGGAACCATTCAATATCAGGTCTTTATGCTTTTTGGGTAAGTGGGCCCAGGAAACATCCAGATCGATACCCCATTGGGATGCCATGGCCTTGAGGCGCATGAACCCCCAAGACCCATTTTCCGTTTCTGCCTTGGAAAAATAGTTCTGCCAGGGAATGACCGCGCCTTCCCGAATGGATTTGGTCTTGTCGGGGATAATTTTATCCACATCCATGGAGAGCATAGACCCGATACCATTGCAGTCCGGACACATCCCCATAGGCGAGTTAAAAGAAAACAGCGGTGGGTCCAGTTCCGGGTAGGCAATGCCACAACAGGACCTGGCTTCACTCATACGCATATCTTCTTTGCCCATTACGTGCACGATGATCTTGCCCTGCCCGAGCTTGAGAGCTGTTTCCACCGAGTCAGTCAAGCGTTTGCGAAAAGAATTCCCCGTCTTGACCACCAACCTGTCCACCACCACCTCGATGGTATGCTTCTTGTGCCGGGCAAGGCTCTGTACCGCCTGGATATCACTCACAACCCCATCGACGCGTACCCGTGCAAATCCATCCCCTTCTATCTTTCTCAACAGTTCCAGGTATTCACCTTTTCTGTTCTCAATGATGGGAGCCATGATGAGAATTTTTGTGGCTTCCGGCAGGCTTAGAATCTGGGAAACCATACTCTCTGCATCACCCTTACCAACACGTTTACCACATTTATAGCAATACTGATCCCCGACCCTTGCAAACAAAACCCGTAGATAATCATAAATTTCTGTAATGGTACCAACTGTCGATCTTGGATTTTTACTGGCGGATTTCTGTTCAATAGCAATGGTGGGAGAAAGTCCCCTGATGGTATCGTATCTGGGCTTCTCCATCTGACCGATAAATTGGCGGGCATAGGCAGACAGGGATTCAAC
>JAHEIB010000244.1 GCA_024639645.1 Deltaproteobacteria bacterium
CCGAAGAATGGTCATATTGATTTTTTTATCATGGACATTCATGTCGTCGACGACAAGATCTCCCTGTTGAATAGGCTCCAATCGATTGATGCAGCGTATCAGGGTGCTTTTGCCAGACCCACTGGGACCGCAGACCACAACCACTTCTCCCTTGGCAACCTCTATATTGATGTCATTCAGGACATGAAGCTTGCCAAACCATTTGTGTACGTTTTTGAAAGTGATCATGGATTCATTCCCTGTCTTTAAGAAATATCTTACATAACATGATTTTCAATTTCTTTTTTAAAGCCTTGTATTTTCGACACTCATCCGCCTTTCCATATAATTTGATAGATTGATCAGCGGATAACAGATCGCGAAGTATAAAATGCCGACAAGCCCGAACACCATCAAACCTTCAGGAATACGCTGCACAGTGAGCCAGCCGACCCTGGTAACATCAACCACGCCGATCGCTGAGACCACGGATGAGTCTTTTATTATGAGAACATATTGTCCGACCAGGGGCGGGAGGATAGATCGCATAGCCTGGGGCATGATGATATACCTCATCTGCTGAAAACCTGACAACCCGGATGAGGTCGCAGCCTCCCTTTGGCCCTTGGGCACAGCCAGGATGCCGCTGGCTACGATCTCACAAATAAAGCTGGCGCCCATATTACTGAGCGCAATGACCGCTGCCGGAAATGCCTCGAGTTCTATACCGACACCTGGCAGGATGAAAAAAATAATGAAGACCTGCACCAGAAATGGTGTTCCGCGAATGACGTCGACCCAGCCGCCTATCAGGAACCGTAGAATCTTATTCCGTCCAGCCCTCATTATCCCTAGAATGAAGCCGATGATAGTCGCAGCAATCAGACCCAGCCCAGCAACCGCCACGGTCATCCAAAGTCCTTTGAGAAAAAAAGGCAGACTGTTCACCAGTTCATGAAAATAAAAACTCCACATAACTTATCCCTCGGTCATCATTGAGCTTCCCGGAATATCAGCCGTTTTTCAGACCAACTGGAGAAGGTTTTGAGCAGGTAATAAATGAGCAGATAAAAAGCTGCGGTGGTCAGAAACCCCTCGGCGGGCATAAACCGATCAGAGGTCAACAACTGGCCCGCCCGCGTCAACTCCATTATCGAGATCAACGAGAGCAGAGACGAATCCTTCACCAGAACAATCGCCTGCCCCAGCATGGGCCGGATAGTCATACCAAGAGCCTGGGGCAGGATGATATAACGCATACGCTGGAAATAGTTCAACCCGGAGGCAATCCCTGCTTCGATCTGGCCATAGGCGATAGCCTGTATTCCAGCTCTTATGATCTCGGCGTAATAAGCCCCGCTGTTCAATGTCAGGGCGAACACTCCGGTAACCCATTCCGGCAGCATGATCCCCATGGAAGGGAGACCGAAATAAAAAAAATAGAGCTGCACCAATAAGGGTGTTGAACGGATACTTTCAATATAGATACCGGCAATTCTGGAAAGAACCCTGGACTGACTCAATCGCATGGAGCAGGCTATAATTCCCACCACAATAGCGCCAACAAGGGACAGGGCAGACAGCCAGAGAGTGGCCAGAAAGCACTGCATATAAAGCGGCATATATTCCAGGATGACTCTAAAATTAAAGGCTTCGAGCATATTTTTACCTGTAATGATCTGATGCCATGCGCTTGACATGTCGGACTGCAAGCCGGTAAACCCGGCTTGCAGTCGTTAAAATGTCATCCGTTTAAAGAGCATACTTTGCTTAATGGTCTTTTTTCCAATCCAGGGAGTTGACCCAGTAATTCAGGTTATTTTCAAGACGACCGTCCAGTTTGATATGGAGAAAGAAAAGATTGAGCCACTCGCGCAGATCCGGAGAATCATAGCGCACGGCAAATGACAGCGGTGAGTTTGACAGCTGTCCATCCAGAACTCGGATACTATTAGGCGGGAAACTGGCGCTCTGGCCTCGAACAGCCGACCCGTCATTGACCCCGGCATCAGTGTGACCTGCAATTACCGCATTGAGCAAAATTGGCCCTCCGCCTTTATACGTTTTCAATTCGGCATCAGGAAATGCCTTTTTTGCATCGTTTTCACCGGTTGACCCCAGCAAAACAGCCAGCTTGGTCCCTGTTTTTTTCACATCTTCGATAGACTTGAGCGGGCTGTCCTGTTTCACGAAGACCACGCTTCCCGTGTACATGTAGGGATCGACAAAAGAAATCTTCATGGCTCTCTTCAAAGTCGGGGTCATATCGGCGGCCAGCATATCAGCCTTTCCGGAGAGCAGGGCGGGAATAAGACCATCCCAGTCATAGTTGAGGAACTTAACCTTGACCCCCATTTCTTCGGCGATCAAATTAACAAGTTCTATAGAACTGCCGGTCCGCTCGCCGTTTTTGTCGACAAAACTAAAAGGTGCCCCCTGGGTCTGACATGCAACCCGGAGCTCACCTCTTTTGGCAATTTCTTCAAGGGTCCCTGCTGAAACAAATCCACTAAGAACAAAAAGACACACCATTGATGCAATTACTGAAAGACCTGCTGCTTTTTTCATTGTTCCCTCCTTTGTATTTTCATCTTCTGGTTGACTGCTTTGGTCCCACACCTTCAGGCAGGTGTAGCCAGTTTTGTCTGGATTTCATAATGATAAACGTTTCACTGCTGACAACATTGCCGATCTTCAGGATCGTTTCAGTGGTAAATTGATACAATTCATCCTTGCCTCCAACACAGACTACCTCTGCTATGATATCGTAACGCCCTGCAACCACCCCAGCCCATGCGACATTTGGCAGTCGGGATATCCTGGTGACGATTTCATCCATTTGCCCTTTTGACTGGATGTTCATAGCTACCAGAGCAGTTATCATGTTCTGGTGTCGGCTCGGATCAACAAGTCCTGAAACTTTGAATAAACCGTTTTCCTCGAGAATTTTAATCCTGTTCCTGATGGTCGGCGTTGTAACCTTGAGCTTTTTGGCCATCTCTCCCACGGGCATGCGCCCATCATCTGTGAGCAGGTGAATGATCTCGTAATCCAAAGCGTCAAGAATTGTTTTACCCATATAAACTCTCCGAACACCGCTTGCCAAAAAGAAACTATTTCAGTAGTTAATGTATACAAACGGTAAACGTCAAGATATATTTTTTTTTAAATAAAAAATATTTTCTTTTTTATTTTTTTAGCACTGATGCTCAAAAGATAACAATGAGCATTGCTTTTCTGAGGATAAGGGTCCTGGGTTTATTATTGTACTGCGGAGAGAAGAACCGGGAAGTGTCTCAGCTAGTCATCGGCTTTAATGAAAGCATAGATTTGCTTATCTCGCGTTGAAAGATCATCACCTCTTTCATACAGCTTATCTAAAAAATAATGATAAAAATCATGACGAAGACTATCCCGTGTAGCTGTCACAAACCAATGATTTCGCGTCCAGATAAACGGGGAATGGTGAACATTATCTGTTTCAAAGATACCGGACAAGGCTTCTTTTTTATCGGCAATTATATCGATGGATTCGCCTCCAATTTTCTCCCTCAGATTTCCGGCATCGGGATGAAAAATCTGTATATCGTAATGCAGTTCCATAGAACCCATGCAGATACAGCGCACCCCGACACCCCGCTGAGTT
>JAHEIB010000012.1 GCA_024639645.1 Deltaproteobacteria bacterium
CAGGTGTTCAACCACGGGAAAATGCAACGGGATTTCACTTACATCGATGACATTGTCGAAGGGGTCGTGCGGGTCATGGGGCATCTACCGCTTCCAAATAAAAAATGGCGCGGGGACAAGCCAGATCCTGGAACGTCTTATGCACCTTATAAAATTTACAATATCGGAAACAACCAACCCATTGAGCTGACCCAATTCATCAGCGAAATCGAAAAAGCCCTGGGAAAAGAAGCCAAAAAAACCTATATGGATTTACAGCCGGGTGATGTGGTCGCAACCTATGCGGATGTGGATGATCTCATCAGGGATGTGGGATTCAAACCCGAGACACCCATCGATGTTGGAATTCAACGCTTTGTTGCATGGTACCGGGACTACTACGGGGCCTAAACCATGACGGTCCCGTAAAAAGTCCAACTTCTGCGTTGCGCCGCATTTCGTAATCATTCAACGTACGATACGTACGCCTCATGATTACAAAACTTGCACGCTTTGAATTTGAACCGAAATAGCGAGCGCATCTAAATTAGGTAGAATTCCTTACGGTCGATGCGTAGCACTGCCGAACGGCAGAACATTCCTCGTAGCTTGCTGCGAGGTTCTTCAATTTTTTACGAAACCGTCTAATTTGACTTTTTACGAAATCGTCAAACCTTAAACTTTTTAAAAAATATCTTTTGATCCAATGCCTGTGTTGAATTTTTGTTTCAACGCCTCGAAATACTCCAGTTTTCTTCCGGGCTCAAACGCAAACCCGCCTTGATTTGAAGAAGATCCCGCTCTCTTTGCACGGAACCAAAATCCAATTTTTTAGAGGCCATATACTATTAACTCGGGACCAAACAGCCAAAACCTGTCATGCCGGACCTGATCCGGCATCCAGTACCTTTCTGGATAGCGCTAAAGCGTCACTTGATGTCCTGCCCTTACTGTGAAGGGGCAGGCACATAAAAATGACAACCATTGGAGATAATTTTTAAATTTCGAGATTATCGTGCTATTTTCTTTATAGGGTTTTCTATCCTGTTTTCGTGATTATATTTCTATCACAATGTCGTAAAATTTATCACAGGAGAAAAACGTCATGCAATCATTTAAAGTATTCGTCATTCTTATCGGCTTTATCATTTTAACCGGTCTTTCAGGGGCTTCAGCCGATACTGGTATGGAAAATGAGCCCGCCTCCGGTAGCCTTGTACAGGGTTATCGAATCCTATCCATTGAACCCAGCGTTGGAGATGTCCATCTGGTTGTTTACCGTGGGGATTACATCAAATTCGATTTCAAGACGACTATTGGGGATCCGATCCTGAAGATACCCGAATTGTCTATCGAGCAGACACTCGCCACGGGTCTGGATAACGCACCATATTTCAAGATGAAAAGCATGGGGCGATTTCGTTTTTCACTGGGCAACGTCACAGGCAATATCCAGGTCATTGAATACAAGCAACCGCATTATCGAGAAATCGAAGCCGGGGAAGCTGCTAAATTTCTGCAAAATCTTAATCCGCTGGTGCTGGACGTTCGTACCCATGCAGAGTTTAACAGCGGTCATTTAAAAAATGCCATACTGATTCCTGTTCAGGAATTGCAAAAGCGCGTGGGCGAGCTGTCAGAATATAAACACAGTGATATCCTGATATACTGCGCCACGGGCAACCGCAGTACGGTTGCGTCGAAAATCCTCGTGGACAAAGGCTTTAAACGGATTGTCAATATGCGTTATGGTATTTCACAATGGGCTAAGAGCGGGTATCCCATTGTGAAATAGGGTGATTTATTTTGTTGGATGTTTTCTCTTAATTTTTGAAGTATCTTTTTTATAATATGATTCTATCCACCAGATATCATTATATTTTATAGGATTTTATCTAAACGTTTAACGCTTTACAAAATTTAACGCAACTTTCGGGTTTCACCACAGATAGAGCGAAATGGGTGACCCAGCGGCGATTTGTGTTGTTTGAGCCAATCAGGGCACCTTACTTCAACGCATGGCAATGAACAATCCAATATGATAACACGCTCATTTAATAGCTACAACTGTTTAGCCATATGGCCGGCGCTGATGTTAGGAACCCTTGCGGCGAGTTCACAAAGCGCCAGGGGATTATTTATTTCGTGTTTCCTGGATCCCTGGAATCCTTAACTTGGTTGATTTCTTTCGGGGATGATCCTTTGGGTCTCTTTGAAGGCTGTTTGTGCCTCGGCTTCTAATAGATGGGCAAGATCCGAATACCGGGGAGAAAAATGAAGGGGAATAATTTTTTTTGCCCCGGCCCTGCCAGCGATTTCACCGGCCTGTTTTGCTGTGAGATGGTACTTTCGGGCAGCCAGGCGGGCGTCTGCTTCAAGAAAGGCTGCTTCGATGTAAAGCTGGTCCGCGCCCTTTGCAAAGTCAATTACTTTATCAATATTATCCGGTGAGTATATGATGTCCGTTATATAGGTAATCTTCTGCCCGGGGGTAATGACGGCAATCTGGTTCTCCAGGGTGCCCAGAGAATACTGCCGGACAGTATCTTTACAGCTGATTTCAATGCGTGTGTCCGCTGATCGCTTTTCGTATAAGGCTCGCTTGAAAGCCTGAATCCATGGCCCGGTATCCAGATCCATTTCTGCCAGGGCATCTTTTTTAATGTTCACATGAAATTTTTCTTGAATGCTCAAGCCAAGGCAGGGAAGGCGATGATCCAGAAGCACGGCGGAAACACTGACGGCGGGTTCCTTAAGCAGGACCGGCACAAATGGCAGGACTGCCGGTTTCCTGGCGTCCGGTTTAAAACGATTCTGACAACGGTATGTCATGGTAAGGTGCCGGTCAGCCCGGATTTCCGTGACTTTGATGCTGAAGTGCTTGGTGAAATTATCTACCAGGTTCCATTGATACCCACCCAGTTTTCCTTCTATATTCCGGATAAATCCCCGGGGACCATACAGGTGCAGTTGTTTTTCCCTGCCAAGAAAGATCCGAAGCAGCCGGTCAAATCCGGTAAAATGATCCATGTGTGTGTGGGAAACAAACACATGCGTCAGCTTGAGGATGTCACGGGTGGAAAGGCTATGAATGTCACCGAGATCGAACATAATGGCCTTGTTCTGGAATTGGAAACGGATAAACAGTACAGGATCTTCAAAGAGACCATTAACCAGCCGAGGAAGTAGGGAGGGGCGCATGATCGAATTGTGATATCAAACGATTATGGTAAATATTTTTTAACCTGTTGATGGATGCACAGATAAATTTCTTCGTCGGATCCAAAGATGTCGACCGTGTCTTTGTGGTTGATCACGCTTTCTATGACAAAAGACGTCACATAGATGCTTACAACATGGGGCTGATGGATGAGTTCCCTCAGTGGCGCCACCTGATAGTCTATGTCGAAATCATCGGCATACTGCAGTTTGTTCAGACAGTTGTTGATCTGTTCTTCGAGCGAATTCTTACTCTTGGTTTCAACGAGGTTGGTTTCAACAAGTTTTGTTGCAATTGCATTGCTCAATGGGTCGATGCAGTCGGCAATGCCTTTCAATGCCATTCGACGAGCGTGCTCTTTGGAGGATTCGATTTTAGACAAAATACTCGATTCACGGTTGCTTGTTCGAAAAACTTTGGCCATCTTTCATTACCTTGTTTAAGTGAAATTTGATTCCGGATATTAATGACTGCCGCACCATATTGCAAGGAAAATATTTACCGGAATGGTATTTACAATAAATACGCTATCGATTATACTTAATCGTTTAGATATGAAATTTGTATTGCAATCCGGTTTACAGGCAAGCTGAATGCCATCGGGCAATCCGGTTTACCCCGGATCGCCCATATGGCTTGAGCACTGACCCGAAATTCTTAGGAAGCGATGATTTGAAATGCCGGTATATGAGTATACAGCACTGGACATGAAAGGGAAGAACGCCACAGGCATTGTGGATGCGGAAAGTGCATCTATGGCTCGTCAGAAACTGCGTGCAATGCAGAAATTTCCCGTTTCAATCAATGAAGTTGCTGATCTGTCTAAACAGACAACAAAACAAACCCCATCTGTGGCCTCTGTTTTTTATCGTGTCAAACAGACCGATATTGCCGCCATGACACGTCAACTTGCGACCTTGATCGCCGCCGGATTCCCCCTTGTGTCAGCCATTGATGCCCTGATACCCCAGACAGCGTCAAAAGCCTTCAAACCAATTCTGGCGCAGATCAAAGATGCCATTGTGGAAGGGAACAGCTTTGCCGGCGCATTGGCCAATTATCCTGGTACATTTACCGCACTGTACACCAATATGGTTCGAGCAGGGGAGTCCTCTGGAACGCTTGAAATTGTCCTGGAACAACTGGCGGATATCACGGAAAAACAGCAGGCCCTCAAAACAAGGATTCGATCGGCTCTGGCATACCCCATCCTGATGGCGTGTGTGGGTATTCTGGTTCTTTTTCTGCTCATTACGTTCATTGTACCGAACATCACCTCTATATTCGAAGACATGGAACAGATTTTACCGCTACCCACCATTATTTTGATTGATATCAGTGAGTTTTTCAAAACTTTCTGGTGGGGGATGCTCTTGGTTTTGATTGCAATCTGGTTTGGTTTCCGAAGTTTCATCAAAACAACCAGCGGGCGTCAAGTGGTTGACAATGTGAAATTGAAACTGCCCCTTTTTGGGCCGATATTCCAAAAACTTGCCGTGGCACGTTTTGCCAGGACCTTGGGATCCCTTTTGGAAAACAGTGTTACCCTCCTGACATCTCTCGAAATTGTCAGGAATATTGCCGGTAACACGCAGATAGCCCTGGCCATTGAACATGCAGCTGATGAAGTGAGCAAAGGGCAGGGTCTTGGAACATCTCTTTCGGCATCCGCGGCTTTTCCCCAGTTGGCTCTGCAGATGATTCAGGTGGGTGAGCAGAGTGGAGAATTGGAGAATCTGCTGCTGAAAATAGCGACAATGTATGAAAATGAGGTTGAATCAAGAGTATTGAGCGTGACCTCACTCCTGGAACCGGTGATGATTTTGGTCATGGGTGTTGTGCTCGGATTCGTTGTGTTGTCCATCTGTCTACCTATTTTTGAAATGAATCAGTTGATTATGTGATCGGCGCGATCCAAGGATGCAGCTCACATGCAATACCAAGGAGGAATCATGCGTTTATCAACACAGAAAATTGTTAAAAATACCCGTGGTTTTACCCTGATTGAATTGATGGTTGTCATTGTTATTCTCGGCATCCTGGCCGGTTTGATCGTGCCCAGGATAATGGGGCGACCAGAAGAGGCCAAACAGCTCAAGGCCAAGTTGACCATCGAGAGTCTTGAAACGAGTCTTCGACTATATAAACTGGACAACGGCGCCTATCCTACTACGGAACAGGGGCTGAATGCGCTCATAAGTCCCCCGGATACCGGTAACGTGTCAAACAGCTTTCGCGAAGGCGGTTATATCGAAAAAGGAAAAATGCCGAAAGATCCCTGGGGCAATGAGTTTGTCTACCTGAGTCCCGGTGTTCACGGGGAATACGATATTATTTCGTATGGATCGGATGGTGTTCCAGGAGGCGAGAGAAAAGACAAGGATATCAACTCCTGGGAAATAGAATAACCACATCTAAGACGCCAGATATTATCCCGCCTAGCCAACTATCGAAACCGCCTTTTTCTCGTAGCCTAGGAAAACGCGTCAATTGCTCAATATGGGTTTCATATGGACCGATGATGTTACGATTAAAACAGAAAAGCTCTCAAAATAAAACCGCTACAGAGGGTAAAGGCGCATTGCCATTCGATGCAGGGTTCACACTGATTGAGCTAACGGTGGTCATGGCATTGATCAGCATCATGTTTTTTGTAACCTTACCCAGAATCAAGAGAGATATTTTTGTCGACCAGACTAAAAAGACATCGCGGTGGCTTTTAACCAGCGTTCGATATCTGAAGGAAGCCTCCATTCGTGATCAGACGGATTATTCGCTTCATGTGGACATGGACAATGGGAAACTTTGGGTAAGCGCTACCTTGAAGGCAGAAGAGAGCCAAGAAAAATCAGAAATAAGCGGTTTAACCCTTGTAGACGGCATTCGTATCCGCGATGTTGCGTTTGCCGGCAATAGAAAAATGGCCCATGGCGTGGCTCAGATTCAATTTTATGCCAAGGGATATTCGGATAACGCCATGATTCACGTGGTGAATGAAAACGATAGGGAGTTATCCTATCATATACCTCCGTTTTTGCCACATATGAAAATCCTTGAGGATTATGTCGACCTGGAAGACTGATATCTAAATGCGCACGTTAACTCTCAAACCCAAAATTGTGGGACATTTACCCAAATTGAAAAAACTAAAAACAATCACGAAAACACGAAATCTGGAAAGCACGAAAAATTTAATGCGTGATTTCGTGTTAAAAGATCTTTTTCTATTCTGATTTTACCTGTTGGGAATATACAATTGAACCACTTAAAACTATTTGATAATCAGCAAAAAATTCGAAGGGAAACACCCGGGTTCACCCTCCTGGAAATTCTGGTGGCCATGTCCATTATCACCTTTGCACTTATCGCCGTATTCCGATTATATACACAAACCATTTCCATGAATCATCAGTTGTCTTTCAATACCACAGCCCCCTTTTTGGCACAGAAGAAAATGGCTGAGCAGACATCCATGCCGGGAGAGGAAATGGTCGATGACACAGGGGACTTTGGCGAAAAATTGCAAGGATATACCTGGACGGTTGCTATTGAAGACGTGATTCCCGATGCATTGGAAACAGAGGATTTAAAAAGAATTGATGTTCGTGTATCCATGAATGCTGATGAGTATACATATTTTCTTAGACGATACCGCTTTTTGAGAGACTGACATGCACGTGCCCTGTTTAAAGCATTGCCAAAAGACCGGGTTTACCCTGCTGGAGATTTTGATCTCTATCTTTATATTCAGCATCATCATCACAACCATTTTCGCCTCGTTTCGATCTGTTTTTTTCAGTAAAGATAAAATCGACGCCAGTTTTGAATTATATGGCATGACCGGCAGTTGTTTGAACCGGATATCTCTCGATCTAAGCGGGATAGCCATTGCGCAAGTACCCGAATATAAAAAACCTGAATTAGATTCGACACCGGATCCTTACCGATTGGTCGGAGACTCGTCAGATCTGCCAGGTGTGGATTTTCCACGCCTCAGGCTGGCTTCTCGATCCCACGTGCCTCTGGATGGATCTGCTCATGAGGGTGTGGCAGAAATTGTTTACTATGTCTCGGAAGATGAGGAGAGCGGTTATCGTCTTCGACGATCGGACCGGTTGTACCCATATGAAACGCCCGAAGAACAGGCCGATGATCCTGTTTTATGTGAAAAATTAAAATCATTGGTATTCACCTATTTCGACAATGAGGGTGAGGACCACGACACCTGGGATTCTGAGTCCAAGGAGAACGACTATGCGACACCGAAATCTATCCATATCCAGTTGGAAGTGGGTGAGGAGGACGCGGTATCCATGGTATTTGAAACCATGGTGATGCTTCCGGTTGTGAGAGAGGCCTTGGAATAGAATGATAAAATCAGTGATTAACAATAACCGGGGCGTTGCCCTGATCATCACCCTTTCCATTATTGCCGTGCTGGTGGTCACGACGCTGGAACTGAATCGCAAAGCCCGTTCATCCATCTATGTTTCAAGTGCTTTTCGGGAAAGAATTCAATTGAAGCAGATGGCCATGTCGGGCGTGCATGCCGCTATGGCGCTTCTGATCAAAGACAAGGAAAATTCCGACATCGATTCTATTCAGGAGGATTGGGCCAATCCGGAGAAAATAGAAGAACTTCTCATTGAAATGCCGTTCGATTTCGGAAGGGTGCGGGTGTCGATTGTGGATGAGCTGGGGAAGATCCAAGTGAATTCACTGGTGAAGTTTCCAGATGGCCGTGATTTCAATGAATCTCAGCGGCAGATGTGGGAGCACTTCCTGAGCCTTGCCATTCCTGTCATGGAGCGAACCGATGACACGGCCCCCACACCCATCATCAACTCACTCAAAGACTGGCTCGACCGTGAAGATGACGACTTGATTACCGGCTTGAGTGGGGCTGAGTCAGAATATTACCTTGATTTGTCTCCACCCTATGAAAGTCAAAATGGACCGTTCCATCACCTGGGAGAACTCATGCTGGTCAAGGGCATAACCCCTGATTTATTTGAGGGTGTGGGAGGTGTTCCCGGTATCGCGGCGTACATGACGGTATGGGGTGTGACGGCAAGCACGGACAACCAGTTTACCTTCAACGGGGCCATCAATATCGGCACCGCTGATCTACCGGTTATCGCAGCCATTCTACCGGCGGAGGACGAACACCTGGCGCAGTCGATATTCGAGTACCGGGCGGAAATGTCGGACGGTAAATATGTCCATAATCTTTCCAATCCCACATGGTATAAGGAGGCGCCTGGTTGTGGTGACCTTGATATAGACCCCAAGCTTATCCGGACCACGAGCGACCTGTTTAGCGTACGTGCCGAAGCCGAGGCAAAAGGTATGACCTTGACGGCTGAGGTGCTTGTAAAACGGGTCACAGAAAAGAAAACTGGCAAGTGGTATGGCAAAATCTTGAGTTTTCAGGAAGAATAAGGTATGTATATCATTTGGTACTTTGCGTATTGTAATCTTATCGGGTAAGCGGATAAAATTTATGGGCAGAAAAATACTGGGTCTGGATATTCGTTACGATGCAGTTTCCGCTGTTGTAGTGAAGAGCAGCATGAGCGGCAGCTGGATAGAAAGCTATGCCCGCGTTCCCATTTCAGTAAAGGAGGCCTCCTTTGAAGAAGAACTGAAACGGTCTCTTGAGGCTATCTGCGGACCGATTGATATTACCAATGCGGTCTGCATTGTGGCATTGCCGGCTGTTGATGTGACCTATCGAAATCTGAAGGCTCCCTTTAAAGAAGTCAAGAAAGTAAGACAGATACTCCCGTTTGAACTGGAAACAGATCTTCCTTACCAGGCCGAAGATATTGTATTTGATTTCAATATGCTTGAAGTCTCTTTGGAGACAGATACACCACAGCTTTTTGCCGCAGCAATAGAGAAAAAGCACAGTACTGCCCTGATCGATCTTCTGAATTCATTCAAAATTGAACCGGACATACTGACGATTGGTGGATATGCCATGGGCCAATACCTGTCCCGGTTGTCCGGAGAAAAGCATTGCCAGGTGTTTCTGGATTTCGACGACATCTACACAACCATGGTCCTGTCCTTATCGGGCGATGTCTGCCTGGTTCGCACTTTTTCGACTCCGGCTTCAGACAAATCAAAACGCTACGCCATCTGCTCCCAGATAAAAAGAACCCTGCTGGCATTTGAGCAGAAAACCAGGTTGGATTGTGACATCGACGAAATTCGAATTACCGGGTTATATGCAACTGCGGCAGATGTTGTCCAGGACCTTGAAGACTTTTTTGGCGCACCTGTCACCCGTGTCGATCTTATGAAGAGTTCCGGAAAGATCGAGCTTTCTTCAAAAGAAACAAGCTGGGAACCACATCTCATGGATGGCGCCTTATCACTGGTGCTGAACGAATTGTCAGGGCTTGGTGTTTTGAATTTCAGACAAGGCCGGATGGCCATGGAAAAGGTCTGGCTCGAAAACAAAAAAGATATACTGAAGACGTGCTGCTTGGCAGGCGTTGTTGCTTTATTGTTCCTGGGGAACAGTATCATCCATTACTATACGCTGAAAAAACGTGTTGAGACAAAGCAGAGTCAAATACTGGAGATCTTTCAGACGACCTTCCCGGCGGTAACCCAAATTGTGGACCCTGTTCACCAGATGCGGGTAAAATTGGAAGAGGTGGCCAAGCGCATATCGCAGCCAGGTGAATTTACAACATCGGTCAAGACGATAGATATTTTGAACGACATCAGTCGCCTCGTACCGGAAAAGCAGGATGTGGAACTGGTGAGTATTGTTGTGGGTTCGGAGACTGTCGTCATTTCAGGCAATACCGACACATTCAACGCCGTTGATGATATGAAGAACCGGTTGGAAGGGGCGGACATATTTAATAACGTGTCCATCAGTTCGGCAAACATGGATAAATCCGGCACGCGTGTACGGTTTAAATTGAAGGTTGTCCTATGATTAAAAGGCTTCGCCCATTCTTAGCCAAGCTGAGCAAGCGAGAGAAGATGGCCATCGGTATCGGTATCGGGTTTGTCGGTATCTTCATTTTCGTTCAAGTTGCTATTTTCCCGTTTATAGATACCCGGGAAAGGCTTCAGCGAAGACTGGTTTCTCATACAAAAAGTTATGATGAGATCAAGCAGTTACGATTAAAATATCTGGAGCTGCAGAATCGTGCAGATAATTCCAAAACGCAGATTGACCGGCGGCAAAGGGGATTTACTTTATTTTCTTTTCTCGACAAGCTTGCTGGGGAGGTTGGCATAAAAGAACGCATCACCTATATGAAACCATCGTCGACAAAACAGAAGGATACGCCCTACAGTCTTTCCCTGGTGGAGATGAAACTAAATGGTATTACCATGGAACAGATTACCCGGTTTCTGTATCGAATCGAAACATCACCTAATATGATTAATGTACAACGATTATCTCTCAACAAGAAGGAAGAAAAAGAAGGACTGCTGAACGTGATTCTACAGGTGGAAACATTTGAAATTTGACGGTCTCGTAAAAAGCCTGAATTCTGTGTTGTGCTGCATGCTGCAATCATTCAAGGTGCGATACGTTCGCATCATGATTAAAAAATTTGCACCCCTTGAACTTGAACTTTTTGCGAAACCGTCTAATATGGACTTTTTGCAGATTCATCAAACTTAGTTTATGAAAAATCTTAAATTATTGATAGGCTACATCGCTTTTACCTTGCTTGCAACCGGGTGTTTCCTCTATCTTCTGTTTCCATCGGAAGCGTTCAAGGGTGTGGTGTCCACCTACCTTCTAAAAATGTTGCCAGGTTATCAGTTCCAGTTCGACCGTCTGAAGCCGGCACTGCCTTTGGGGCTCGGTTTCGAGACGGTAAATGTCTTACAAGACGATCTCAGACTGGCTAAAATCGACAGACTGAATGTGGCACCCCGGATTGTTTCCCTCTTGTCATCCAGGAAAACAATCAATTATCATGGTAGGGCCTATCAGGGCTTCATAAAGGGGCACATGGATGTAAATGCGTCTGATAAAAGTAAGCAGACAGATGTGTTTATCAAACTGGCAGATATACAGTTATCCGATATCACCTACCTTCAGGAGCGGCTGGGGAGAAAAGTATCTGGATTTCTGAATGCAGATGTGGACCTCATCGACAACAATGGGCCCAAAAGGAGTTTAAAGGGCAAACTGGATCTTGCGGATGTGCGCATCGAGTTGTCGAATCCCATTATCAATATTCAGGAAGTGGTTCTCAATCTTGTTGAGGCTGAATTTAATGTCAATAAAAAGGTCTTTTCACTGAAACGTCTGGAAGCACTGGGTGGGCAGGTAGAAGGCAACCTCACAGGGACCGTCATGATTCGGAAACCCATGAGCATGAGCCGCATTAATTTGCGGGGCTCGATTTTTCCGCAGGAAGTATTGCTGGCGGGCATCAAGGATTTTTTGCCAGGAAACCTTTTCAATCAGCAGATGGGTGATAAAGGGATTCCCATCCGCATATACGGGACCATCGAAAAACCGAAATTTTCATTCAGGTAATGGGTCATCAATTGTTAAGGTATTTATGAAAACCTATTTAATATTCATCAATCTATTTCTTTTGACCGGGGCATCCTATCTCGGCGTCAGTTCGTTTTATCAAGTGGTCGGCGCAAAGTTTGAGGTCATCAGCCCTTCTATGGAAGATAGCGAAAAAAAAGCAGCCCCGGCCAGAAAATCTGTCAAGCCGCTGTCCGAGTACAAGGCCATTGAAGCGCGTAACCTGTTCAGACTTTCGGATAAGCAGGCGGGGGCGCCCGAGTCGGCCAAGGTCGATATCGAAGCACTCGAAGAGACCAAGCTGCAGTTGAAGCTCTGGGGCACGGTAACCGGAAATGGCCAATATGACTCTGCAGTTATCGAAGATGTGAAACAGCGTGTGCAAAAGCTTTACCACAGGGAAGATGCCATACAGAATGCCGTCGTCAAAGAGATTCACAGGGAAAAGGTTGTTCTGGAAGTGAATGGCGGTTTTGAAGTGCTGCAAATGGAGAAGATGCAGGCAAGAGCCGGTGGCGGTAGAATTGCCAGACAGACTAGCAACAAAAAGCTGGAAGGATCCCAGGTGTCTGGATCCAAAAACTTTTCTTTGAAGCGGGAGCGGATCGATGCAGCTGTGAATGATCTGGGCAATTTGATGAAACAGGTACGCATTCGACCGCATTTTAAAAATGGTCAATCCGACGGATTGACGCTTTCGGGTATTCGATCCAATTCCATATTCGGTGAAATGGGGTTCAGGAACGGCGATGTCATTGTCGGTGTGGATGGCAAGAATATCGAATCCGTGGATGACGCACTGAGTCTGTACAAGAACTTGCAGTCAGCAGATAACGTTCAGGTTGAGATTCGGAGAAGGGGACGGTTGCAGACGCTAAATTATTCGGTGGAGTAATTATTGAAGGATTTCAGTTTCCGAGTGACATGAAGGGAAATATCAGCGCTTAATGTTATTAAAATAGAGGTTTGAATAGGATTTTTATGAAATCACATCAATTAATAGCAATAATTGTTGTGGCTGTCTTAATGGTGTTTTTACTGATGCAGCCTGCAGTTGGTGCTGAAAAAAAGGCCGGCCAGACCGATAGATTGGTATCGATCGATTTTAACAATGTCGATCTCAATGTTCTGATCAAATTTATCAGTGAACTCACCGGCAAAAACTTTGTTATCGACCAACGCGTGAAGGGTAAAGCCACCATCATTTCACCTTCCAAGATATCGATTGTTGAGGCGTACAAGGTATTTGAGTCGGTTCTCGAAGTGCATGGATTTACCACCATACCGGCCGGCAAGATCATTAAAATTGTTCCGTCTCCGGACGCCCGATCTAAAAATATCGAAACACGCCTCCGAGAGGAATCCGGTGCCGCCGCAGACAAGGTCGTAACCCAGCTTATCCCTCTGAAATATGCCACCGCATCTGAAATAAAGAAACTGTTTGCCCCACTGGTATCCAAAAGCAGCATCATTCTCGATTATTCGCCCACCAACACCCTGATCGTGACGGATGTTTATTCAAACATCCAGCGTCTGACCAAGATTTTGGAAGCCATCGATATCTTAAAATCCGGCCAGGAATTAAGTATTGTAAGCCTGGTTTACGCGGATGCCCAGAATATGGCCAAGACACTTGGTTCCATATTCGGTGCCGCGGTGTCGAAAACCCAAAAAAGTGCTGGCCCGACCAGGCTTATCAAGTTTGTTGCCGATGATCGTACCAACACGCTTATCATTCTTGCCAGTGAAGGGGATACCATTAAAATCAAAGACCTTATCGCGGTTCTTGATACGGAAACCCCCAAAGGCAAGGAAACCATTCATGTCTATTACCTTGAAAATGCCATAGCAGAAGATCTCGCAAGTGTTCTGGAGGCCCTGCCCAGCAAGAAAACGGACAGCAAGACAGCCAAGGCAGCGCCTGTTGTGTCGTCAAAGGTTCGCATCATGGCAGACAAGGTCACTAACAGCCTGATCATCACGGCTGAAAAAGACGATTACCAGACATTGGAAGCGGTGATTAAAAAACTCGATATTCCCCGGTCCATGGTTTATATCGAATGTCTCATCATGGAGGTGGATGTCGAAAAAGATTTTCTATTGGGAACCGAATGGGTTGTTGGCGACAAGTTTCGTTTTAACGGAGACTCCTATGGCGCCGCAGGCGGTTTCAGCGGGAGCGATCCCGGATATTCCAACCTGCGAGGACTTTCCGGAGGTCTTACAGGAATTGCATCTTATCCCCCAGGATATTCCATGGGCGTGTTTGGAGATTCCATCAGTGTGGGTGGCGTAACCTTTCCGAGTCTGGGAGCCATTGTTCAGGCCTACAAGAGAGACAAAGACGTCAATATCCTTTCGACACCTCAAATTTTGACAACGGATAATCAGGAGGCCACCATCAATGTGGGCAAAAATGTTCCCTACCAGACACGGTCTGCGGCTGAATCCGGTACCGAAACGTATAGTTCCTATGAATACAAAGACGTGGGCGTCATACTGAAAATTACACCCCACAGCACCCAGGAAAAATTTGTACGTCTGGTCATCAATCTGCAAGTGACACAGCTCGATGATTTGGCTACAAGCACGGCGGACCGGCCCACGACATTTAAACGGACCATCGATACCACGGTGATTGTCAAAGACGAAGAAACCGTGGTCATTGGCGGTCTCATCGATGACAGGACGACAAAAACGAGCTATGGGGTGCCTTGCCTGGGGGACATTCCCATCATCGGGTGGGCGTTCAAGACCGATAATGATGCCTTAGAAAAAACGAATCTTTTTATATTTCTGACACCCCGGGTGGTGGTCAACCCGGTCGAAGCCCAGGCATTATACGAAATGAAGTTAAAACAGATGGAGGCAGCTGAAAAGGATCAAAGAGGAAAGACGATTGAGGATGAGCGCCAGGAAAGCATCGAAGCCATTGATGCACTCCAAGAGTAATCAAAAGAGTCCTATGACAACACCACTTACCCAAATTCTGAAGCAACACTGCCATGTCTCCGATAGTGACATAGAGGAGGCCCTCAAGGTTCAGGAAGAAAAAGGTGGTGATATCGGCAGCATCCTTATCATAAAAAAGGTGATCTCTGAAAAACAGCTATTAAAGGCCCTTGGTATCCAGTACGATATTCCTTTCTGGGCAAAGCTGCCCCTGGAGGCCATTGGCAAGGATTTTGCCCATAAGGTACCGAGCTCTTTCTTAAAAAAGCATCAGATCGTACCCCTGGAGAAAAGAAGCCAAAACATGGAGGACGGCGTGTCAGGCGGGGGGGCGGATGTCTTGGGTTTTGATATGGATTCAGGTGGCGACGGGATCTTCATCGCTAGCAGCGATCCGGACAATTTTCAGCCCATGGATGATCTTGCCCGGCTTCTTGGTATCGACACGTATGACATGGTACTGGCGCCCAAGGACGAAATCATCTCCGCCATCAATCTGTCTTACGATTTCAACAGGGATTCTGCTGAACAGCTCGTTCAGAACATGGAAGAAAGCGGCAGTATGATTATCAGTGAAATTGAGGATACCGCCGATCTTCTGGATGATACCAGTGACGCACCCATCATCAAGCTCGTCAACCACATTATCTCGCAATCCATCAAGGCCAGAGCCAGCGATATTCACATCGAACCTTATCAGGAAAGTTTTAAAGTACGCTACCGGGTCGACGGTATCCTGTATGACCTGCTCACGCCTCCCAAGTGGATTCAGGCTTCCCTTATTTCCAGGATCAAAGTGATGGCAAAAATGAATATTGCCGAGAAACGTCTACCCCAGGATGGGCGCATAAACCTGAAGATCGGGAATCAGGAAATCGATGTGCGTGTATCCACGATCCCCACGTCATTTGGTGAAAGGGTGGTCATGCGTTTGCTGAACAAGACGAGTTCTCTGATGACACTCAGCGAGCTTGGGCTGGATGCGGAAATGCTCGAGACAGTGAAAAAACTTGTTGTATCACCCAATGGGATGATTCTGATGACCGGGCCAACTGGGAGCGGCAAGACCACAACCTTATATGCGGTACTTTCCTCCATTAACTCTCCGGATATCAATATCATTACCATCGAGGATCCTATTGAGTATCAGATCGAAGGTATCAGTCAGATACAGGTGAATCCCAAAATTGATCTGACATTTGCCAGAGGTCTGCGTTCCATTGTCCGGCAGGATCCGGACGTGGTGCTGGTGGGTGAAATCCGTGATCATGAAACAGCTGAAATTGCTGTCCAGTCCGCCCTGACAGGACACCTGGTGTTTTCGACACTCCACACCAACGATTCGGCCGGTGCCATCACACGTCTGGTGGACATTGGTATCGAACCGTTTTTGATTTCATCATCCGTCATCGCCGTTGCCGCCCAGCGGCTGGTTAGGGTGCTCTGCGAAGACTGCAAGGAGTCCCACCAACCAGATGAGACCATGCTTATGACCATCGGCATTCCAAGTGAGGCAATCCATGCATCTGAAGTATATAGGGCCGTTGGCTGTGAGAAGTGCTTTCACACAGGCTACCGTGGACGTGTCGGTATCTATGAGCTGATGCTGATGGGTCAGGAGTTGAAGAGTCTTATTCTCAAATCCTATGATGCGAACCGGATTATGGAGGAAGCCAGAAAACTGAACATGGTCAGTCTGCGGCAGGCGGGTATCCAAAAAGTACTAATGGGTGTCACCACCATCGAAGAGGTCCTCAGGGTGACACAAACGTGATGAATTCCTAAAGATGAACGTTCAACATCGAACGCTGAACATCGAACATCGAATGAAAAAAAATATTCAATACCGACCTCTGATTCTTCATCTTTTAAATTCAATATTCGATGTTGGACGTTCGATGTTCGATGTTCATTCGTTTCTAAGCAGCAACGTCTTGTATCGTCACGGTCGGATCAGACACTTGGTTGTGTGCCTGTCGGGAATAGCTGCACTGGTCATCCTCACCTCGCTTTCCTATGCAGAAACAACCGTTACCATTGATGCGGATAAGCAGTTCCAGTATGCGGAACAGCTGTATTCACAGAAAAAATATATCATTGCCATCGCAGAGTATGAGCGTTTTGTCTACCTGTTTCCAGGGGATGATCGGGTGTCTGAGTCCAGATATCGCGTGGGCATGGCCTACTACGCAGAAAGACGTTATACAGAGGCCATTCAGTCTTTCAGTGACTTGATCAAGACAGAAGATGCGGGGTCGGCTTATTATGCTCAGGCTTTTTTCATGGCTGCGGAGAGTCAGTTGCGTCTGGGGCAGCGCTCATCGGCATTGACAACCCTTCACAATCTCATGAATTTTTCGGGTGATATGGATGTTCGGGACGAGGCCAGATATCATATTGGCTGGATTTATATCGAATCGGCTGACTGGGAAAAAGCACAAAGCTATTTTCAAAAGATCAGCCGTCAGAATCATGCGAAATACCGCCTGTCCGATCTGATCAGAGATCTTGAGAGTGCCGGTGACATCCACCACAAAAGCCCGGGGCTGGCTGGCGCATTGGCTATTTTGCCCGGGGGAGGCTATCTCTACTGCAACCGGCCCCGGGATGCCCTGTTCTCTTTTTTGTTGAACGGCGGTCTTATTTATGCTGCATACGAAGCTTTCGACAATGAGATGTATGCCCTTGGCGGCGTTATCGCTTTTGTGGAGATCGGATTTTATTCCGGAAGTATTTACGGTTCCATCTCCAGCGCCCACAAATACAACCGGGACCAGGACAGAAAGTTTGTGGATCATCTCAAAAAAAATCTGAAAGTCAATCTGTCTTCACGCCCCGAAAACAAGGGACTCGAACTGTCGCTTGGGTACCGGTTTTAGAAATGTTATCCTAAATCTTTTAGTCGACGAGAAAGTAATTTGCCAAAATTGATGAGGGCCTGAAAATCATTGGCGTGATTGAAAAAAGAAGCTGTCACGACAATAGCGGATTTGGTAATTGCTAATTCTGGATTCATGTATGCAAGCCTCAGCAGGCCTTCTTGTAAATCCTTGCTCATGAAACGCTTTGCTTTTGCTTCATCACCTGTTTTCACAAGAAAACTGTCGTTAAATTGCGGGCTGCCGATGGCGGCATCTTGGAATCCCATGGATCTGGACATTTTTTCCAGCCGGCTGTGGGGTTGAAGACGAAGATCGAAATCGATTTTCTGACGATGGGCCATGCTGAGCCGCGTCTGCCAGACATTGCCACCTGATGCCAGTGAAACACCCAGAACAAACGTAAAACCATGCTTGTGAACGGTCAGGCTCGGGTAATCAAACCAGGTTCTGCGATCAACCGTGCCTTGATTATCCTGTGCAAGCTGCTTGAAAATAAAGTTCGTGTGTACCAGCTCCTTCTTGCTTTGATATAAAAAATATATCACGAGCAAGGGAATGCCCCACTTGAAAACAGTTTCAATTATTTCCATTGACATGGATATGTCCTTTGTCAGTCGTCTAGTACACGCAGACAGTCTTGGGGCAAACGGTGGGTCCCCTTGTTTTGCAGGCTGACTTCCACCAGGGCGTCCGGGTCGTTGATGGCCGTGTCCGGGTCGGTAATGATGCCGTGACAGCCGATATAATCGTCCATGTAGCTTTCCCATCCTTCATCATCGGATTTGCGGAAAACCTCCACACGCTGCCCTCTTCGTAAGATCATTTGCAGTCTCCTCGCTATACACTTCAGATATTTGAAACGGGCAGTCCGGTTTGGCTCCCCTTTCTTCGGGCGCACACCTTACACAGTGTCTGCTCAGTTGCCACCTGCCCGTGGGTTTTAAATCTTTCATCGATATAAGCCAGATACCTGGCAGGGCCGATCACGGCGCCACAAGAACTGCAGCGAACCAGTTTCTGGCGATTCAAGACAGTACCACAGAGCGACAGAAGCCTTTCGTCATCTCTGTCCTCAATCTGCATGGCATTGTTGGGACAGTTTTCTGCACAGGCCCCGCAGGCAATGCAGTTTTCCTGGGTCATTCTGAAGTCTGTTTCCACAGGATGGTCAAAATCGTAATACCCCATCTGCAGTGCATCGATTTTCATCTTGTCCCGGCAAACGCTTACACAATCCCCACACCTACGACAGATATCGCAGCGCAGACATCTGCGGGCTTCCTCCCTGGCTACGTTTTCGGAATAGCCCAACTCGACCTGCTGGTAAGTGGTACGCCGTCTTTCAATATTCAACAAGGGCATCACAGGTCGTTTCAGGGTCATTTTTGTAACGGCAGGGACTTCGATAAAATCGGTACTGGCACGGCGAACCGGTACCGGAGGCATTTTGGGCTGTGGCAGTCCGGAAAGGTAGCGGTCGATGGCGTTGGCGGCGCGTTTCCCACCACCGATGGCTTCGATGACCGTGGCTGGCCCGGTTACAGCATCGCCCACGGCAAATACGTCCGGCTGAGATGTGGTCATATTGGCCATATTGACATCGATGGTGCCACGCCGGGTCCATTCAATTTCATCAAGTTTTTCCATACAGGTCTGGTCAACACGCTGTCCAATGGCGGGAATGACCACATCTGCTTTGATATCGTGGTCGCTCCCTTCAATGGGTGTGGGATACATCCTGTCGCTGCCCTTCTTTTTAATCAGTTTGGCCTGAAGGCAATGCAGGGCCTCGATCCTGTCGCCGTTTCCCTTGATTTCCACCGGGATGCTCAAGAGTGCCAGATGGACACCTTCCTCCTCTGCCTGTTCCACTTCCTCTTCATCTGCGGGCATTTCCCTGCGTGTGCGTCTGTAGGCGATGGTCACTTCTTTGCAACCGAGTCTCAGGCAGGTTCGGGCCGCATCGACGGCAACATTACCACCGCCGATGATCACGGCTTTTTTACCGGGTGCACGGCGATGGCCAAGCGCAACGTTTTTCAGCAGATCGATGGCGTCTATGACCCGAGGAAACTTGTTTTCTCCGGAGATGTTCAATTTAAAAGCCTTGTGAGCGCCTATGGCAAAAAGAAAGGCTGCAAATCCCTCTTTTTTCAAGTCTTCAAATGATACGTCGTGCCCAAAGCGGGTATTGTAAACAAATTCCACCCCCAGGTCTTCAATCATGGCCACTTCTCTGTCAATCACCTCTCTGGGGAGCCTGTAGCGCGGGATTCCCACCATGGTCATGCCACCCGCCATGGGCAAGGCCTCGATCACCTTCACGGCGTAGCCTTTGAGCGCCAGGTAGTAGGCGGCACTCATGCCGCCGGGACCGGCACCGATGATACACACCTTTTGATGTTTGTCCGGCGCCTTTTCAGGGTTTTGATATTGCCCGTCAGAAAGGGCCTTTTCCGCCGCGAAGGCTTTGAGGAATTTAATGGAGACCGGCTTATCGATGCGGCCCCTTACGCACATGAATTCGCAGGGGCGCGTGCACACCAGGCCGCACACCCAGGGGAAGGGATTGTCCTTGCGAATGACTTCAATGGCCTCGGCATCCCTGCCCATACCGATCAGCGTCACATAGGTGGGGACATCGATCCCCGCCGGACAGGCCATCTGGCAGGGTGCCGGGGTAAGCTTGATACAATCCCCGGTGGCACAGTTACGGGTCTTGATATGACTTTGGAATACCTCGCTGTGGTCGTCCAGTGCCGTGCCGATCGTTTGTCTGATCTCAAGGCCGTCAGGGTCCGCCCTGTTTTCTTCCAGTTCATTCAGCAGGCTGTGGATGGCTGCCAGGTGATCGCTGCCTGCCATCCCCCAGGCAATGTCCCGAAACAGATTCAAAATATCATCGATAATACGACGGGTTTTAGGGTGACGGATCCTACCTGATTCCAGGGATGCTTTTATCTCTGTGATGGTGCCGTGCACCGGGCAGGCATTTGTGCTCATTCTTTCACCTATTTATGTCACCGGTTTATTGCCGTACAGCGTTGCAAGCTTGGGGGCGGTCATTTTCAAATTTTTTCGATAATACAGTTTACTGCAGGTCGGGCAGTGGCGATGGTCTTCCTTTTCTTCGGGGAGGTCCGCATCAACCTGTTTGACATGTTCCAGAAATTTTGTGGTGCTATACAATTTACCACAGATCTGACAACATTCAAGTGTATGTCTGCCCACGATTTCGTCCCTGACCATCACGGTTCTAATGCGGCCGTCATCTTCATATCGAATGGCTTTGGTTGGGCAGACATTGGTGCAGGTCAGACAACCGATGCATTCACCTTTATCAGATGGGCTGACATAGTTTCGTCCCTCGGTTTTGACCATTTTCAGTGCTTTTGCCCCAATGATTTCAGAACAGACCCGGATGCAGAGTCTGCAGCGGATACATCCGTCGGGTATGATGCCCGTTGTCAAACCGAATTCCCGTCCGATTTTATGGATGGCTTTAGAATGGGGTGCCAGTTTCAAGAGATTTCCAATGGCGGTATTTCTCATCTGGTGCACCATGGCACTTTCCGTGGTGATTTCCATGCCGGTGGCGATCTTGATGGCACATGCGAGCCGGGTGCGAATGGGTTTGTCTTTTTCCTTGACCTCCACAACGCAAAGCTTACATGCTGCTGCCGGTGTCAGGGCATGATGAAAGCAGAGATGCGGCACCCTGATGCCTTTTTCATTGAGCACGAGCAGGAGTCGTTTTCCTGCTTCAGCACTGTGTTCCGCACCGTTGATGATTATTTTTACCATATTATCCCAGCGTCGCCGCTCCCTTGGTGGAAGCCATGGCATGAGCATAGCGTGTGCGTTTCATGCCCGGCATTTTTTCGGTGACGTTGAACGTAAGGCAATGCGTGGTGCAGATGGTCACACAGGCGGGTTTCAGACCCTGGTCAATCCGGTCCATGCAGTAATCGCATTTAACGACCTTTCCCATTTCCGGGTTCCATTGCGGGGCTCCCCAGGGACATGCAGAGATGCAGGTTTTGCATCCCACACACAGGTTGTGATCCACGAAAACGATACCGTCTTTTTCGCGGCGCTGCATGGCACCGGTGGGGCATGCAGAGACACACCAGGCATTTTCACAATGAAAACAGGGCATAAAAATGAAGGAGGCCCTGGGTTTGTCGTTAAAAAATTCGGGTCCCACCTGGATGACCTGGCAGGGACGGGTTTCAGGCGGAAGTGATTTGTTTATTTTACACTGAATCTCACATGAATGACAGCCAATACACTTTTGCTGGTCTTGCAATAAAAAGTACTTGCTCATTATTATCCTCCCTGATCGTAAATCGCTTTTCAAGGCAATTATCTGTTTTTACTGGTTTGCTTTCGGGGCATATTTATGCAGGTGTCACCTTGACAAAGGTGTCATGCAACGCCGGACTGCCACCAATTTTATCGGACACATTTTCCTGAATCAGGGCGTCACTGACGCCTTTTCTAAAACTTCGAGATGCCTTGTCCGCTTGGTGTCCAAAACCGTGCAGCATGAAAACGGTTTCCGGATGGATCAGGTCGGTCGCCTTAACAGCGATTTGTCCTTTGCCCACCTTGGAAGCCACCTCCACACTATCTCCGTTGTTAATGCCGAGTTCTGACGCACGATCCTTGTTCATCCATAAAACATTTTCGCCACACAGTTCATTCAGATAAGGGTTGTTCTGTGTGGAAACATGCGTGTGCAGGGCAACACGGCCCACCACGAGTCTAAAACGGTCCTTGGGTGGTTTGGCTACGGGTTCATAGCTTGGAAACGATTCAAACCCGGCATCTTCCAGTAGGGAGGATTTGAACTCGATCTTACCGGACGGTGTTTTGAATTTAAGGCCGTTTTCACGATCCCAGAATATCTGCTTTTTCCCGTATGCAACAAAGCCTTTGGCACTGAAGTCTTCCATCTTGAATCCAGTCCCCTCCAACTGCCATTCCACAAGTTCGTCAATGTTCTCATAGGGAAAGAATTGGCCTGTTCCGATACGTTCTGCAATCTGTTTCAGAATAACGGCACCGTCCCTGGTATCATACCGGGGGGCCACCGCCTGTTTTCGCAGGAACATCTGCGGTTTTAAGCCGTTGGCCTGTTGGATACAGTCGGTTCTTTCGAGATAGGTGGATTCGGGAAGCACCACATCTGCATACCAGGCGATATCACTGTAATTGATGTCGATAGCTACAATCAGGTCCAGTTTGTCCAATGCTTTTTTGGTCAGGGTGGCATCCGGGATCGATCCGATCGGGTCGAACCGGTAGGCGATGAAGGCTTTGATGGGATAAGGGTCCTGGTTCAGTATGGCGTGAGGAAGCATCTGGCCGACACCGTGGTTGGGGTCCGGCAGAGGAAACTCTTTGGTTCCCACCTTGTCAAAACGGGGCACCTCAATTTTTGGGAATTTCTGCTCAGTCAGTTTTCTGGCCGGTTTCCCGCCTTCCACGCCAGGGCCTTTTTTAAAGAAAAACCCGCCTTTGGATTCAAGGCTGCCCATCAATGCATTCAGGATAAGAATGGATCGGCGAAGGTATATTTCGTTCTGGTGGCTGGCACCGCGGTAACCGAAGTGAAAAATAACCGATGGTTTGTCCTTGCTGACGTCACGGGCCAATTCGACAATGGCTTCAGCGGCGATCCCGGTTTCCTTTTCAGCCCATTCGGGCGTATACGGATTGATGAAATCCTGCAATTCACGCAGTCCTTCCACCCATTTGTCAACATATGCGGCATCATAGAGACGCTCATTCAAAATGACGTTGATCAAGGCATAATTGAGCGCAAGGTCGGTACCGGGGCGTATCATCCAGTAGCGGTGCGCTTTGGTTGCGGTCACTGTAACGCGGGGGTCGATATAGGTCATCTTGGCGCCATGCTCCATGGCGTACATCAGATTATTGACTTCCTTGACGGAAATGGACTCGAAAATGTTGCGGCCGTAAAGAACAATATGTTTTGTGTTTTTGTAATCCACTCCCATCTGTCCGTCCGTATATCCAAACAATGACCGGCAGGCGGTGTTGACGGATCCCTTGCAGAGCGCATCATGGGTAAAGTGATTGGGCGACCCGATAGCCTTCAGGAATGTCTTGCTGGCGTGGGTGGCCAACTGGGTGCGCTCGCCGAGCACAACGCTGTGCCCGCCATGCTTGTCTATGATGGTTGAAAGTTTTTTACCAACCATATCCAGCGCTTCGTCCCAAGATGCTTTTCTGAATTTTCCTTCGCCACGTTTTCCCACCCGGATCAACGGGGACTGAAGCCGCTGATCATCATACAGCAGGCTGGGGCCGGCCGCTCCCCGGGGGCAGAGACTGCCTTCCATACCGGCTACGTATGGATTCCCTTCGATCCAGGTAACCTGTCCATCTTTTACTTTGACCTTTATAGGACAACGAATCGAGCACATAAAGCAGAGACTGTATACCTCTTTTTGCATGATATTCCTCCGATAATTTAATTTATTCAATGTATAGTGAGTAAACGCGATACGATTCATAAACGACAATCTCATCATATCCGAGCAATATTCATACCAGCAATGATAAATAAGGTCATCAATTTCATTTTTTTTTCTTTTTAAGAATAAGGCATATTTTCAGTATGATAAGGTGTCACAATTCTATGATCAAAGAAAAAGACCCGTATAATTTTCCGGAAAGCATGTCTTTTGGTGCAATAAAAACATGGCATGGAAATATTTTTGTGTCTGCTCCGAATGAATGCCAATGCCATGCCTGTCAAGGTTGTTCAAAAAAAGATGCCATAATTTTATTGCAATATCCGTTGCCCTGTACGGGAAAAGAAACGGGCGTCCATCCGTTTGAAAAACGGTTGATATCATCCGTATCTATCTGATTATAATAATTAAACAGCTATAATCTGTCAAGAAATGAAAGCGTTCAGCCCTTCCGTTCACGGGTGGCATACAGCTTGCTTTGTATGTAAAGTAGATGATTGAAGAACCTCACAGCATGCGAAGCACTGCCGCACGACACCATCTATGGGGAATGGGCTCGCTGTTTTGGTTTAACGCCCGGGTACGCCAAGCCTGGCTAAATTCTATATTTTAAAGAGGACCCTATGTTTCATATTGATTATTTCAGCACCCGCATCATGAATATGAGTTCCAGCAAATCTGGAAAAGTGATTTACAGTATTCTGGCCGGAGCGCTGGGCGCCATTATCCTGGTGCTGTTTTTATCGGGGATGTCGCTTGCGGCCGCTATCGGAAGTATCCTGCCGGTCATTATCGGGTTTAACACGGCGCTAACCGGTTACATGGTACTGGAGAAAACCAGAAATGCATTCGCACATAAGCGATTGGCAGCCATCTTTTCCGGTGTGACCGTTGTCGTGATCACGGCATTGCTCCTGAACATCATGTCTTTTCGAGGCGCCGGCGTTTTTATCATTGGCATTGAACAATTGATGACGCTTATTTTTACGGGGATTATCGCCAGTGGGCTGGGCGGCATGCTGGCCATCAAGTATTTTCAACTGAAGTGACAAATATAAGCTTTATATCATCCATACAAAAAGGAGGAAATTAATGAGAAGGATTATTTTACCCATCACCTTATGTTTCATTATTATTGCGTTCGCCGTGCCCGGCTTTGGCGCATCGAGTGCCACGGTTTCCGGCAGCGAATTCAAAGCCGGCGATACGGTCTCCATTGAAGGTATGATCGAACCTGGAAAAGACCTATACCTTACCATTGCCATGCAGGAGATGTTCTCTACCAAGGACACAAATGGTGTTCACGAGGTCAAGCGCCTGGAAAAGGATAGTGCCAAAGCCAAATTCGATTTGGATACCGAAATTCCACCCCTTTACTACCTGCTGACGACCAACCCGGATGCTTTTGGGGCAGAAGGGAAAAAGAAATTCGGTGGCCCCTCGGTTCTATTGGGCAAGGGTAACGGTATTTACTCCACAACCATGTATTACCTTAAAGAGAGTTTCGGTGACGTGGATGCCGAGGCCAAGAGCATGCTGGGACCCATCAAATCCGAAGCCCAGTGGAACTTTCTCCGATATGCCAATCAGTCCAGCTATGGTATCAACACCATCGTCAAAGAGGGCAACAAAGTTGGCAAAGTAACAATATTTTCACGGACCGTTATTACCGATCACGGTAAGAGCGGAAAATATTGGGACAAAGGCACGTCCATCAATCTGGACAAAGCCACGGGCAAATTTACGGCTTCCTTCAAAACCTATCGCCACACGCCGCCAGGCACCGGATTTGATGTTTATGTCAACGGTGACAAAAACGGATCTTTCAATGTTCTAAAAAATGGCTTCTGGCTTTCCAAAGGTTTTCGCTACATGAACCCCCTATGGATCATTATCGGCGCGATTCTGGTGGGCACTTACTTCTCCATGATCGGTGCTGCCGGGGGTATGCTAATGGCCGCCTTCCAGGTCCTGATTGTTCAAACTGCCGGTCCCATCGGTATCAATGCAGCCAACGTGCTGAAACCCTCCAACATGGCCTTGACCCTGTTTTCACCCCTGGGGTCATTCTATCGATACGCCGTGGTGGAAAGACGGGTGGCCTGGCCGGTGGGCCTCTCTTTTGGTGTGGGTATTTTCGTCGGCTCTATCTGGCTGGGCAAGTATGTCTCGGCCTATCTGCCCATGCAGGCTTACAAGGAGTGGTTGGCTATTTTAGTGGTAATCATGGGTATTCAGACCCTTCGGGAATTGAGACCCAAAGCCATGGAAAAAAGAAAAAACATCAAGGCCATGGTAAAGAAGTTCAACGATGCAGTGGCCAAAGCCAAGACCGAAGGGACCTCCGTGGAAATGGGTCGCATCGAACCTGTAAAAAATGGTCTTATGGACTACCGATTCAAGTTCTGGGGTGAAGAATTCACCATCAATCCACTGCTTTTCGCCATTCTGGGTCTGGCTATCGGCGTGGTGTCCAGATCATTCGGCATCGGCGGTGGTTTCCTGCTGGTACCGGCCATGACCACCATCGGGGCACTTCCCATGTACGTGGCCGTGCCGATTTCACTGATCGGGACTTCTTTTTCAAGCATCGGCGCCTTTATTGGTTATTTGATGACCGGCTATCTTCCGGACATGTGGTTGATGATTTCCATTATTATCGGTGGATTTGTTGGCGGTATGCTGGGCAGCCGGGCTCAGAAACTCTTCAGTGAGAAAACACTCAAGATCGTTCTGGCCATCACCCTGTTTTTTCTGTTTTTCAGATTCTTCAAGATCGAAATCTGGATATAAGCCATAACATGTGATAAATAAGGGGAAAGTGGTGACACTTTCCCCTTTTTTATTTTTATCCGCCTTCGCGGCATACCACGGGCAGACCCGTGGATGAATGCTTAAAAATAAGTTCATTGCTACGGCGCGATGTCACCCCATGGAAAAGGCGGATAACCGCGGCGTAGCCGAAGGCGAAGACGGGTGTTTAAATGGGACCACGGGTTTACACGTGGGGATCCATTAACAAATATCGGAGATCAGCAAGATCGTTTCATAAAAAACAGCGGCAAAGGCGCGTAAGATAAAATCGTGGAGCGATTTTATTATGGATGAATTCTTGGATATCGTGTGGTTAAAGATTGTAGCCGTCTCACAGGCTGTTGTGAATGTGATGGATGTGATTGTCTCGCCGCTACATGTCCTGGGTCCTGGGATGGTGATATTCATGCTGGTTTTGCTTACGGTTGTTTTCACCAAGTTTTTTAAGCGATCTTATACCACCAAACGGTATGAAGCCCTGAAAAAAGAGTTTAACCACTGGGCTGAGATCCGCAAACAGGCTATGGAAATAGAAAACCGCGAAAAAGGTAAGCGGCTTGCAAAAAACATCGACCAGGCCAAGCTGAACAAGGTTTATTATGATTATTTTTTCGAAGGTCTTTTGAAGAACGTTCTCACCACCATCCTGCCGATTCTTCTCATGGCGGCCTATATCAACGAGGCCTACAATCCGGGCAGGTTGTCAGGCCTGTTCGGCAGATCCTATGTCTTCAAGATACCTGGTTTCGGCGGCCAACCAACACCTGTCGGTGCCTTGGTCTGGTTTGTGCTGTCCCTTATTTTGGTTCATACACTCTGGGCAGTCATAAAAAAGATGTTCAAAAAGAAAAACAATTCCGGGGTGGATGGAAATTCTAATATCGAAAAATTTGGGCCCTGAACCCGAACATCGAACGCATTCCCCGTTGGTTCAGCCGGGCGGCGGTGATTCGCATGCTGCGGGGTTAGCGAGCGAAATGTTAATGACAAACAGGGAAGTTCACCTGCCATGTCCTTGTCACTGCTTTTAGCCGTCATATTCTGCGCATCTTTTATCCTGACCATGGTGGGACTGGGAGGCGGCCTGATTTTTTCGCCTCTTTTCGTATTGCTGGGATTTCCGTTGTCCAACGCTGTTTCCGCATCTCTTTTTTTAAATGGGGTTGCCGCTCTTTCTGCCGGCATAACCTATTACCGCAAGAAGATGATCGATATAAAAACGGCTGTTCCGCTTCTCGTATCGTCTTCTTTGGCAGCCCCGTTTGGGGCGATGTTGACCAGTGTTATCGATTTAAGGCTATTTTCGGGGCTCCTGGCCGGGGTGATATTTCTTGCGGCCATGCGTATGATATTTTCCGGAAATGCAGAGAGCGAGACCACGGCGTTGAGCGAAAAGCACCGGATACTTGGTGGCGGAGCCATCGGTATTGCTGTCGGGGTTATGGCGGGTCTACTGGGTATCGGCGGGGGTGTTTTTATTGTACCGTTGCTTATTTACCTGTTGAAGATGCCTACGAAAACGGCAGCGGCAACATCTATTTTCATTGTGATCTTCTCCTCTTTTTCCGGATTTGTCGCCCATATCTCCCTGGCGAGTACCGACTGGAAATTTATTTTTTTGGCGGCGTGTTTTTCATTCGCAGGTGGACAACTTGGATCACGGATCATGTCTGAAAGACTGAGAGGAAAGGCTGTTCGCCGTATATTCGGCGTAGTTTTACTGGTCTTTTTTCTGAAACTCCTGCAGAAGGCTTGGCTATGAATTCAAACAACTTGAAACGTGCTTTTTTTACTGCATCACTTACCGGCCTGCTTTTATCTGCCGATCCGGTTCTGGCCACCCAGACCCATGGACAACCGGAAGGTCTTTATGTGCATCAGATGGCCCATATCTTTTTTATCATATCCATGGGGAGTCTGGATTTCTGGTTGCGACAGCGAAACCTCATCAAGGAAAAAGGCTGGAAGTACATTCAGTTGTCGGCTGTTCTGTTCATTCTCTGGAACATCGATGCCGCTCTGGTCCACTTTCTGGATGAACATCTGGATATTCTGGGGATAACAAAAATTGAGTTGTGGCATATTCGAGTCGAAAGTATCCAAGGGCAGAACAGTATATCCATTCTGTATTATCTGCTCAAACTGGATCATCTGCTGTGCGTACCCGCCATGTTCTTTCTTTATTACGGCTTGAAAACCATTTTAAATAACTCCACGGCTGACGATGGGAACAGGGTCAATCCATGATCATCTCTTCCATCCCCATATTGATTGTCGATCTGATCGGTTCGATCCTGATGATCATTCTGTCTCTTCTCTCTTTGCGGCTTGTGTTTAAATTGCGAGAACAGGACCGCGACAATCTCATCTGGACCTATCTCTGGTGGATCTGTCTGGCCCTTTCTTGCTTTGCGGTGTCAAGATCAGCCGGCCACATCCTTAAAAATTTTCTTTTAATGACCGGTCAAGAAGCTTTCTGGGCCAAGGTCCGTCCTTTCAGCGGCGCCATCAACACCTCCATGTTTTTCGTCGTCGGCGCCGTCACTCTTTTTTTTGAACGGATCTGGGTTATTTACCAGCTCATACGCAAGGACAGGCAGGCCCTTCAAGCGGCCCACAAAGAGCTTCTGTTTCTCAATCAAAACCTGGAAAGACTTGTTGAGAAACGCACCAACGCCCTTTCCGTTTCCGAATATAAATACCGCAGAATTTTCGAAGTATCCAAAGATATGATCCTGGTGACAGAAAAAGACGGGACCATTATCAATCTAAATCCGTCCGGGTACGATCTCCTGGGTCTGGACAGGGAAACGGATAAAATCGAGAGTAGAAATGCCCGTGAGTTCATGGCAGAGCCAGAAAAGTGGTCTAACGCAATAGCATCCGTGCAACGTGAGCGGTCTATTTCTAATGTAGAATTAGACATCATCACATCGGATGGTACTGTCAAGCGGATACTTTTGAGTGGGAGCATGGCTGAATCCTCGGGCAACGAAAAGGAAACCATTCACTTTCTGGTCAAAGACATCGAGCAGCGAAAGCGTATGGAAGAACAGCTCGCCCAGGCTGATAAACTGGCATCCATTGGTGAACTGTCATCCGGGGTAGCACATGAAATCAACAACCCTTTAGGTGTCATGCTTGGGTATACCCAGTTATTGTTGAGAGGTGAAAAAAAATCATCGGAGCGTTATGCCGATCTTAAAACCATAGAAAAGCACGTTAGAAGCTGTAAGACCATTGTAGAGGATCTGTTAAGCTTTTCCAGAAAGTCTGAGACCGAAAAAGAGATGCTGGATATTCACCAGATCATCGATGATGTGATTACATTTGTGCAGCACCACTCCAACATTGGACACATCTCTCTAGAAAAAGACTACAACCCAGACGTTAAGCAGCTCCTTATCGATGAGAAGAAAATCAAGCAGGTACTTATCAACCTTGTTGTGAACGCCATACATGCCGTCGGCAAAAATGGCCAAATATGGATTTCCACAGATTTGAGCGAACACACGGGCGATCTTATGGTCAAGGTGAGGGACGACGGCCACGGCATAGAGAAGAAACATCTAAAAAACATTTTTGACCCTTTTTTCACCACCAAACCCACCGGAGAGGGCACAGGACTGGGGTTGTCCGTCAGCTACGGGATCATAAAAAACCATGGGGGCCATATTTATGTTGATAGCAAAACAGGTGTCGGGACAACATTTACGGTGACACTTCCTGCTGTCTGAACCCCAAAGCTGCATAAACCACACGGCAAAGGATAATTAATGAGCCGTTATTATAGCCAATATCATAATAAAGGCACCTTTTTCCGGATACTTCCCTTGGTGCATTCAAAGAATGGGGTCGATTTTGCCATGTTGTTTACCCTACGGCTTTTGCAACCTCGGGATGAACCCTTCAGGAGAATTGATGTATGCTAACCAGGATATTAATCGTCGATGATGAACCTGATATGCTCCAACTTCTGAAGAGAAGTTTGGAAGTTGAGCTGGAATGCCGTGTCGATACCACACCATCGGCGCAGACAGCGATCCAGATGCTGTCTCAAAGCTTCTATGACCTGCTTTTGGCTGATATCAAAATGCCGGTTATGAGTGGGCTGGAGCTATTGGCAATCATTAAAAAAGACATTCCTGACCTGACGGTGGTAATGATGACGGCTTATGGGCATGTTGAGATGGCCGTAGAGGCCATGAGGCAGGGGGCTTACGATTTCATTACCAAACCATTTGAGCACGAAGCGCTCATTGTCAGACTCAAGAAGGCCCTTGAAAGAAGTCAACTGATCAGGGAAAACAGTCGACTACAGAAAGAGTGCAGAGGAGAGGCTGCCTTTGAGAATCTGGTGGGAAACAGTCTTAAAATGCAGCGGGTGTATGAAACGATTCAGATGGTGGCCAGCACTGATCTCACGGTGCTGATCACGGGCCCTTCGGGAACCGGAAAGGATTTGACGGCCAGGGCTGTACATTCTCTGAGCAATCGCCGGAACCGGCCGTTTATTCCTGTGAACTGTCCCACCATACCTGAAAATATCTTAGAGAGTGAACTTTTCGGGTACAAGAAGGGTGCATTCACCGATGCAAAACATGACAAAAGCGGCTTGTTTCAGGAAGCCCACACCGGCACGATATTTCTGGATGAAATCGGAGATGTGAGCCCTGCTATTCAGACCAAACTGCTCCGGGTACTCCAGGAAAAGGAGGTAAAACCCCTGGGGGATGCAAAGCCGGTGAAAATCGATGCCCGCATTATCGCTTCGACAAATCAACTGCTGAAAGAGAAAATCAAAAAGGGTGAATTCAGGGAGGATTTTTATTATCGCCTGAACGTTCTGCCCATTGGACTGCCCGCCCTCAAAGAGCGTTCAGAAGATATCCCGCTGATTGCCAGCCACCTCCTTGAGAAACACTGTGCAAAAATGAACAAACCTTTGAAAAGGCTTTCCAGCGAGCTTGTCAGAATCTTTATCAATATGCCCTGGGAAGGAAATGTCCGGGAATTGGAGAACCTTATCATGCGGGGCATACTTTTTTCAGGATCGAATGAAATCGTGCCCTATGACGTGGGCTTGAGCGAAAAAGAACAAAAGCCCATGTCTTATGGGAAAAAATACAAGAATGCCCCATACCGCCAGGCCAAAGAGCAAACCCTCAATGCGTTCAATCACACCTATATCGGAGACCTTCTCTCCTTGAACAAGGGTAATGTCACCCGGGCGGCCAGACAGTGCGGACTGGAGCGTCAGGCGCTTCAGCAGATCATCAAACGATACGGGATCAAGGCGGATCTTTACAGACCTTAGGGCGGTGCTTTATCTTCGTTTTAGTTTTTTCTTGTAAGACCGTAGAAATTTCCATTGGCAATAGTGGGTCGGATCCGCCCGGGTGTGTTTGAGTGCTTTGGCGGCGCCCGTCATGTCCAGGCCGTTTTTCATGAGATAGGCGGTGACGAAGGTGCCGGTTCTTCCGATACCAAACCGGCAGTGGACCAGAACTTTGCGATTCTCGGCGATGGTGCTGTCTAACCATTTAAAGGCCTGCTGCATGGCTTCCATGTCCGGTGCACATTCATCCTGAATTGGAAAGTAGTAAACTTCAAAACCCGATTCCATCTGAATTTCATGCAAATCGCAGAATTCTCCGCATAGATTGACGATGGCATCTATCCCGTGTTGTTTTACCGAATCAAGATCACTCTGTACCATGGGAGCGTACCCCACAGCCAGGTTGTCCGTTATCCATTTCAGTGTGTATGTCATGGTTTCAATTTTAACTTCATGGGCTTACCCGTGGGGATCCATTCCGTCACTTAAAACCTGGTCCTTTGGGCCAGAATTCTTTACTCCACATCCACCGTTGCAAAATGATAGCGCCCCTGCATGAAATCGTCAACAAAACCTTCGATCATGGATGCATCCTTCAGGTACATGTCCAATAACCGGGTGGCGCCCAACAAACGTCCGATCATGTCCAGGCGTTGAAGGTTTGTTTCCAGGTCCGCCCCTTTGAATTGCCCATTCACAAGATCGCTTTTAACCGTCACTTCAAAGCCCAGACGATTCAGGATGTTGTTTAGAAATTCCGCCCGCAGCATTCTTTGGGAAAGATCGGCACCCCCACCGGAAAAACGAAACAAAATGGCATTTTCAGATATGTTGCTGCCGCACAATGCATCCACGATTACAAAGTGGTAGCCGAATCTGAAGTTGAGATTCATATAATCATTGGAGATTACCGCATGACTGGAGAACATGGTTGACTTGGGGCTTGCAATACCACCGCTCATGACGATCCTGTCGTGTGCTTCCCAGTCAAAGTGGCTGAATGCGCCCCACTGTATGTCTGGATGGGTCAGCCCCGTCCACAATGCACGCATGGCCTTATTGCTGACATCGTCGATGTGAACCTCTTTTTTAGGTTTCGAATGATCCTTAAGCCCCCCTCCGACATCTAATATGTAAAATTGCATGGGTATATCCGAGGAAAGCTTTTTGGCGAAATTCAGTTTTCTCAAACGGTTGTCGGAGATGTGAAACATCTCCTGAATGGTTTTTTCATGGGCAAAGCGGATGATGTCATGCAACGATCTGCAGCGTTGAGGAATAAACGACTTGTCATCGGGATCCACCAGCTCCAGGGGTGAAACAAATTTCATGATGTAGTGCAATTTTTGCATAAAAGGACTGTCTATGAGCAAGTCGGTTTGGGCACAAGGACTTTCCAGCATTTGAGTGACTGCTCCAGCATACACGGTCCGCTTGTCTGCGTGAACAGTAACTGCCTGGTTTTGATTGAGGCGGGTGCTGGCATTGCGGGTGTTTACTATCGTTGGAACACCAAATTCCCGGGCAACCGATGCAAAATGACCGGCAGAACTGCCGGCATCGGTGACCACGGCGCTGAGGCGGCTGATCACTTTGACGTATTGCGGTGAGGCATTTCTGGCTACCAGGACAGCTTTATCCGGAACAGTCCCAAGGGTCGATCCCTGTTCAATATTAAAAATTGTTCCTGCGGCGATCCCGGAAGCGGCCCGCTCCCCGCCTTTGAATAAAACGTCATTCTGAATGTCTTCAAAATCACAGCTCAGCTTGTCGTCGCTAACGGTCCCGATATTCAACGGTCGGGATTGAAGAATGAAACAGTTCCCCTGAGGGTCGATGGACCATTCGATATCCTGCGGCTGTTGAAAATATTTTTCGAGTGTCATCCCCCATCTGGACAGCTTGATGGCCGAACGGTTGTTCAGGGAAAACGCTTCCCCTTGGGTTTTGTCGAGCGGTATGGATTCTGTCCGACCATCGTCGCTGTAAATCATCTGGAGAGACTTTGATGTCGACAATTTGCTTAAAACCTTGGGTGAGGTCCTTTTGGATACTGTCAGGATGTCCGCGGGTGCCTGACCGCTCACCAGGAGTTCTCCGAGTCCCCAGATGGCGTGAATTTTCATGCTCTCAGCTTCTGGATCCTCCGTGTCGACCGTGTACAAAACGCCGCTAGTGACAGCATCGACCATGTTCAGGACGAGTACGGCCATGGGGGTGTCAACGTCTGAAAGGCCGTAGCTGATCCGATAGTAAATGGCCTCCGGTGAATACTTGCCGGCCATGATTTTTTTATATGTTTCGCAAAGGGATTCTCTTTTAACGTTCAGGACTGTCGTGTACTGCCCGGCAAAAGATGCCCGGGAATCTTCACCAACAGCACTGCTGCGCATAGCAACCCTTGGAACGCCGATATCCTTGACAGCAATTGACTGGTGCAATTCGTCCATGCCTGCTTGGATCTCCGGCGGTATTGTTGCGGCCATAATCAGATCCTCTATTTCCTTTGACAGAC
>JAHEIB010000245.1 GCA_024639645.1 Deltaproteobacteria bacterium
CCCAGTAAAGCTCTTCATCGGTTTCAGCGATGTTGCGGTATATTTTGTCTGCCCGTAAACTGATCTCTTCTCGAAAACGTTCTGAGAGCTGTGCGGAAACCTTGTTGAAGATCTTGTTCCGCAAAAATCTGACCAATACCGCTTGGTCTTCAAAGCGCTTCTTATGTTTCACCCGGGCTGTGATGTCCTTTTTAATCAGCTTCATTTTCTTGATCTCTTCTTGGAGGCGGCGACGGTCCTTGGAAAGATCCATAATTTTTTGTTGTGTCGTGGCAACCTCGACCACCAGTTTTTCTTTTGCCAGGAGAACCTCTGTGTGGCGTTTCGGGTCATACGCAGTTTCCAGTTTGGCAAGTTTTTTTTGTCTGGAGGCAAGGTCCTGTTCCAATTCCTTAAAAAACCTCACCATTTTTTTCAAGGATGTCTGTCTGTTTTTGAGGTCCTTGGCATCCTTCCGGTTGGCAAAAAAAATATCTCGGGCAGCCTGGTATTCAATCCGTAATGTTTCAATTTCTTCAATTTCGATATCCAGTTTACTGTACTCATGAAGGTCTTTCTTTCGGGCTGAAGCTTTTTTTTCGGCTGCTTTCTGTTGTTTTTTTATGACTTCAAGGTCTTGTATGCGATGCTGGTTGTCAATGCGTCTATTTGCGATGGTTTTTAGTTGTTTTTCAATTTCCTGTTTCCGCACTTCGATGGCATTCAACTTCTCCCGGGCTTCCTCTGCCACTGCGATCTTCTGGTTCAGTCCATCCAGGCGTCTGTCCAGTGCGAAACGCTCTTTGATCAAGACGTCTACCCTGGTACTGAAAATGTCCCGGGGTGTATCACCGGCAATGTTCTGACACGGTTCCTTGAAAAATGGGCAAATCCCTTCAGCCAGTTTTTCCTTTCCCTTCTGAAGGCCATTCAGCTGGCCTTCAAGAAGTCCCTGGGTCGCACGAAGTTTTTCCAACGCTTTTCTCAAGTCCGGCAGGTGGCTTGCTTTCCTGCTGATGATATCATCTGCCGCTAGGGTATTTTGATTGATTGTGAGCCGGTTTTCTTCTTTTGTAAGTTGTTCTTCAGTTTTCTCTACCTCATGGTATTCGTGTTCTATTGCCAGGCTAAGACGGGCATTTTCTTTGTCCAATATATTGATATCTAACTCGATTTTCCTTCGCTGCCCCTCTTGTTTTCGCAGGGATTTAAGCCTATCTTCAGCTTTCTCAAAGGCTTCCTTTCCAGTCCGGTTCTTTTCCAATATGGCAAGGGCGGTTTCGGCCTCGGCAACACGGTTTTTCTGGACAGCTATTTTTTCTTTCTCATCATGAATGCGGCTTTCAAGGACCTGGATTTCTGACTTTACAGCGGTGGCTGTTTTTTTCTGTTCATCAAGCATGACAAGCTGTTTTTCGGTTTCGGCTAAGGTTTCTTTCTTATCTGACAAAACAGTTTTCTGCACCTTGGCCTCTGTGGTTAAACCCGTCAACTCTTTTTGTCGTTCGGGCAGGGTGGCAACCTGATCCTGCTTGCCTTTGATTTCAACTTTCAATATTTCAATCTTGTTTTTAACTGACGCCAGCAGGGTACTGGTGCCTTTGTAGGTTTTGCGCCATGCATCGATACCGAGAATTTCGTCAAAGGCTTCCTGGCGCTTTGTTGGCTGCTTGATGACAAAAGGACCCAGAAAATCGTTCTGAAAGGGGCCAATCACCAGTTTATACTGATCGGCCAGGGAACGGCCACTGTCAAGACCCAACAGCTCCTTGATCCGGGCTTCAGTTTCAAGGGTGCCGGCATGGTCCTCAACTTCAAAGGTCCCGTTTATATCCGTGGCCAGCAACCACTTGGAAGCGGCTCCCACACTGCGGGAAACACGATACTTATCACCATCGTCCGTTGAAAAAATTACGGATATGTCACCCTTTTTGGCACCAATGGTGATAAAGCGCTCGACATTTCCCACAAAATCACGGGCATCCACTCCGAACAAAGCATAACCAATGGCCTCGAAGATCGTGCTTTTACCCACACCATTGTCACCGGAAAGTACATTGATTCCATGGGCAAAATGCAGCTCTTTGTCATGGTGGGACTTGATGTTTTTCAAGGAGATTGAGTGAATTCGCATGGGTCAATCCATCTTTAAGAAAAGTTCGAGCAACTCGTCATCTTCCACATCACCCTTCAGGACCAGGTCCCTGAGAGCAAGAGATAGCCGGGTCAGTTCCCGTTCGCGGCCCCGGTATTTGCTGTGCGCCCCGATCAGTTCATGGAGAACATCATTTTCAATCTCGGCAAGGGATTTTTTGACAAGCTCCTCCCCACGGGTCCTGGCAACAAAAGAGAGGTGATTTTTTATTTCTACATGCAAGGGTGAAGCAAAAGCATCAAGTGCCAGACGCAATCTTTCACGACCCAGCTCAAAGGGATGGAACCAGATCCGCCCGGTCAATTTCAATTCCAGCAATGGTGAACGCCTATGGGGCTGCTTCGCCAGCTTTTCCTGGACCTGTCGCCGGAAGCGGTCAAGCGCGATCTCTGCATCGTTTGCACCGTCCAGATCGATCATCTCCACCAGCATCGGCCGGGGATTGGTTGGCCTGAATTCCAAGGAAAATTTTCCGTCTGTTGCGGTTACAAAATAGTAACCCTTGTCATAGTCTTCTTCACCGAAGTTGACCCTTTCGGGTGCTCCGGGGTTGTAGGCATAGGGGATTCCTTTTGGGGTTTCGATGACATACTGCTTGTGGCCGTGGCCTAGCGCGACGTAAGTGAATTTTTTAGCCAGGGGATGGGCTTCATCAATTTTCATATTGCCGATTTCCACCGGTGAATACTTCCATATGCCCACATGAAAAAGCAGCAGGTTGTTTTCTGTACTTACCGCATTGCAGATTCGTTCAACATGGCTTCCAGCCTGGGTACCGATATAACCCAGACCGTATATATTCAAACCATTGATTTCAATATGTCCACCCATCCCGGTCTCTTCATCAAAAGGGTCAAAACAATAACCGCCATCTTGGGTACGGGTGGGACGCAGCAGGTGTATATAGCTCATTTCAGAAAGGGCTTCCATCCAAGAAATATTGTTTCGCCTGTGGATCCAGTCGTGATTGCCTTCGACGGCGACACAGGGAATACCTGCAGTCTTAAGTGGTTGCAGGGCTTCGATGGTACGGGCAAAGGTCTTGGGCAGAATTTGACCGGTGTGGAACAGATCGCCACAGATGAGAACGAAATCAACAGTTTCATCCATCGCGCTTTTTACGATATCCGACAGGCATCGAAAAAAATCTTCGTAACGTGCTGCCTCCCCTGGGGAATTGCCATAGGTTTTTCCCAAATGAACGTCAGCAGTATGGATGAAACGGATGGGCATGGTTTTCCTTTACAAGGGGCGAATCTGGACATCCTTCAGATAGGGGTTCTGAAAGTCGGACATTTCCCCTATCTTGGTCTTCCCATCAGATACAAAGCGTGCCGATAGGGGCTTTTCATACTTGGCGGAGAGTTTTTGGAGTAGACACAATACCTGAAGAATCCTTTCTGGATTCTCATCGATTCCAATCGGGTAGGTGTCTACCCCGAGCCCGGAATGCAGGGCCAGAAAAATATTC
>JAHEIB010000107.1 GCA_024639645.1 Deltaproteobacteria bacterium
CTGGATACCACAGGGGCTGCCGGTGATGCTGATTTTCTGGCGGCTTTATTGGCTACAGAGAAACTCAAGACCAAATACCCGGATATGTGCATTCAAATGGGTATGGCCGGGGAGTTCGTTCTGGGGATGCACAGCGAATTGACCTACAAGGGGGAACGTCTGGCGGGAATGTATCCCCATCAGCAGGTAAAGATGGCCGAGCTTGCAGGGGCCACCATCTTTGGACCGGTGATCAACACAAACACCAACGAATCGGCGCCATGGAACCTGGCCCGCACGGTGACCTATACAAAGGCCTGCGGTGAGGTTGCCCAGATTCCCATCCACGCCAATATGGGCATGGGGGTTGGCGGGGTGACGGTAAACGATCACCCACCCATGGATATTGTTTCGCGTTCGTCCAAGGCCATTGTAGAGATATGCCGTCTGGACGGATTGTAGGTTGGCGTGGGTGATCCTTTCGCCATGGCGATCACCCACGCGCATGCCTCTGGGATGGGCGGAATGCGAGGGGCCGGAGATCTGGTTGCTCGCGTGCAAATGGTCCGGGGAATGCGAATAGAAGAGGCCAAAGCCTATGTGGCCGAAAAACTGGGGGTGGCAATTTCCGATTTGACCGATCCAGTGATCATGGGTGAGGTTCGACAAGACTTGAACCTGGGCATCATGTCACCGCTGCCTGGATGCGCCAAAGGCATTGAAGCAAAATTCAACATTGCCCAGGTCCTGGGTATTAACATTAATTGTGTCAACAGCTTTGAGGGGCGTACAACCATCAGCTAAGCTGAAAAATAAGCAAAGTTAATCAGATCTAAATCCTCCACCTCTGGTGAAAGATCCGGGAAAGTACTGGATGCCGGATCAAATCCGGCAAGACAGGATTTGGATATTTATCGAAAATCCTCATACCCGGTTGCACGCAGATAGACCTTCATGGTGTCTTCCAGAAGTTTTACCGCCTGGGTGGAATTGGCAGCTTCACCATACGCTCTTTTTGCCCGGATGAATATCTGCTCCACCAATGCGCCCAATTCAAGGGGCACCCCGTACTTTCGAGCATGTTTCATTGTCAAGCCCAGGTCCTTGCAGGCCAGGGCCATTGAAAATTCCACGTCATAACTTCCGTTGTAAACCAGGGGCATTTCTTTTTCGATGGTATAGCTGTTGCCGGAACTGGCCTGGATACCCTCCAGCAGCGCTTTGGGGTCGATGCCGGCCTGGTTTCCCAGCATGAAAGCCTCACCGGCCATGATCAGGTGCCCAAGCGCCAACAGATTGGTGATGACCTTAACGATGCTGGCGCTTCCCAGTGGGCCCATGAGGAGTACCTTGCCTCCGATTTTTTTCAGCATGGGCAGTTGTGACTCAAAAACATCTTTCTCACCCCCCACGAGCATGGTAATTCCGCCTGCCCTGGCAAGCGTCACACCCCCGGTAAGAGGAGCTTCCAGAACTGATACACCTTTTTCAGCAGCAATTCTTCCTAGTCGCTCCACCTCTTCAGCATCGGTTGTGGACATATCGATCCATGTAGCGCCGGAGCGGATGCCTGCGAATACCCCTTGTTCACTCTCCATCACGGCCTTCACCTGTGGCGGGCCGGGCAAAGAGGTAATGATCGTATCCGCTTTATTGGCCAGGACCTTGGGTGTCTCCGCCCATTCAGCCCCTGCTGCAATCAATTTTTCGGCAGCCTTGTATTCAAGATCGTGTACAATGAGGTGATAGCCCTCCTTAATCAAGTTGGACGCCATGACACCGCCGATATTTCCCAGTCCTATCCATCCGATGATCATTGTTTTTTCCTTTTTTTTATCAGTCAGTAATTCAAGTATCGGGTTTCACCACAGATAAAGCGAAATGGGTGATCCAATGGCGATTTGCGCTGTTTGAGCCAATTAGGGCACTTTACATCAACGCATGACAATGAACAATCCATTATGAAAACACTCTCATTAGAAGCCATGCCAGTTTAACCATATGGCCAGCGCAGATGTTAGGAGCCTTGCGGCGAGTTCGCAAAGCGCCAGGGGATTATTCATTTCGCGGTCGTCTTTACCAGAAGGTTGCGTTGTTAATATATTATCGCTTTTGTTTCCATGTATTCGTGCATAGCCTGGTCTCCCCATTCACGGCCATTTCCGGATTGTTTGAAGCCGCCAAAGGGGGCCTCTTTATTAAAATAGCTGCCCTGGATGTAACACTGGCCTGCACGTATTTTCCGGGCGATTGTCAGTGCACTGGTTTTGTCCTTGGCGTAAACCCCGGAGGCCAGACCATATACCGTGTCATTGGCCATTTGGATGGCCTCTTCGATATCGTCATAGACAATCATACAAAGAACCGGGCCGAAAATTTCCTCCCTGGCAATGACCATATCGTTGGTAACATCCGCAAAAATAGTTGGTCGTACATATGCACCCTTGTCCATGCCTACAGGCATGTCAACACCGCCGGTGACCAATCTTGCGCCTTCGGCAATGCCTTTTTCGATGTAATCAATCACGGTTTGTTTTTGCGCGGCTGATGCCATGGGTCCCATGGAGGCGTTGGTATCGTTGGGATCACCGACCCTGTGCTCCTCCGCCACCTTTTTGGCAATGATTACAGCTTTCTCATAGTAGGTTCGGGGCACAAACATGCGTGTCAAGGCATTGCAGGTCTGCCCGGTGTTGAGCATGACATCTTCGACACCGTAACGAACGGCAGCTTCCAGGTCCGCGTCTTTGGTAATTATATAGGGGGATTTGCCCCCCAGTTCCTGGCAAACGCGTTTTACCGTCGGTGCCGCAGCCTCGGCTACTTTGATACCTGCGGCGGTTGAACCGGTAAAGGAAACCATGTCCACGAGAGGGTGGCCGCTCAGCATGGGGCCAATGACGCTGCCCGATCCACTGACCAGGTTGAAAACACCTGCGGGAAGATGGACGGCTTCAAAAATTTCTGCCAAGATAAAATCTTGCAGGGGTGTTTGGGTCGCCGGTTTGGAGACGATGGTGCAGCCGGCTGCCAGTGCGGGAGCGACTTTGCCCATGAGTTGATGAAGGGGGTAGTTCCACGGATTGATCAAGGCGCAAACACCCACAGGCTCTTTGCATAGAATTACACTGCCTTTTTCATCGACTTCGTCCATCTGTGCGGCACGATCTGCATAGTAATGCATGCCGGCGATGGATGCATCGAGGTGTAACTCGGCTACAAGATGGCGGGGACAGCCCATGCTGATGACGTGTGCTTCGACCAAGTCTGCGACACGACGCTGCATTTCATCTGCAACAGCCCGCATGAGTTCTGCACGCTTTTTCGCTGGTGTATCCGCCCAGGCATTGAATGCCCGGCGCGCAGCAGCGACAGCAGTGTTCACGTCTTCCCGGTTTCCCTTAGGAACGCGTGCACATGGGCTTTCGGTGGCCGGATTGACAACCTCCATGACATCTGCGCTGTTTGGTTTTACCCAATTACCGTTGATATAGAGTCTGTCAAACTGCTTCATGGTTATTCCTTTTAGGTCTTCTCCCAATTAGCTGGAAAAAAGGGTTCCAGGCTGAAACATAGACAATATGGTGCAATCTCTCTGGCCAGCCTGACGGTTGTCGGCTGTTCGCCCTCGAGTCTTTGTTCTTGACTGAACTTAAAACCTAACACTCAAAACTTAAATCGGTCTGTCTTCTCTCATGACCTTGACGAGTTCATCTAGCACCGCTTTGTAGTCATCTATGATGGCAACGTCGGAAGTTTTATTGATGGGTGCCCGACTATCTGTATTTATAGCGACAATGAATTTGCTTTTTTCAATGCCGGCATAAAAAGCGGCAGCACCGGAAGCCCCCGCCACAATGCAAACGGCCGCCTTTGTCATGGAACCGGAAACGCCCACCTGTCGGTGCAGAGAGGTCCATCCGCTCATGGCTACCGGACGGCTTACGCCAAAGTCGGCGCCAATCGTATCGGCAATCTGTTTTAGGTATTGAGTGTCTGCCTTGTTTTTCATCCCATTGCCACCAATGAGAAGAAACCGGGTATTTGTCAAATTGCTTGCCTGTTTCCTGGGGATCGCTTTTGATGCTTTAATGAACTGATTTTCATGCAGATGGGTCATGTCATACTCGGTTACAATCAATTTGTCCCGTGTGTTAATCGCTTGGTCATTGGCGCTTCCTTTGGCAAGAGAGACACAGTAGGGCTTTTTCGTCAATTTGAAGGTGCCTAAGACATGGTTGGCATAGACTGTCTTACTTGCAATCAATTGCACGCCTGAGTATTCGATCTGTTTCACTTGCACAAGGGACGAACCTTTCATCCTGAAAGCCAGGCGCACAGCCATTTCCGATCCTGCAAACCCACTGGGAAATAGATACAGGTGGGTCATTTCCCCCTGTTCCATTGTTGTGAGCGCTTTGAGAATATTTTCCGGCTGATAGCGGGTGATGCGGACGAGCTTCACGGATTCGGTGGGAACCAGGCGAATAAGCGCATCCCTTTGCTCTTTTTCCGAATAAAAGAGAATGGTACTGCCAACCGTGTCCTCTGAATGCAAGTTGTCCGAAATAAAATTATTCAGTTCCCCAGCCTGGGTCGCAATATCTGTCGAGCACCCATTGAGTATCCCTTTATATATCAAATCTTTTCCAACCTTTCTTTCAAATACATCTTATAAAGTTCTCTAGCTTTCTGCTCAGGTGTTTCTCCTTCAATGAAAATTCCGTGTCTTTCATGGCTTATGACTTTAAGGTCCAAAAGCTCTTCGGTTTCATCGGGCAGTTGAAAATCCGTTGTGGACAAGATCTCGATGGGCCGTTTTCCATAAAGCATCCTGTCCTTGATCGTGGGAACCCGCATAAACGTATTGGGCACCTCTCCAATACAAAGCACACAAGGCGTTTGGATTTTTTGCCGGATCTGGCCGTCGTCTACCTGACTGGTCACCACCAGGTGGTTCTCATCGATAACTTCGATGCCAGATACTTGGGTGATGCACGGCCATCCCAGCCTTTCCGCCACGAGCAGGTGTGTTTTCGCGTTTTCACCGACAGTGGATTGTCTGCCCAGAAAAAGTACATCCTGGGTTGCATGTTTGAGAACATACTGGCTTAGAATGTAAGCAATGGCTCCTGGTCTGAATCGGAAATCGTCTTGACTGTCGATGCGCACAACCTGTTTGAACCGCAGTGCATTCAGGGTTTTCAGGATGGTTGTTGCGGGGGTGCTGGCTATGGTTAAGGCTTTGTGATTTATAGACACCTTGGTTTTCTGGGATGCATCTGAAAGTCTTAGCGCTATTTCTATGGCACTTTCATCGTAACTATTCAGAGTGGGTTTCAAGAAGCTGGTATCGATTTGAAGGTCTTTGTCAATTACCCAATCTTCTTCGATTAGTTTGTCCAAATCAGGAGCAGCTATGAAACACACCAGAATATTCATTTACTTTTCCAACGGTATGATGGTCCCCATATTCATGATGTTGTTGGGGTCGAAAGCACTTTTCAGTTTTTTAAGGATGTAATACGAGGATCCATATTCCTTTTGGATCCAATGGGTTCTATGCTTGCCGACACCGTGATGATGACACATGGAACCGCCGGCTTTGATGGTCTCTTCAACGATGATTTTTTTGATGGCCAGATGATACTTGGTGAGTTCTTCTTCGGGTTTGCAGTCCACCACATTGTAAAAGTATACAAAATATAGGTTGGTTCCGTTGAGATAGCTGTGAGAAGAATGACCCCCCAACAGGGTCAAGTCGGGGATCTCGTTTCTTACCCGTTGCATGCATACCTCGTAAATATCATTGATGATCCCCCAGTTTGCAGATATTTCAGTGGTATTGCAGACATTTTTGGTTTCCATGATTTCTACTTTTTCGGCAGCTAAATTGGCCGGGTCCCAGTTGAGGTGGGCAAACCATTTTTCGATCAGTTTCGGATCGACTTTTACGCATTCGTCGTGGCGGTCCACAATATCCTCGATGGCTGTGGCCGTTGCGTCTGCAATCGGCTTTACGCCTTCCGCCACAAAAATCAATACGCACCTGTCTTCAGCAAAATGAGAAAAATGGTAGGCACCATCCTCAGGGTCATACAGGCGTGCAACAGATGGTCTGTATCCATTTACCATGACTTCCCGAAGGATCTCGAAACCTGTTTTCATATTATCCAGGGTATAACCCAGGAATTGGTTGTTTTCAGGAAAATATTTATAAATTTTAACGGTAATTTCCGTGATAAAGCAAAGCGTGCCTTCATTGCCGATGATGACATGACGGATATCAGGCCCGGCGGCCCTGCGAGGTACGTTTTTTATGCGCGTAATGCCGCCATCCGGAAAAACAGCTTCCAATCCGACGACCATGTCTTCAATACCGCCGTATAGGGTCGAAAATTGACCGATACTTCTGGTGGCAACCAGTCCTCCCAGCTGTGCCAGCGGCTTTGATTGGGGTGAGTGGCCGGTTGTGTAGCCCTGTTCCCTCAAACGGTCGTCTAGTTCTTGAAGAGAGGCACCGCATTGTACGGTTGCCTGCATATTATAGGTATCGATGGCAAGGATCTGATTCATGCCGGATCCGTCTAGCACAATGGAGTTTTCCAAAGCGGTTTCAAGACCGCCTTCCGTGGCCGAGTGCCCGGTTCTCGGAACCACATTGACCCTGTTTTCGTTGGCAAATTTAATGACAGCGGCAACATCATGCGTGTTTTTCACATATACGACCGCAGCCGGCATCGGCAGGCTGTATACGCCGTGATAGGCTTCAAATCGTCTGAAACGGTCAACACTGCTCTCCTTTAATATCTGTTCGTCTGTGACGACGTGGTCTTTTCCCGCAATATTGTATAGTGCTTCGACAATCTGTTTCCTTTTCAAGGGCATTTTCTGCTTCTCCTTTTAACGACAATACTGTTATTGCTTGAATATGGGGTACGATTTCTCCAGGATGCTGTCCGTAAATCCGGAAATATGCATGTATACCTTTTGGTTCATCTTATTATACAGGGAGGTATGCTCCGGGATGGGATGAAATAAATCACGGATTCTGACCATTTTTTCAATGGCAGCTCCAAAAGTATCATAGGCGTTTACGGCCACAGCGACACAGATGGCTGAGCCCAGACCGGCGGCATCCATGATCTCATTTCTGATGGCCTTGATTCCGAATACATCTGAAAAAATTTGCATGAACAGCCCGCTGCGTGCCCCCCCGCCGGATACGATGATCTGGTCAAGTTCGATGCACAAGTCCCGGCACATGGCATCCATGTGGTTTTTCATGGTCAATGCAATGGCCTCCAGCATCGAGCGGTACAGATGCGCCCGGGTGTGGCGCGCGTGAAATCCGAGCATGACCCCCTTTTTGAAAGGTTTGTCCGGCGGTGCCAGCCATTCCGGGACTGTCATCAACCCATCACTTCCCGCTGCAATCTTCCGGGCCTCCCGGTTAAGAACCTCTTCGGGAGAAATGTCACGGGATCGCGCTTCCTTGCGGACGTCTTCGCCGAATAGATTTCTCAGCCAACTGACCGTCCCCATACCGTGGCGAATACCGCCGCTTTCATAGAGATATTCATTGGGTATACATGCCATGTTGGTGAAAAATGTGTTGGCATCCGTCACATTTTTCTCACCATATACCATCCCACCAATATAGGTTCCTAAAGATACGAGGGCTGTTTTATCCGGCAGGAGACCGGCTCCCAGGGCTTCAGCCGCCTTGTCATTTGCGGTGGCAACCACAGGAATTCCGGCTGGAATACCTGTCTGTTTGGAGGCTTCCTCCGTTACATGCCCGAGAATAGATCCGGGCATCTCTAGTTTAAAAAGGTTTTCTCTTGGGACATTATAGGATTTTATGATCTCTGGGTCTTCACTCCACTGCCAGGTGTCTTTATCGATGGGCCACATTCCTTCATAATTTGCTGCCGTATCCTTAAATTGACCTGTAAAGCGGTGGGTGATGTACCCGGATGTTGTGGTCACATACCGGACCTGTGGATCTTTGTGCTCATAAGGGTAGGCCAGGCGCAGGTCCATCCAATTCAGGACCGGCGAAGCCAAACCGCCATCTTCTTTCAGGCAAGCCCTGCAGCAGCGGATGGTGCACAGGCCTATGCCCAAGATGGAACAGGTATCTCCGGAAAAGTGCTCCATTGCCTGATGGCAGGCTGCCACGATGGAATCCCACAAGTCGTCACCCGGATGTTCCGCCACCCCGGGTTTGGGCATATGCATGGGTTGAAGGTCTTTTTTGCCCTGACTTACAAGATTGCCTTCCAGATCGAAAATGACCACTTTTGTGCTCTGCGTCCCCCCATCGAGACCTATGACATATTGCTTTTTCATCAACGAACCAGATAGCCTCCGTCAACCACGAGTATATGACCGTTCACATAGTCAGATGCTCTGCTGGCCAGGAATATGGTTGTACCCATGAGATCCATTGTTTCACCCCAACGATTGGCAGGAATATGATCGAGAACCCGTTGACTGGTTTCCGGATCGCTTCGGGTCTTTTCCGTAATTGCTGTTTTGTAATATCCCGGCGCAATTCCATTGACCTGAATGTTGTGCTGGGCAAGTTCATCACAATAGGTTTTTGTAAAACCTGCCAGGCCATGTTTTGTGGACGCATACGCCGGTGACCATTGTCCCCCTAAAAATGAAAAAAGGGAACAGATGTTGATAATCTTACCACTTTTCTGGGGAATCATGAATTTTGACGCCTCAAAGCTGAGTTCGAATGCGGCCGTCAGATTGATACTCACCATTTTGTCCCACTGTTCTCTGCCAAAGTTCTCAACCTCATCCGATATGCAGATGCCGGCGCTGTTTACCAGTATATCAATACCACCCAATGTCGCGACACAGGTTTCGATTATTTTTTTGGGCGCGCCCTGCTCTGTAATATCTACCTGCATGGCCTCATAGCCAACACCCTCTGCTTCAATAAGACCTTTGGTTGTACCTTCATCGTCCAGAATCGTGGGGATAAATAGGTTGGCACCCGCCTTGGCCAGTGCCAAAGCAAATGAGCGCCCCAGCCCCGTATTGCCACCCGTGACAATGGCATTTTTACCCTTTAGTGAGAAAAAATCCATTGTGAAATTTTGAATCTGCATCTTGCTCCTTTCCTGGTTACTCCATAATCGAGCACGGCATCTTGGCATTATGAACAGTTTCTATACCTTAATTCGGACTCCTTGCTTAGACAAGGCTTTTTGCAGTGAAGCAATATCCACTTGGCTACAGTGATTTTTCTCTTTGATTGAGAGCGCGGCTGCCACCCCGGCTGCCTGCCCGGTAACCGTGCAGCACATCATCTGGCGGGTGGCCGAATGCGAAATGCGGTCTCCTGCCACGCAGCGACCTGCCACCAGCAGGTTTTCAACCTTTTGCGGGACCATGATGCCATAAGGTACCTGGAAGTAACGGCCGGTTGTGGGTAGAATGACAATTCCACATCCATCCAAAAATTCCGGAAAGATACCAATGGCATCATCAAAACGCCCTTGATTTCTAACATCCTTTTCCGTCAGGTTGTATTTGCCGATGATTTTTCTCGATTCCCGTATTCCTAAAGATGAACCAAAAGACCTGAGGGAGGCATTTTCAAAGCCTGGCGTATATTTCTTCAGGGCATTGGCAGCCCACATGGCCTGTTTTCGCCCTTCGACTTCTCCACGTGTAAGATCGTGTACATCGGTGGCATCACGACCCTGTATGTAAACAATGTTTAAATAGGTGGCGTCTCCCTGTTCGCTGATGCGACTCCAGGTCCCGGCAATTTCAAGGTCTCCAGGAATTTCACCGGCCTCTTTGGCCAACTGAAACGGGGCCTTGAGATACGGGCTGAACATGTTATCTTCTTTGCCCGAAGTTTCAACCCCCCAGTCCTTATACGTGGAAGGGTTCATTTTTACATGTGATAAAAAACGCTTTCGATCAACACCTGTTAAGGAGAATGTCACCGTTACACCCAACAATTCATTTTTTGGAGCCTTGCGCCAGGGTGCACCAGCCAAATGAGCAATGTCGGCATCCCCGGTGGCATCGATTACCCGTTTTGCAAGAATGGCCTGTCGACCGGATTTACTTTCCGTGATGATCCCTTTGATGGTACCACCTTCCATTATCGCTTCCACTGCCATACAGTGAAGGATCGGTAGAATGTCGGCTTCATGGACGAGCGTATCTGCTACGACCTTGAATAGTTCGGTATTGAGAGCCTCACTCTGGGACTGGGGCTCGGGATCGGTTGCCTCCATCTGTTTGGCACGCTGCTCCAGTTCGATACCAATGCCTTGAACATCTATGGTACCCCCGTGACGGTACCAGGCGATAGACTCAACGCCTGCCTGGGTGATATTTCCTCCGAAGCATCCATATCGCTCTAGCAAAATTGTATTGACACCTTCCCTTGCGGCAGCAAGTGATGCTGCAAGACCTCCCGGCCCACTACCCACCACCAGCACATCTGTTTCTGCCAGAACCGGTATTTTCCGGGCGGCCTCCCGAATCTTTTTCATACCATCCCCTTCACAAAATTATGTTCTGAACAAAAGCTGGGCTGCTCCCGATATAATGGGGTCTTTTTCCATGCTGGTATTCACTAAAGCACGTATCTTTCACAGGCCCGAGTCAGTTTCTGTCACGCCTTAATCGCGCTTCAAACTCATTCAGCAGACCCTCAATCGTCTCTGCGGTACTGTCGGGCAGGGACGGGGTCTGATGGCTTTCCAGAATTGCCGTGGCTTTTGCATAAGCCCTTTCAGTGAGGTCTTTACCGGCAGAAGTGTTCATCCAGACCTCTCGGCTGTCCCGGTCAAATAGGTTGACCGTCGATTGGCTTCTGGTCCGCTCGAGGGTGTGGCGATGCATGAGAAAGGTGCCTCCGGGGCCGATCTCATGGATAAGATCCAGGGCCATGGTTTCGCTGTCCACGCGTACGCCCTCCAGCATTTTTTTGATATGGCAGATGCATTCATGATCCATGATCAGTTTGGCATAGTCAAAGGTAAGCCCACTGTCGATTCCACCGGCACCAAAAATCATATTTGCACCGGCCAGGGCCAGGGGCATGGCATCCAGGGTAAACTGGTAGGCGGCCTGAGCATCCGGAAGCTTTGAATCACTGACCCCCGAACCCACACGACAGGGGATGTGGTAATAGTTACCCATCTGCGCGATGGCAGCGCCAACTAGGCCCCATTCAGGCGCTCCCGTTGATGCCAGACCGGTTTTCAGATCCATTATTGTACTGCATGAACCCAAGGTAACGTTGACTCCTTTTCGGGTGATCTGAGCCAGAACCAGACCAGACAGTTGTTCGGCCACGGTCTGGACGATGGTACCCGCAAGAGTGACCGGGCCGGAGCCGCCTGCAAGGGCCATGGTCATGATGTCCACATTGATACCCGCCTTAACGGCAGCAATGAGGGTTTCACAGCACTGAGTGGTCAGGGTCAGGGGACTGGTGGAGCAGCAGGAACATGTACAGATGGGTCTTTGATGCAACGTGTCCATACCACCGACTGCTTCCGCCGCAATTTGTACAATGATCTCCACACAGGCTCTGTTGACCATGCCGATGGTGATGTGCT
>JAHEIB010000246.1 GCA_024639645.1 Deltaproteobacteria bacterium
GCAGCGCTTTTCATTGCCAGATCCCTGCGGCCGGTGATATTATGAATACAGACCCTTTAAAAGATAAAGCGTCAGAATCTAGCCGGGAGGCAATCATAACCATCCAGCACCTGTCCCATTGGTTTTCAGATCAGGTGGTAGGTCTCGATGATATCACCCTCACAATCTTTTCCGGGGAGTTCGTTTTACTTGCAGGACCCAATGGATCCGGCAAATCCACCCTTTTAAAACACCTCAACGGCATTCTCTTCCCCTCGAAGGGCACCATTCTCTTGAGGAACCGTCCCGTTTCAGAAGATCTTCAGCGGGCGCGTCGAATGGTGGGCATGGTCTTTCAGGATGCCGATAGCCAGATCGTTGGAGAAACAGTCTGGGAAGATGCTGCTTTTGGACCTAAAAATCTTTCCTTTAATAAATCCATGGTTCATGAAAAAGTACAGACAGTCTTGGAGACCGTCGGACTGGCACACCTGGCGGAAAAACCGCCCTATCTTCTTTCCGGCGGAGAAAAACGACGACTTGCCATCGCAGGCGTACTTGCAATGGACCCCCAGATCATCGTTTTTGATGAGCCATTTTCAAATCTGGATTACCCCGGCACCTGTCAGGTTTTGCAACAGATGATTGAACTGCAGCAAAACGGGCACACGCTAATCGTGGCAACCCATGAACTCGATTGGTTATATCATCTGGCCGACAGACTGATCATTATGCACAAAGGCAGGCTTGTAAAAGATGGCCCGCCCAAAACCGTACTGGCCAATGCGCTTGAATACGGCCTTAAACCGCCTTTCATGCATACGCCTGTTCCGGAAATCAACCCATGGCAGCCCTGACCCCCTTTCACTACCGCCACGGAAACTCGCTCCTGCATGGTCTGGATGCCCGGTTCAAAATCATACTGATGGTGATCTTCAGTCTGTCCCTCATTCATACGTCATTTCCGGGGCTTTTCAGTCTGACGCTGTTGCTGTCGCTTCTCTTCCTGCACGTCCGGATACCCATCGCATCCCTTATCACAGAACTGCGTTATTTTTTTATTTTACTCTTGGTTGTGTTTCTTCTCAGACTCATTTCAACCGAAGGCGACCCCCTTTTCAGGATACCATGGGTGACGCTGTCAAAACAGGGTTTGCGAGAAGGTACCCTGGTGTGCTGGCGTTTATTGATGGTCGTTTTGTTGGGTTTCCTCTTTATTTCAACGACCCATATCTCGGCCATCAAAACGTCTGTGCAGCAACTCCTGGCCCCTATTCCCTTGATACCCGAAAAACGCATGGCAACCATGATGGGGCTGATCGTACGCTTCATACCTGTCATTTTTCAAAAAACACATACTATTTCCGAAGCCCAGAAAGCCCGCTGTATAGAGCGCCGAAAAAATCCCCTCTATCGACTTAAGGCTCTTGTCATGCCGCTCATGCACGGTGTTTTTCAGGACGCAGACAAACTTGCCATGGCTATGGTTGCAAGATGTTACCATGAGAACCAGCCTGTGGAAACACCGGAAGTCTGCAGAAATGACTGGCTGGTGCTGGCATTCGGGGGACTGTTCTGTTTCTTCCTCCTATTCATCTGAACCAAAACAGCGAAACACTTCTTTTTTCACAAACGAAACGGTTGAGAACCTTTTCGGGTCCGGGTTTTGTGGTTTGTTTTTGATTTGTAATTTTTATTTACTATTTCAATACTGCCTGGAAAAAAGAGTATGGCTTCAAATCACTGCTTCCCATTGACACCCTATACACCCTATAATAAAGTCATGGTTGCCATAAGGGGAAATATCATAAATGCCATATAATTTTAGGTTGTTGTAGTTTATTTGGCATGGATCCCCACGACTAAACCCGTGGTCCCATTTAAATACCCGTCTTCGCCTTCGGCTACGCCGCGGTTATCCGCCTTTTCCATGGGGTGACATCGCGCCGTAGCAATGAACTTATTTTTGAGCATTCATCCACGGGCATGCCCGTGTTATGCTGCGAAGGCGGATAAAACAGGGGGAGTAGAACCCATTGAAAATAATCATCGTCGGGGCTGGTGAGGTAGGATTCCACATAGCTGGCCGCCTTGCCCTGGAAAATAAGGATGTAGTGCTTATAGACAACGATCTGGACTCGATTCGACGCGTCACAGACCACATCGATGTCCAGACCATCCATGGCTCCGGAAGCAGCCCCGCCGTTTTGGATGAAGCGGGTATCCGAGGTGCGGAAATATTACTGGCCGTCACGGACAGTGATGAAACAAATCTTGTAGCCTGTCTTGCTGCTCATATCATTTCGCCCAACACTAAAAAGCTGGCCCGCCTCCGTGATGCCGCTTATGATCCATATCATCAAATATTCCGGGACAACCCTCCGCATATCGATACCATTATCAACCCGGAGATAGAGGTCGTCAACACCATCCACAGACTCTTAAGCGTCCCGGGCGCCGTGGATGTAAGCGATTTTGAAAATGGCCGTATCAAATTTGTCGGCGTGACCCTGAATACAAGTTCACGCATGGCCGGGAAAGCACTTTCGGACCTTCCCGATATCTTTGGAGAGTCCCGGCCACTCATAGCTGCTATTGTTCGCAATGAAGAACTCATCGTCCCCAGCGGCAATGATCGTTTGATACCCGACGACCTGGTCTATTTTATCTGCAAAGAAGATATTCTCTCCGAAACACTGGAAATGTTCGATAAACTCGATGAACCCCTGAACCGGGTTCTCATTGTCGGTGGTGGTAGAATCGGATACCGCCTGGCAGCCAAGCTGGAAGACAAATCGATTCACTCCAAAATAATCGAACGCAGCAACGAGCGTTGCGATGTTCTTGCCAAAACCCTGAACAAGACGGTGGTTTTGTGCGGGGACGGATCGGATCAGGACCTTCTCATGGAAGAAAACATCCAGGACATGGATGCCCTGGTGGCCGTGACGGACAATGAAGAGACCAACATTCTCGTTTCCCTTCTTGGCAAACGAATGGGGGTGCGAAATTCCATCACCAAGATCAGCCGCTTCAGTTATTTTCCCCTGCTGTCCACCATCGGTCTGGATCAGGTCGTTAGCACACGCCGCTCCGCTATCAGCAGTATTCTGCAGCATATCCGTAAAGGAAAGATTGTGTCCGCCATGACGCTGAAAGGAGAGCAGGCGGAAGTTTTAGAAGCCGTGGCTTTGGAAACATCTGATATCGTCGGAATACCAATCAAGAAGGTAGCATTTCCCAAAGGCGCCCTGATCGTCAGTGTCATCCGCAAGGAAGACATCATCATTCCTACAGGCGACACCGTGGTAGAGCCAGGGGATAAGGTCATTCTTTTCGCCAAGAGACAGGCGGTTCCAAAGATCGAAAAAATCCTCACCGTTAAACTGGAATTCTTCTGATGCGCTGGCGCCTCATACTCCACGTGGTAGGCTGGCTGACTCTTTTTTTCGGTCTGACCATGGCATTACCTCTTTTTGTAAGTCTTCTTTTCAAGGATGGCAGCGGTATCCCCATGCTGCTTTCGCTGGCTATCACGATCTTTTTCGGCACATCCATGGCCCTTGCCTTCCGGGGTGCCAAAATCGC
>JAHEIB010000013.1 GCA_024639645.1 Deltaproteobacteria bacterium
CTAATTCGATTGCTATCTCATAGGAATGCATCGCTTTCCTGAACCATTCATATGCCATTCTGCCCGTACCTAATCCATTCCGCATAATTAGAGCTTTTGCCCGCCGCTCATAAATGATACCCTCATAAAAGGTCTTTGAATAATCGTCTTTCAATCGGGATAGAATTCCCATCGCTTTTTCATATGCCGGATAGAGACTGTTTCCAAACTGTTCGGAAAGAGCGAGTAACAAGGTTTTTAGGGCTCGCTGGTTATCCGGATCAACGGTGAGGATATCGTGACAGATGCTTTCCGCATCCATGGGCTCGTTCATCTGTCGATAGCGTTCTGCTCTTTCAAATGCGGCCGGAATGGTATCTTTTGAAATGGCTTTTAGTTTAAACATCGTGCCTCCTCGAATATGGCGGGATAAGGTTTGTCGATTTTTACCGCTGTCGCTATACATTTAACAATTATGATTCCCGACATCGATCAGCGTATGTACCAAATATTGTAAAACTGTTCGGCTTGCTGTACATATATTATAATATATTTTATAATATATTATAATATATTGTCAAGCGCTGTGATTCCGATTTTTCAACCCCCTTTATTGTTACTTTATGAATGAAGTCTTCTCCTGAAGTACTGCAAGCACTTGATTTGGAGTTGAAATACCTTAGAAAATTAAACGAACTTCATATTTTATAAAATAAATTATTTTATTGACATTGTAAGATACAAAAACTAAAAATACTTGCAATAGTATCTTTTAAATTCATATAGACAGGGAAATGGCAAGGAGGAAGTCAGAATCGGAATCAATCCTTTCAACGGAAGGCGTTTTCTCTGCAATTAATGCAAATCTTCCATTTATAACACCTGAATGGATTGTATCATCTAAGCGATCTATAAATGATTCCCCTTTGTAAGCGGGGGCCTATTTCAATATTATTTATTAAAGGAGGAAATTATGGCAGGTGCTGGGAAAGTTGATCGAGACATATCGTGCTTGAGAAATGCAATTAACTGGTTGATTTCAGAGAAAGATATTATCGATAGCGATAAAGAAGTCAACCCAGATCTTGAAATAACCGCGCTCCAGAAAAAATTGGACGGCGGTCTAGGACTGCTCTTTAATAATGTCAAGGGATACCCTCATATCCAGGCAGTTACGAACATGTTTGCGAACCGAGAAATCATTAACAAGATTTTTGAGTGGAAAGATGAGAAAGATCGTACCGTCAAATTAAGCCAGGCCCTCGTAAACCCGATAGCTCCACTTGAGGTGAAAGACGCTCCAGTGCAGGAAGTGGTTATCACCGAAGATCTTGATGTGAACAAATGGGTCCTGGCCATCCGGCACACAGCACTTGAATCCGAGCTTACAATTGGAAGCGGACAGACGGTTGTTGTAGGGCCCTACTTTGACGGCGGCACGCACATCAGCTACAACAGAATGAATTTCCGATGGGGAAATATCGGTACCTTCCAGATTTCGCCCGGCTCGCACATGTGGCAGATCATGACAGCTCACTACCAGGATGACAAACCAATTCCGCTGACAATGAATTTCGGGATCCCCCCCGCCGCTCAGTTGGCCGCCGGTAGTGGTTTTGATTACGTCATTCTGCCCAAAGGCTGTGATGAACTCGGGGTTGCCGGTGCTATCCAGGGCTTTCCATTGAACATTGTGAAAGCCAAAACCATCGACGCCTACGCGCTCGCTGATGCCGAACTCGTTCTGGAAGGGTATCTCCATCCCAGGGATAAGCGCTTCGAAACAAAGGAAGCGGAAGACTCTGGTGTACAGGGCAGGCACTTTTTTCACCCTGAATGGGCGGGATATATGGGTAAGGCATACAAAGCACCCACCCTACATGTTACGGCTATCACCATGCGAGATCCCAAAAAAGAAAAAATAACCATCTGGCCAATGGCGGTTCACACTGCCGATGCCCAAAACAATGACCAAATGATCCGTGAAGCGGCGATCTACGAGTTGTGCAATCGGCTGCAACCGGGAATTATACAGGATGTCCATCTGCCTTATTGCATGACGGAGTGGGGTGGCTGTATCATCCAGGTGAAAAAACGCAATAGAATTGAAGAGGGCTGGCAGCGAAATTTTCTATCCGCAATCCTCTCCTGCAGTCAGGGAATGCGACTGGCCATAGCAGTGGACACAGACGTGGACATTTACAGCATGGATGATATCATGTGGGCAATGACCACCCGCGTAAACCCACGCACCGACATACTCAATCCTTTGCCGGGAGGACGTGGCCAGACCTTTATGCCGGCCGAAAGGATGACCGCCGGAGATAAGGAATGGACCGCTTCCAATACGACATTTGAAGGGGGTATGGGCATTGACGCCACCTTTCCTTTCGGCTACGAAAAGGATTTTCACAGACCGGAATATGCGGTTGAAAGAGTGGATCCAAAAGATTGGTTCAGTGAAGACGATGTAGATCTTATAAAATCACGGATGAAGGGTTGGGTGGAACAGCTTGCAGCAACCGGTCGTTAACCCATTTTTGGAAAAGTATCCGTTTCTGCCGATAGCACGGTGCGTACCCCGTGTGGAAAATACAGATTATGATAAAAACGATGAAACCGAAACCATAAATTGGAGGATTAAGAATGGAAGAAGAAAAAGAAGTCAAGTGGGACCGATGGCAAAAGAAGCGCATTTTTGTTCGTGAACTATCTGGAAAATACAACGAAATTTACAAACGCCTGGTCGAACAACCCAGGGTCTATAGCAGTACAGATATTCCATTTAAAGGTGGCCCGGCAAAATTCAATAAACATATTGTGAATCCTCAGCAAAATTTAATCACCCAGCTAGTCGAAGCCCATATCGACGTTGTTCCGCCTAACAGCTATGGTCAAAAACATGGCCATATGAACAGTGCGGTCATGTTTATTCTGGAAGGCAAAGGCCACGATGTGCACGATGGAAAAAGAATCGACTGGGAGGCCGGGGATGCGGCCATCGTCGATAATGCTTGTGTACACCAACACTTTTGCGATGGCGACATACCAGCGCGGTATATCATCATCAAGGCCAAGCCGGTTTTCCTGTTTGCCCATTTGCTGTTTCAAAAAACCGTGTCATACCCGCCGGATCATGCACCGGAAGGCTACGAAGACTATCATCCAGAATAACATATTGATATATAAGGAGAAACACCATGCCATATGAAGAATCTCAACTCGCATCTCTGGGAGACCAAAAAACTGACTTTTATCAGCAAGCCCTGGAGGAATCCAAATTATTTAGAGTGGATTACCAAAACAGGAAAGGTATCATCAAACCCAGCGAAATGCTCTGGGAGAATTCGCCGGACGGCAAGATAAAACACATTATCAATGAAAAAATGAACACCAAGGAATGTGCGCTGGATATGTATATGCAGTTCCTCGACCCAACGGGTTGTTCAGGCAAACATCGCCATATGTCTGAAGAGTTATTCTTTGTTCTCGAAGGTGTTGGTTACGACCTGCATTGGGATGTGGATTTCGAACTAGATGACGATTACACCTGGATCTGGGAAAAGGAACCTAAAAAATTTGAGTGGAAAGAGGGCGACATTGTCTATGTGCCCCCCTATTCAATTCACCAGCACTTTAACAGCGATTCTGGAAACACAGCAAGACTGCTCGTTACCACAAGCCGTATTCCCAAAGCTTTAGGTTTTGACTGGTTCGACCAGATCGAAAATGCCCCGGGGTATGGAGGATAGGTTTATTAGGAATTGTACAGTGCCAAATAAAACAGGCCGGCGCTATCCTGGCAAAACGTCGTCACCGGATGACAAAGGCGAACATATTCGCCTTTGTCTTGAAAATGACATGGAATCAAGCTGTTCCAACGGTTTCGAAAAATACAGGCTTATCAATCAACCGCTGCCTGAGATTTTGTTCAGCTCTGTAGATACCTCCTGCAGATTCCTAGGCAAAGATATTTCGGCACCTTTTATTATTTCCCCCATAACAGGAGGGAGCGATCTTTCAAAGACCATCAATACAAATTTAGCAAAAGCCGCCCAAGCCCTTAGGCTGGTTTTGTCCGTCGGGTCTCAGCGCCTGGCCCTGGAAAACCCGGATCTTGCCGCCACATACCAGATCAGGCAAATAGCACCGGACATACCCATTATAGCCAATCTCGGTGCAATTTATCTCAATTACGGCTACGGTCTTAAAGATTGTGAAGCAGCCGTAAAGATGATTCAGGCTGATGCACTCTGTCTTTACCTAAATCCCATGCAGAAAATTCTTCAAGGGAGCCCAGATCTGGATTTCAAAGGCCTTGTCGATAAGATAGCCCATCTTTGCCGCCATCTCAGCGTCCCTGTAATGGTTAAAGAGGTTGGTTTTGGTCTTTCGCCACTGGCAGCAGAATTGCTTGCAGACGTTGGAGTTGCTTGCATAGATATCGCCGGCGCCGGTGGTACTTCATGGGCAAAAATCACCCGGCAAATGAAAAAGTCTATCTGGGGTGAAACGGGTGCCTGTTTCGATGACTGGGGAACGCCCACCGCCGATGCCCTGGTCGCTGTTAGAAAGGCAGTTGGCAGTATTCAAATCGTCGCCTCAGGTGGCATCCGAAATGGCCTTGATATGGCAAAAGCACTGGCTCTGGGGGCAGATTACGCGGGCATGGCACTTCCGCTGCTGCGCCCTGCAACGCAGTCGGCCAATGCCGTAAAATTGCGGATAGAAGCGGTTTTGCGAGAACTTAGAATCACCATGTTCTGCAGCGGGATCCGAACACTGGAAGGTTTTAACGGAGACAGAAACATCATCGAGCTTTGTCATACATGATGCTCTAGCTGGTTTAACCCGAACAATTCATAAAACTTGACTAGAAGCCATCTCAAAAAAAGGGTTTTGGTTCAAGTTCAAGGCGGGCCCGAACTTCAACCCACAGGCATACTGGAGTATTCCGAGGAGTTGAAGCAAGGGAACAACACAGAAATTGGGCAAAAAACTTTTTTGAGATAGCTTCTAAGAATTCTTTAGTTGACTTACTATAGCCGGTCAGGTTCGTGAAATTTCCGGGCTAAAGAGACGCTGACTTTCTTCCCGAGACCATTTCTCGAGGCAGCCGCCAGAGCGAAAGAATCCCTGCCATAAAAAAAAGCAGACAGATGACAATAAAAGTGGTTCGCAAGCCCATCCACATAGCGACGGACGCACCAACAATTGGTGCGAGTGCCCTAGCGCCGGAGTTTACCGAGTTGTCCAGCCCGTACACTACACCTTCCTCACCTTGCGGTGTATACCTGGCCAACAGCGCGCTGATGGACGGTATGATGCCACCCAACGCCGCTCCTGCCAGCGCCTGCATAACCAGCAATTGCCAGGGGGCCACCACGAAGCCTTGAGGCAAAAAAGCCAAAGCGCCTCCAATAAAGCAACAGATCAGAATACGCCTGTGACCGATGCGATCCCCTAAACGGCCCAAATAAATAGCGCTCAGGGTGATAAAAATTGAACTGGTACCTACAACCATGCCGGTAAATGTGTTCACTCGAGAAGGATCCTTCATTAACGTCTGAATAAAAAAAGGCAAAACTGGGTAAATCATCATACGGCCAAATTGGCTGACAAAGCGCAGACCATAAATGACCAATACGCCCGGTGTCGAGAGAATACCGCTCCATTTTTGTATTATCGTTCTTGTTTCCGTCTTTACTCTTGATGCTGGCTGAAAATTTTCCTCAACACCGAGCCATACAATGATACCAGAAAGAAACAGCAGCAGGCCTGTCACGTAAAAGGCGGCCCGGTATCCAAACAAATCCGCAACCAGACCACCGATTAGAGGGCCTATCGCGATACCGATACCCAAACCGACCTGAAGTAGCCCCATAGCATATCCGGTTCGCTCACGGGGAACCACCGAAGCCACCAGGGCGTTGTGGGCACCAACGACACCAGTGACCATTCCCTGGACCGCACGCAGCAGTACCAATTCCTCGGCCGATCGCGCTAACCCCATCAAACAGATCACAACCGCCCCACCGAACATGGCACGTTCTACCATCAGTTTTCTGCCATAACGGTCTGCGATGATCCCCCAGATCGGCGAGGCGATCATCATCATGACTGCCTGGCCCGAAAACGCCAACCCAGATAAAATTTCCACACTCAGCCGACTCTCCGCTCCCAGGTCGGCAATATATAGAGGCAGAAAGGGAAAGAAGCTAGAAAAGCCTATGGAAGTCATTATCTGGGCGAATACGGTGACATACAGTGTGCGCTTCCATGAGGCTGGACGTATCGGGTCCATGACTTGTTCCTGAGACAATTCTTACTGCTTTAAGGTTTGAGACCGGAGGCAAAGTAGTTCGTCTTGGTAGGGGATGGAGCATGCTTTATCCCAGATCATTCATCAAAATCCATCCAGCTGTATTTTTCACGGGCTTCCTTGTATCGGTCCATCCAGTCTTTGCCGAACTGCTTTTCAAAAAATGATTTCAACTTGCCAAACCATTTTACGGGACGCTGCACACCCTTCTTTTGAGCCGTAAGTATTTCCGCCGCATAGTCAGCAATGTTGGCCATCTCTTCTTTAGGAATATATGCTTTAGCACCACCTTCCATTGATTTTTCGAACGCTCCTGGATTTAGTGCATGGGCGGTGAACATCAGCGCGGGGACATTTTTTTCTTTTGTTTTTTCCAGCAATTCATAACCGTTGACACCCATGATATCCAAAATGGCCAAATCATAATCGTTTGCATTCAACAGTTGCAGAGCCGTTTTAAAATCCGAGGCCACATCGCAATGACATGTATCCAGCAAATCTGTTAATGTTTCCATAACATCTTTTTCATCATCGACTATCAGTATCTTCTTATTTTCCAGAATTTTCTGATCATCCATCGTAAAGCCCTCCGGATTGTAACATGCAGTTGTTTATTCGAAAAAGCGCTGCTAAAACCCTATATCTCACAATCAACAGAATCCACCCGCATTTTTTACGACTCCTTTTTTGTAATATCTTGCAGTAGGAGAGATTCCAGAGTGAGTCGCTAAAGACGAATCCGGCTTTAGCGGATTGTTTGGTAACAGGAACTCAATCTTAAATAGGTCAGGGAAAAGTTCTTCGTACCGTATGGGGATCTGTCTGTGTTTGTCTGGCAGCCGATTAAACACATTTATGGGTTTTTAACCAATTTTCATATTTTATGCGTTTCATTTCAAACGAACCCTTTCGCCCCCAGTAGTAATCGTCACCCAAACGACCGAGAATGTTGAATTGTAGATGGTCCGGCAACCCGTCGTCTCTCAGATAGGTATCATTGACGTGAAACATCACCACTTCAGCGATAACGAAATTTCGTTTCTGTCCATTTCTACCGAATTCCATAATCTCCGTAACCCGGCACTCCATTTGTGCCGGAGATTCCGCGATTCTCGGTGGACGAACAACCGTACTGTCAAGGGTCGAAAAACCACTTGGTTCTATTTCGCTTTCAACCGCAGGAAAATCCATCGCTGAAATCATCATCCCTTTTTTCATGGCCTCGGTCGTCACGTTGATGACAAGTTCCCGGGTCCTGCGAGCATTGGCCATGGTATCTTTATCCAGACCCTGACGGCTGCCGATAGAGATGCCGATGACGGGCGGGTGAGCGGAAACCACACCAAAAAAACTGAAAGGTGCAACATTAACCAAGCCTGATTCATTGACAGTGCTGACAAGAACGATGGGTCGCGGAATGACCAGATTCCGCATGATTCGGTAGTTGACAGTTTTATCGCCGTCTTTGGGGTCGATCTGCATGGTTTTTTTCTCCAGTGTTAGTATTTCATGATACTTTTTTTCTTTAAAATTGACCGGCAGCAGGCGTTGGAACACTGCTATTTTTTTTTGTTGCACCTTAAACAATCAGGACAGATGCTGTTTCAGGGACGGCACCGTAAACCCCAAGCCGAGATCTTCTAAAAATTCTCTGGTGGGCCTGCCGTCATCGGCCAGACCATAAGAGCGGTACCGGCGCTTGCGCTCAGCTAAAAATTCGTCCCGGTTTAGCACTTTTGCCTCTCCGTATTTGTCATGGATAATTTCGCTGAAAAACCGCTCCGGCAGCAGGTCATCACGCAGCGGGCGGTGGCCTTCTCTTAAGCTGTAGCAGCGTTCCATGGTGGCGGCCCGCATCATCATCCGTTCCCAATCGTCGGCTGTCAACTGCCACCCGCAGGCTCCCTGGAGCATGGGGATCGCCCAGCCGGCCACACCCTGGAATATCCGGTCGATCTCGCGCCTCAGGAAAGAACACGCAGTGAGAGAATCGTAGACGATACGAAGCGGGGTGCCGCGACCACCGTGAAGCTCCCCTACGGCTGTGACAGCCAGATCCAGAGCGTCCTTCATGCTGCCTCTGGGCTCATAGGAAGAAAGAGCGGTCCCTTTGTGCGTCATGGCAAAAGGACGTGTTTTATCACCCAACGTCTGTGTCGCCATTTTCAGGCCGTCGGCCAGAATGTCGCCAATCCCCTCCCGGTATGCAATTTTTTTCAAAAGTACACAAATCGCCTCCAGGTTGCCCCAGGTCAAATCGATGCCGCCCAGATCTTCCCGGGTCACGATTCCTTTTTCATAGCACTCCATCATCCAGGTAACCACCGCGGAAACGTCTTCACTGTCCAGCCCGAGATAGTCCACATAGGAGCAAAGATAGGTCTGCAGTTCATAACCGGGAATCATGGCGTTGGCCGACCAACCGCCGGCATTGTCATGCCGAAGCTCTCCTGCAACCGGCCCCAGCGGCGGCTCGCGCCGCAGATAGGGCACTTTGCAGCCCACAAAACATCCGTGACACGAATCGCCCCACACTTTGTACTGCTGCTCCAGACGCATGGGGTTGAACAAATCGCACATATCGTCCCAGCCGGTCTGCTTGTTTTTTACTCCTTCCTTGGTTTTGTAATAACGGCTCGCCATGGAGGTAGAGTGCCCCCAGCGGCGCTGCTTCGTTCGATAAAGCCGTGTTTCGTGGTGGATTTTTTTGGTTAGATCATAAATTATTTCCGGATGGGCATAACCGAGCGACTGGCTTCCTTTGACGGCAATTGCCTTCAGTTTTTTAGAGCCCATTACGGCGCCCATGCCCAGCCTTGCCGCATGGTGATACAAATCGTGGCAGATGTCTGCATTCCGGACCTGATGTTCGCCTGCAGGCCCGATGGATAAAAATCGGAAATTCTGTTCTCCGGTGTCCATCTTTATCGTTCGATGAAGGGTTTGCTGACACGCCAAACCGGATTTTCCCCACACTGAAGCGGCATCCCGTATTTCAACTTGATCATCGTTGATATAAAGATAGACCGGTTTGTCGGATTTGCCCCTGACAAGAATTCCAGCATTGTAACCGGCATAAGCCAGTTCCACACCGAAATGACCATTCATATTGGACTCGCCGCGCAAATTCGTCAGCGGTGACTTGGCACTGACGTTTGTCACTGAGCCCATAAGACCGGTAATGGGTCCGATACCGATATACAGAACATTTTCCTTGCCCATGGGATCTGCATCGGGCGGGACGCAATCCCACAAAATTTTGGCTCCCAGAGATCTTCCGCCTAAAAATTTTTTTACATCCTCCGTCACATCAATGGTCCGGACGGATTGCCGACTAAGATCGACTTCGAGCAATTGGAACCGTTTTTCAGGCATTGCGGTCATCTCCTTTTTGGCCCCAGACCTCCTCTGGTAGTTGAAGCACCCGGTTTTGCGAGAGTGGATAGAGTCGTTTGGCCATACACTCAGCCTTTTCATCCGGATGGATTCGCTCCAGATGTTGCGGAAACCTGGGCTCAATAAATTCGAGGGCCTGGGTCGGGCAGATCTCAACGCACCGGGGCCGGCGCTGTCCATTCTTTTCACAGAGGTCGCAAACCATCGAACAGTCTTTTTCATCAGGGTAAAAACTGGGGACCTCAGCAGGACAGGCTTCCCGGCACATGGCACAAGACTCTCCCAGGCAGCGGTCTTCATCAACGGTCATGTGCTGAATCGCTTCATCATAATAAATCACCGGTGGGTCCACGGGGCACGCTTTTTGACACTCTCTTTCCTTTTCCGGGCATTGGCAGCAGACCGTCTGGACTGATTTGGGCAGCGGCAGCAGATAGCGATAAATGCGAATCCGGGACAGGTGACGGTTGATGGTCCCGAAATGAAACATGGCACAGGCGACTTCACACCCGCCGCAGCCGATACAAAGATCCCATCGTGTGCTGATGTACGCAGTGCCTTCGGGGTATGGCAGGTTTTCGATCCCCCATCCTTGTGTATCATCCGGCATCTTAAAAATCTCCTCTTGTAGTGATTTGTCCCGTTCTGTCAATTCTGTTTTAGATCTAGAAAACCAGGCTTGCCAAGCTCTTCCTGGCTCATCATCACATCAATAACATAGGGTACCGAGCTCTTGAGACCGGCGATGACCGCTTGTCTGAGTTCATCCAAACGTTTCACTTTTGCACCATCCGCCCCGAACAGACGGGCCATTTCATCAAAGGGCGGATTGCCGTGATCACACTTGTAACGCCCTTCATATTTCATCTTCTGGTAGGCCCGTACATTGCCGAATCCAAAATCATTGAAAACCACCACGATGATATTCAAGTCTTCCCTGACGGCCGTCTCCAATTCCTGGATGTTGAGCAGAAAAGCACCGTCACCATTCAAACAAACCACCGGCCGATCGGGATAAAATGCCTTCACGCCCAGCGCCATGGGGAAACTGGCACCCACGGAGCCATAATCATCAGGGTAATGGAATGTGTCGGGTTGCAAAATCTCGAAATGCCGTCGCACATGCTTGGCAAAATTGCCGCCGTCCACCGCCACAATGGTTTCCGGCGGGAGTAGGTCCCGCAGGGTTCGGGCAATGGCCTGGGGCTGTAGCGGGATCGCATCCGGTCTGATTTCCTGATCCAATATTTTGCGGGCGGCCTGTTTTATGCCTGCCACCGATTTGCTCAGGTTAAAATCGAGATGATTTTCCTTCGCTTTTTGAGCAAGCGCTTGCATGACGGGACCGGGATCGCAAACGATTCCCAACTCAAACGGATAGATGCGGCCGATCTCTTCGGCATCCGTACCGATATGAACAATTTTGGCAGTGTCCGGAATTATCTGGTTGTTATATCGTGTCGACTGATAATCAAATTTTACCCCCATGGCCAGAATCAGGTCGGCCTCCTGCAAAACTGAATTGCCGGCCTCCCCCCTGCCCCTGCCGATGATGCCCACGCCCAGGGGATGGGAATAGGGAAAGGCACCGAGTGAAGACAGCATGGTCGCCACGGGAACTTTAAGGGCCTCAGCCAATTCAACAAGGTATGCCCTGCCCTCCGACCACAATATATCCCAGCCGGCAAGAATGACGGGAAACTTCGATTGCTTAAGCAGATCAATGATTTCAACAACCGCCTCCTCCGAGCACGCCGGTGGCATGGACGGCCGGTACCGCTTCGGCGTTCCCGGCTGGAAAGTCAACCTGCCCCGCGACACATCGCTGGGGATAGCCAGATGAACAGGACCGCGGCGACCTGTCAAAGCCACCCGAAATGCCTTGCGCACCATTTCGGGAACACTCTCCGGTTGATAGATGCAGGCACTCCACTTGGTGATCGGTCTAAACAAGCTCACCTGATCCGTCTCATGAAACGAGTCCTTTTCGAGAATCTTTTGATCATGAATTCCGGTGATGGCCAGAACCGGTATCTGGGCTTTGAAGGAAGCGGCAATGCCCGAGACTAAATTCACCGCGCCGGGACCCACCGTCGACAGGCAGACCCCGACACCCCTTTTGGCCCTGGCATAGCCGTCTGCCATAAAAGCGGCCCCCTGTTCGTGGCGAGTCATCACCTGACGGATGGGGCTTTGATAGATTTCATCCAGGATATCAATTATTTGGGAACCCGGAAGATGAAACACCTGCTCCACCCCTTCCTCCAGCAACACCTCAACGACAGCTCTGGCCCCGGAAATTGTCTTCATCACTCAAACTCCCGTTACTAAATTGTTTTATTTTTCAGCTACTCACTCCAGTATGGTACTATTTTTATTTTTTCTTTTTCTTGGGTAATTTACCAATAAATTTGACCATTTTTGAATCGATCTCATTGTAATCGGCATCTGCCACCGTTATCATGTACTCACCTTCTTTGATGAGTTTTTTCTGCACAACCCTTTTTGCATCCCAAGTAACTTCCCAGACGCCATTGGCATCTGCCTTGGGTGCCATATCCAGAGCCCATCCCACGTCCGTGCGAATGCCATCGCCATCAGTATAAAGAACGATGATCTCCTGATCGGGGGTAAAACCCGTGCCCTTCAACTTCACATCCGTCTCTTTATTAGCCAAGTCGAGAACCGGCGTTAGAATTTCTAGGGTACCGGGCCAGTCTGGTTTTTTTTCGGTTGTGGCACAGCCAGTTATCCCAAAAACAAGAACCATAATCAGAAAAATACGAGTTAAGTTTTTCATACGGCCTCCTTTTTCATGCCTGTTACAATTTACCCATCTTTAATGACTAAATCCACGTTCGTTAAAGAACCGGATCACGGGAAATGTATCCCGGTTTTTTCCACATAGTACCGCCACACTTTGTCGAACTGATTCTGACGCCAGATACCGGCCGAGGCTTTCAGTTCATCTTCCCGCAAAGGAATGGGTTCTCCTATTTTGAGGGATTCGACGAGCTTTTTGGCATTGTCTTCCAGATAAACCGATCCGAAAAATACCGCCTTTACACTCTCGGCAGCCACCACGGCTCCATGTCCACGCATGATCATCGCACGATGATCACCAAGGGTTTCAGCAAGTGCATCACCTTTTTCCCTTGAGTTGACATGCCCGCAATTATCGTGAACAGGGACACCCGTTCCAAAAATTGCACCGTGGTGCATCACCGGTACATATGTTCTGCCGGCCACGCCTAACGCCGTTGTCACCGGTGGATGCAAATGGGCCACAGTACTGATATCCGGACGCCGTCTGTACACAGCTGTGTGGATGTGTATTTCTGACGGAACGATCACATTCTTGTCAAGAGCCTCGCCATCGAGATTCGCCCTTACAATGTCCTGCGGTCCCAGGCAACAACGGCTGGCACCCCAGGAATTAATAAGGATCTCATCGTCCTTGTGCGGTGTTCTCATACTGACATGACCGCTGAAATCGATCAGTCCCAAATACTCCATCATCCGTATACATGTTGCCAATTCCGTGCGGATAATTGCTTCATTCACAATCGTTTTCTCCTTTTGATCCGTTATGCGCAAACAACACCGGCATCGGCAGTGGTACCCGAAGGATGGTTCGCCGGTCGGCTTTTTCGACGGTTCTAATCCCCGCTTTGATACGCATCTTTAATGACTTTTTTCAGCTCCGGGCTAAGCGTCATCATGCTGCTGACAAGTTCTCTGGCCTCTTCACCCTCTGTCAGGTCAATAGGTACGCCGGACTTTTCTGCGAACGACAAAAACTCAGGGTCATGGCACGCTTTCTTGAAGGCGTCCCTTAAAATTTTAAGCCGATCCGCCTGGATCCCGGGAGGGCCGGCAAACGGTCTGGCCAGCACGTTAAGCGTGTTCAGAAATCCGACAACCGGTATGTAATTCGGATCTGTCACGAGCTCACTTAAAAGCGGCAGGGTTTCATATCCCTGGGGTTTTGTTTTACCGATAAACAGTATGATGTTTCCATTCCCTTCCTCGATAAATGACATGAGGCTGGACAGTGAAGCAAACACCCCGTCCACCTCGCCGCGCATCATTGCCAATTCTGCCTCACCCCCACCATAACCGGGAATCACCTTGATGTGGTCAAAGCCCATCATCGTTTTGAACAGCTCTGCTGTAACATTGGCCTGGGACCCGAGGCCCGCGCTTGCCAACTTCACCTCAGGGGCATTGCGAATATCATCTACGGTTTTGAATTTCTTCACCATCACCAGGATATAAAGATCCGAGGCCGGTGAACCCAGCCAGCTCATTTGGGGAAGATCGAATTTGACTCCCTTGAGTTCGGCCATTTGTGCCATGGGCAATGCCCGGTTGAAGGTTCCAAATGTCAGCCCGTCGGGCTTGGAATGAAAGATCTCACTGCAACCAATAATATGACCCGCACCCGGTCTGTTCTTGACAATAATTTTGCTGCCGGGCAAATATTTCTGCATGTATTTGGCTATCATACGCGCGTACAGATCATAGCCTCCACCCGGTTTTGTGGAAACGATCAATTTCATCGTCTTGCCCTTGTAATATTCGGCGGCTTGACCAATAGCCAGAGGCATGGCCACCATAAAAATCAGAAACATGAGTGTGATTTTCTTCCGCATATCAATTACCTCCTTGTTTTTTACAGTTAAATTCGAAGGCCCTCTCAGTTTTGACGGGAATGAGTATCACCTCCTTTCGATCCGAAACCGTATCTTACCAATCATAGGATAATCACCAGGCAAGTCCCAGTACTCCTCCAAATAATGATACATCCATCACCTGGCTGAAAACAAGGAAGATGGAGGACCAGGCAACAACTGTAAACAGGCCGATGAATTTCCATTTTTCATGGCCGTATACGCGCATAAAAAGCGGGATGAAGACTGCGATCGCTACCCAAAAACCAACCACGAGAATTGTTGCGATAAAGCCAGCCAGCCACCCGACCATGTTGAATTCCATGCGCACGTTCACTTCTTTCTTTTTTTTGATCTTACTTTTTAAACTTGCTGGCTTCCCCTTCTGTGAATCTTTACCTCTGAATCCATTATAGACCAGCCATCCTGAAAATAGGATACCGCCGGAAGTGAGGATTAACGGATACATGCGGGCTTTGTCAGGCCATTCCAGGGAAAAGACGAAAGCGCTAATAAATACAAGGAACAGTATCATGCTGAACAGTGCCTCCCCTTTCAATTTCATGTCGCAACCCTCCTTCTTTCTTTTTTTTCCTTGTACGATTTCCACATCGTAAACGAGAGGGACAGAATTACCATCCCCAGCAAGATCAGGACCACCGGTCGTTTGAGGAAGGAAAATCCATATACCCCCAGAGATTTATGAAGATAATCTTCAGCAAGCTCTCCAAGAATGAATCCGAGAATCAGTGGCGCTCTCGGGTAATTGAATCGTTTCATACCATAGCCCAGAAAACCGAATATAAGAGCCAGGACAATATCCTGCCAGAACCCTCTGATAAGATAGGCGCCAATCGATGCCAGGACCATGATGGCAGGTATCAGCACACTCCCACGAATAAGAACGAGTTTGCCCATATACCGTGACAAGGGATACAAGGAAACGGCACCAAAGATATTCGCGATCACCATCACCCAGACCATACCCCATACCAGATCCAAATGTTTAGTGATCATCTGGGGACCCGGAACAATGCCCAGTATGAGAAAGGCCCCCAACAAAATGGCCATCCCGCTACTCCCGGGGATTCCGAAAACAAGCGTCGGAAGCAGGGAGCCTCCCTCTTTGGAATTGTTGGCCGTTTCAACGCCGATGACTCCCCGAATGTCCCCTTTCCCAAAAGTTTCATTGTTTTTAGAGGTCTGCACCGCATGCCCGTAGCAAATCCATGTGGCAGCATCCCCGCCGAGCCCCGGAATGATACCGATAAAACATCCGATAATGGCCGTTCGGATGGCCAGCCACCAATGCTTTCCAACGGCGAGGGTGCCTTCCCAGAGCTGACTCCAGTTCATCTCCACCTCACCCTCGGCGATTTTGGCCTTTCGCCCTTTAGCACCCAGGGCTATCATTTCGGCGAACGCAAAAACACCCAGTACAATGGTGACAATGTGAATACCATCCCACAACCAGAGTTGCCCGAAGGTGTAACGGCCGATACCTGTGTGGGCTCCCAAACCCACCGTGCTCAACAGCAACCCCAGTAAAGCGGCTGAAAAGCCTCTGGGAATCGATTCCCGACTGATCACCACAATAAAGGTCATGCCGAAAACTATGAGCATAAATACCTCCGCGGAACCGAAGGTCATGGCAATGGGCCGAAGAATCGGTATGAACAACGCCAAAACCAGAGCACCGACAACACCCCCAAAGGCCGAGGCGGCAAGCTGCGCCCCCATGGCCTGACCGGCCTTTCCCTTTTTGGTCATCTCATAGCCGTCGATAATAGTGGCAACGGTTGGCCCTGTTCCGGGGATGGCAAATAAAATCCCTGGAATGGATCCGCCGGTGTGAACCACCGAGTGCATCGCCAGCAAGAACGAAAGCCCTAAAAAGGGATCCATTCCGAATACAAAAGGGATCATGAGTGCCAGCCCTATATTCCCGCCTAACCCGGGAACAGCACCAAAAAAATTGCCGATAAACGTTGCAGCCACCATCAATCCCATCACTTTCAAAGTCAGAACCTGCTGCAAACCCGCATACATCGATTCAAGCATTCGTCACACTCCATTTTCTTGTTTATTTTAACAAAACGTTTAGCAAATTATCATAAAATTTTACATATCCACCCAACAGACTCCAATTGATACCCGCCCGGCGTTTATACTCATCACCAACAGGATTTCTTCCTAATAATCACCAAATAACGCTTGAGAGTTTATTCTTCACATGCCTTCAAGTCGACCGGATGAGACACTCCTTTTATCAAACATGAAAGAAGTGCGGCAGTTAATGTCAGGGCGGCAATAAAATACATGGCATAACGAATCCCGAAAGCATCGGCCAGAAAACCGCCAACCAGCGGTGATACGGCCGAAAACGTCTGGTTCCATGCAAATACATAGCTGACCGTGGTTGCACCGATTTCCGGCGGTGTCACATCCAGAGCGTAAGCAAAAATAATCGGTCTAAGAGAGTAATGAAAAAAGCCCAGCAGCCCCACACTGATCATCATGGGAAGTCCTGGCGGGACCAGGGTAATAGCCACAACAGCCAGACCACTCATTGCCAGACTGATCATGAGGATGGCTCTGCGGCCGATATGGTCCGAAAGCCAGCCGATCAGGGGCTCCGGAAAAGTTGAGGAAAACGTTAATATGCTCAGATAAATTCCGATCCACACAGGATCCAGGCCGACCTTGTCGGCTAAAAACAGGGCCAGGAACGTTTCGATGCCCCTCTGGCCCATGGTGCGAAAAGCGGAAACGATGGAAATCAATAACAGCGCCGGGTTCTTTATGATTTTTTCGGTCAACAGCTTTAAAAATGCCGTTTTCGTTTTTCTTTTAAATTCAAACGCCCCGAGTCTTGGCAAAAAAACGATCAGCAGGGCGGCCATCAATAATCCCGGCAAAAGATTCAGTTTCAGTGCCGTCCGCCACCCCAGCCACGTGATCACCAACCCCACCATAAGGGGTGACAGCGCCTGCCCCAGATTGGCCGCAGCGCCGTGCATGCCCAGGGCGAATCCCTTTCTGTCTGGATAGGTCTCGGATAAAGCGCTCATGGCCGGGGCATGCCAGAGATTGCTGAAAGTGGTGGCCAAAGGTATGACAACCAGCAAAAACAGGTAATGTTGGGCAAAGCCAGCAGCGAACCAGAAGATACCCATCCCGGCAGCACTGATGGTCAATATGAGGTTTCGTTTGCCGACGAGATCGACAATCAATCCCGAGGTGGCGTTGCCGAACGCTCCGGCCAGGGATCGCAGCGAAATAATCAGACCGATCTGGGTAAAAGTTAGCTGCAGGTCCGCTTTTAAAATAGGAAGCACCAGCATGAGAACACCGATATACCAGTGCCCGACCATGTGACCGAAACAAATCAACACCAATGTTTTAATTTTCTGCATTTTTCCAAAAAGCTCGAAAAGTATGGAGTCTATCTCCAGTGAACCGAAATAGCGAGCGCACTCCATGTAGCTTGCTGCGGGGTTAGCAAGCGAATCCAAATTAGACAGAGATCCTTACGGTCGATGCGCAGCACCGCCGCACGGCAGAACATTCTTCGCAGCTTGCAGCGAGGTTTTTCAATTTCGCCTGCGCCGTCGGAAATGGATACGGTGGCAACGTCATTCAACCCATAGATTACGACCACCACCAGGCACTGACGGCGTCGTAGATAATACCGCTGTACAGGGGTATCATCAACACACGTTCGAATAAAATATACAGGGCCGCCACACTACCGACTGAAACATAAATCGCCGTGCGCCAAGGATCTTTGCACACCAAACGCAGGAAGAGAAACAGGAACAGCGCAATACCTGCCAGATGCCCGCCCACGTAAATCATTCCCAAAAGCAACACGAGCCATAGGAGAATCTGAGACGCTCTGCGTACCGCCTGGCGGTTGATCTGTAGCAAGCCGCTTTGCTCCTGTTGGGATATATTGACCCGGTGCAAATTTTTCAGGATGAGAACCAGTTGCCCCAGAAGCATAGCAGCCAGCGGAATCATAACCAGAAACGGTGCACGACGGGTCACCGGTTTATAACCACCGGCGGCAATAAAGAACATCGTAAGCAACGCCAAAAGAAAGAGACAAAACCATAAATCCGCTTGCAGAACACTTTTTTCTTTCCGGTTATCAGCCATCGCTCCCTGCCTTTTGTTTGTTTTTCACAATTTTAACGATGTTATAAATCAACACCAGAATGGTAAATACCGCCAAACCCAGAGCCAGGGGCTGATAAATAAATTTACCACCGTAAAGTTTGAGGGATAAATATAGGTTGCGCTCCACCATCAACCCCAGGACAAAGCCGATAATAAAAGCCGGTCGGGAGTAATCCAGCTTTTTCATGGCATACCCGAGCAGTCCGAACACCAAAACCACAATCATATCGAACCACGAACGATGAAAAATGTAGGCACCGGTCACAATAATGCAGAGCAAAATGGGAACCAGCAGGGAACCTCTTAAAAAGGTTGCCCGTGCCAGAGGATTGGCAATAAACATCCCTAAAATGGTGCCCATGAGGTTCCCCAGTACAACGGTCCAAATCATTAGAAACACCAGATCCAGGTGCATGACCATGAGCTTGGGCCCGGGCTCAACCCCCAAGATCAGCAGCGCTGAAATTAAAATGGCCATGGATGAACTGCCGGGAATCCCGAAAGCCAGGGTCGAAGCCAGCGCACCTCCCTCAACAGCGTCATTCGCCGCTTCCGGGGCGATGACCCCTTCAACGGTGCCGTTTCCAAACTCCTCCGGAGTTTTCGATGTCTGTTTGGCGTGACCGTAGGCAACGAAAGCCGCCGGTGCACTACCCAGCCCGGGTATCAGACCCATGGTCGTTCCGATGGCACTGCAACGGATCACCAGCCACCAACGCCGCAGGGTTTCCATGATCCCTGAAAAAATCTGTTTCTGCATGCTTTCTGGAGCGCCGGCGGCGGCTTTGCGTGCCAGGCTGCCACCCGTAATCCAGAGGTCTATCATCTCGGAAACGGCGAAAATTCCGAGAAGGACCGGCACCATGGACAATCCATCCCACAACTCCAGCAATCCAAAGGTAAAACGTTTGGCACCGGTAACACTATCCATACCGACAAACGCAAACATCAGGCCCAGGGCACCACCGATCAAGCCCTTATTGACACTGCCAGACCCGCCCAGAACAGCGATGAAGGTCAGGGCCAGGATGGCAAGCATAAAAAACTCGGGAGGTCCGAACAGCAGGACCACCTTTCTCAATATGGGGAGCAGCAAGGTCAATACGAACACACCGAAAAAGGCACCGATAAAACAGGCGCTCATGGCAGCCCCCACCGCCCGCCCGGCTTCGCCTTTTTCGGTCATCTTCGGCCCGTCCAGCAGTGTGGCGGCATTTTGACCGGTCCCTGGTGTTGCAAACAGAATCGCCGTCATCCCTCCTCCCTGGGCAACGGTGGCATGCGCGGCAAGGATAAAGGTGATGCCAACGGCAGGTTCCATTCGGAAAACAAACGGTACCAGCATGGCCATGGCAAAATGGCCGCTCAACCCCGGAATGATGCCGATGATCAGGCCCAGCACCGCACCGCCAATCAGATAGGGAAGAACCTGTAAACTCACTGCGGCGTACAGGCCCTGGGCAAGCCCCTCAAGGACACCCATTTAGATATCTCCCTTGACTGCGTCCACAAAAACCTTTTTTATCTCAGGATCTGAGATCTCCAGCGAGGTCCGAATAATCGCTTCCATCTCTTGGCCGGAAACATAATCGATTTCTCTCTTCGCTTTCTTAGCGCTATTGATGAATTCCGGATCCATCATGGTTTTATCCAACGCCTCCCGCAGGAAGGCGATCCGCTCTGGTGGAACGCCAGGCGGGGCAGCCAGGGGACGACCTGTTTCGTGCATGGCATTCAGGACTGCCAGAATTGTTTTGGCCTTTTCCGAAGGCGCCACTTCAAACCAGGTGGGGATGTCGGGTATTATGGCAGACCGGCTCTTACCGCTTTGCATAATGATAAACTGTTCACCCGCCTTGACCATACCCAACCGACTGCTGTAGGAACCGTATGTCCCATCGATTTCTCCCCGAAGAAGCCCAAGGTCGACTTCAGACGAACTATCATATCCGTGAACAATTTCGATCGGAAGGTTCAAGGCCTTTTTGCTAATCACCGCATCCACATATGTGCTGCCGCCCAGTCCGGTGGCCCCGAGTTTGATCGGTGTTTTGGAACCGATTAAGGCATCGATGGTTTTCACTGCGGCACCTTTGCGCATGACGAGCACCCTGCGGTCGGTGGTGAGCCGGCCGAGCCAGTTATATTTGAGCATATCGTAACGGACCCCCTTAACCCCCACCAGCTGGTTGGTGACGGCTGCCACCGCATTTTGAATGTTAATGGTCAGACCGTTGGGGCGGGCATTGTAGACCTCGTTGATTCCAAGCATACCCCCGGCTCCCGGCATATTTTTAACGATCACACGGGTGCCCGTATATTTCCCCAGGTAGGGAGCCAGCAGCCGCCCCCAGGTGTCGTATCCACCACCGGGCTTGTATGGCACGACCAGCGTCAAATTCTTCCCTTTGTAAAAGGCCGCGGCATCTTTGATAGATTTGGCAGATGCTAATCCAGCAACAGAAACGGTCATCAAAATGACAACTAAAAGTAGCAATACCAGCCGCAAATCTCCTCTGACACCTGAACGGTTGCCGTAATGAAATATATCCATGGCTTCCTCCTTTCATAATTTCAGTAGTGGTTAAACCCGTACTCGCCGATCATCAATCGGATCGTATATCTTCGAGGTACACTGACCAATCTTTATCTCCGAACTCCGGGGCATTTTCCAGTTGCTCCAGATCATCCAACCCCATGAACCGGATAATCCGGCTTTCCGCCGAGATGAAACGCAGTGAATTTTCTGGATCGTCGTTAAAATGCTGATGTATCGTGTTGGGAGGGATGTATACAGAATCGCCTTTTTCCCATTCCCACCGGGAGGGGGAGTCCGGTACTTTCCAGGTGTACCTGTCTCCAAGTTCCATCTCGACATCCCAGTGCAGGGAATACCCCTTGCCTTCGAGTATAAACATATACTCTTCACCCATATGCCGATGTTTACCCGATTTACTGCCGGCCGGGATGAGCTGGATGACAAGATCCAGTGTGTTTTCAACCGTTGCCATTTCCTCATGAACCAGATGCTTGAGTATGCCCTGCTCACAATTATCCCACGGCATGTCCTCGGGGGTGATCAGGGACCTCAAATTCTCCTTCTGCGCCTGTTCAGCTGATCTTAACCGGTCCCGGTACCATGTTACTTCATGGTCTCGGTAATTCGCGTTAACTTTTTCTTCGTAACTCATGGATAGTCCTCTTTTCTACCTAATGGGTCGATGCTATTTAATGGTGGGTTTGAAATCCTCATGACCCGGCATCGGGTCTTTGGGCTGCCCTTCCACAACATCCTGGAAAAGCATATTCATAAAAAGGAAAAAGGGTTTCGACTTGATAATCAGGGCACGTGCCGGCCGTTCTGTATCGGCATTAAAGTGCTGGTGAACCGTTGCATTGGGCACGATGGCTACGTCACCGGCTTTCCAGTCCACCCGTTTTCCGTCATGAACATCGTAACCTTTGCCATCCAGAATGTAAAAACAGGCCCCGTTGACATGCCCGTGCTTCTGTGATTTTCCGCCCGGCGCGACCACAACCATGTGGGCATACAACGATTGGGAGGTTCCGTTTTTGGGGCTTAGGATCGTCCAGTTAAAATATTGGGGGCCTTTTTTGAATCCCCGGTCGCGGCCTTTGATGACCCGTGGAAGACTCCTCAGCCGCTTTAATTCCTCATCCAGACAATAGCTGTGTCCGCTGATCTCCCGAACGAAAAGACGCGGTTTGTCATAATTGAGCTGTCCGGCGGCACCGTCATCATATTTGTCTTCAAGATCTTGGGTGCTCACAGTTTCCCTCCTTTTAAAATTTGCTTAGAAGTATTTTCAAAACCCCATTTAACGCCTGAATCCGGTTTTGCAAACCACGTCTATTTGCCTTTTCCTAAAAGCCATTAATTACTTCCTTGGTCCTTAACTGAAAAGTTTGTCTGCCCACTTTTTTAAAGTGGCATCCCTAAGTTCAGGGCTGGATTCGACAACCGGAGAAAACGCGTCTTTCCACTCATAGGGCCTGCAGGCGTCGATGATGGCTCTGGAGTTAAACCCTTTCTTGCCCACAGGAATTCTTGGGTCCAAAGGACCGCTCCAGCACCGGCGGATGATCTCGATGGACTGCTCTGGCTCGGACCGAGAAGCGATGGCCCAGAGGACGTCGTTGGTATTGGAAGGGTCGATATCTTCATCCACCACAATCACATAACGGCCCAGGTACGCGCCAGCGTGACACTGGGAAGCGACCAAGCCGGCCTGCCGGGAATGGCCCGGATAAGCCTGCTTGATGGACACAATGTTGAACATCCGACCGCCACCGGATTCGTGACACCAGACGCCCTGTACATTCGGAATACCGGCTTTTTCCATCTCATCCCAGATCATGGCTGACTTCACCACACACTTGCTGAGCAGATAATCGGACGGAGGCCGCCCCGGACGAGCGCAGCAGAGGATGGGGTCATTCCGGTAATAGACGTTCTTGACCTTGATCACCGGTTCGGGTCTTGCGCTGCTGGCATAGTAGCCGGTCCACTCGCCAAACGGGCCCTCTTCCTTTAAATCGCCGGGCAGCGCTTCGCCTTCCAAAACGATCTCGGCGTGGGCCGGAAACGGCAGACCGGTGGTTTCTCCCTTGATCACCTCGATGGCTTCACCTTTGAAGCCCCCGGCATAATCGTATTCGGACAACCCGTATGCCACCTCATTGCCCGAAGCCAGAAATAAGAGCGGATCCTGTCCCACACACACCACCACCGGGCAAGGCTCATTTCTTTCAAAAAATTTCTGGCGTTGCAGGTTGCCATGTTTACCGGGCGAGATGTAAAAGGCCACGTGCTGTTCATCATGCACCATCACGCGGTAGGCGCCGAAATTCACCCACCCTTCGTCCGGATCCCGGGTAATGATCAGGCACGCGGTACCGATATACCGGCCACCGTCAAGTTCATGCATCTTGGGGACCGGAAATTTAAGAACATTGACGTCATCTCCCCTATCCACATTCTCTAAAATGGGTCCCCTTTCTACTGTTTTGGGGGGAATCGTCTTAACCGTCTTCAGTTTATTGCGATAGGCTTGAATCAACTCCATTTCTGTTTTGATGGAAGAAGGAAAACCCAGGGTAAGTGCCATGCGCCTTACAGAGCATGTAGCACCGAAAAGCGTCCTGAAGCCTTCCGGATAACCAGGGACCTTGTCAAACAAAACGGCCGGAGGGATCCCCTTGCCTTCATGATAGATCAACTCTGTAATGGCGCCCATCTCAAGGTCCCAGGCAGCCCCGTTCAGCTTCTTGAGCTGATCAAACCCTTCAACTGCCGACAGAAATTCCCTTACATCCTTGTAAGCCATATTCTCCTCCTTGCCTCCTTTTTAACAAAACCCTGATCGAATCCTGGGTTTGATACTTTCAATATCCCTATCTCGACAATAGGGTTCCACCCCAACACCTTTCACATCAAACACTGTCATCAGGCATCTTTTATCAGATACCCGAATTTTTCCCTGGTTTTCCGATCCCTTTCAGGGCTGGGCATGTTCACCCGTGGAAATTGATCTTTCCAGGCATATGGCTTGGTTGCATCGATGATAGCCCTGGAGTTTGTCAGCTTGCCCTTTTTTTTGTCTTCCGGTGAAATTCGCGGATCCAGGTGGGTTGACCATGCATTGTTTATAATATCAATCGATGTGGCCGGATCGGATCGCGTCAGCATGGCCCAGGTCACCTCTTCAAGACTGGTCACATCGATATCGTCATCCACAACAATGACATATTTTCCTGCATAGGCACCCACATGGCATTGAGACGCCACGTGCCCTACCTGTGCTGCATGCCCTGGGTATCTCTGGTTGATGGCGATAGTCAGGAGCATCCTGGAACTGCCGGCTTCATGAGCCCAGACGGCCGAAATGCCTGAAAGGCCGCTGGCCTTCAACTGCCTGTCCAGCAAGCCCGTACGAATCACCGCCCGGTAGCGGGCAATTTCATCTGGCGGCCGGTTGGGCGGGCACCCCAGTATGATCGGGTTGTTGCGGTGATAGACAGCTTTCACATCAAATACCGGTTCATCCCGGGAACCACTTGCATAATAACCAGTCCACTCACCGAATGGTCCCTCCTCGAGGCGTTTCTTCGGGTCCACAAAACCCTCCAGAACGATCTCTGCATGGGCCGGAAGGGGCAGTCCGGTAATTTTCCCCTTGATCACCGGATAGGGTTTGCCTCTCAACCCGCCGGCCAAATCGTATTCACTGATGCCGTACGGCACTTCATTGCATGCCATCAAAAACAGCAACGGGTCTCCCCCCACGACCACAGCCGCAGGCATGGGTTCATTGCGAGCCATGTACTTATCCCGATGGACACGGCCGTGTTTCCCAGGAGAGATGTAAAATCCAACCTGTTTTTGATCGTGCACCATGACACGGTAGGTCCCAAGATTGACCCAATTCTCATCGGGGTCGCGGGTAATGTTGTAGCTGCCGGTCCCGATATAGCGACCACCGTCATGTTCGTGCCATAGGGGTGTGGGAAATTTCAAAACATTGACGTCATCCCCCAACTGGACATTTTCCATTACCGGGCCGTCGTCCACGAACTTGTGGGGTATGGGCTCAAGCTTGTTGAAGGTTTCCGTAAAATATTTTGCCAGGGTAAATTTGCTGTCTGCATCCGGAAAACCAAGGGTCATATTCATCCGCTTGCCACCGAAAAAATTGGTTAACACACGATACCCTGCCGTATATCCGGGAATTTCATCAAACAAAGCTGCGGGAGCCGGATCGGTATGATGGAGCAGTTCGGTCGCCATCCCGATCTCCTCCTCGGTGTTGGCCCCGGAAACCGTTTTCACTTCTCCAAGATCCTTTGCAGCACCCAGCCATTCTCTCAGATCTTCGTATAAAAAATTTGCCGCCGCCACTTAAATTTCCTTTGCATTAATTGTTTGATCGTTGTCAATTGCGAGGAGCATCCATTCATTTATTTGTTTTTGGTGGTGATTTCACCCCAGTGATCAAACAAATGGTTTTCAATATGGAAACAGTCCAGCACCTTGCCAACGAGATGGTTGATCACGTCATCGATGGTTTTCGGCCGATGATAAAACGTCATAAACGGGGGTAAAATCATCCCTCTCAACCGCTCGACCTTGGCCATTAAATCCAAATGCCCCGCATGAAGCGGAGATTCTCTTGGGACCACCACCAGTCTTCTGCGTTCCTTCAGGGTAACGTCGGCCGCCCGGATCAACAGATTGGTGTTGAAGGAATTGGCCAGCGCCGACATGGTTTTCATTGAACAGGGAAGAATGACCATTCCCCTTGTTCGGAACGAACCGCTGGCAATGGGGGCCCCTATATCGCGAAAGTCATGCTCAACATCTGCCAGAGCGACCACATCCTCAACTTTCCAATCCGTTTCAAGCTTGATGGTCTTTTCGGTGGATTTCGACATCACCAGGTGGACTTCATAATCAGACTTCCCCAACACCTCCAGCAATCGAATCCCGAGAATGGCACCGGATGCTCCTGACATTCCTACAACAATTCTCTCCACTATACCTTCCTTTCTGATGATATTGGTTTTCAAGTTTTTCACACGATGGCGTCATCTTTCGGTTTTTGAGAAAATAACTCAGCCGATGGTTCCGTCCGTTTCCATTTTCTGGTATTCTTCATCCGACATACCTAAAAATTCTTTAAACACCCGTTCATTGTCTTCCCCGATGCACGGAAAAGCCTTGTCAATCTTGAACGGTGTCTTGGAAAATGCAAACGGGGGGCCTTCCGCATGATGCTTACCTACCACTTTATGGTCCACCGGTGCCCAGATCCCCCGCCTCACCAGCTGCGGGTCCTCAAAAAGCTCATCGATACCCTGAACAATCCCAGCCATGACACCATTTTCCTGGAGCGCCTTAAAAAGATATTCCGCCGGGTGCTCTGAACTCCACTCGGCAACAATGACATCGAGCTCCTCCTCGTTCTGTTTTCTCTTCAAAATGGTTTTAAACCGTGAATCGGAAATCAATCCCGGTTTTTCCATGGTGCTGCACAACCGCTCCCACTGTTGGTCGTTGAAAACACTGATGGCGCACCAGCTATCCTCTCCGGCGCAGGGATACACATTGTGGGGAGCGGCATAACCGTGCCGGTTGCCGTCCCGCTCCATGACCCGGTTGTTCACCGTGTAATCCAACAAGGCCGGCATCATAAACTGGACCCCGCACTCATACTGGGCCAGGTCGATCAACTGACCGGCACCCGTCTTGTGCTTGTGTATCAAAGCTCCGACCAATGCAACGACACCGTATCCCACCCCTATATGGTCCACGTAGGGCCCGTACAGAATGACCGGATCTCTATCCTTATACCCGGTTACACTGGTAAACCCGCACAAAGACGACAGGTGAGAACCAAATCCTGGGTGACGGGCGTGGGGACCGTCTTGGCCCTGGTTACAGGTACTGAGCATGATGATATCTGGTTTAGTGGCTTTTAAATCTTCATACCCAAGGCCAAGCTTTGCCATGGTCCCCGGTGTAAAATTTTCGGTTACCACATCCGCCCATGAGGCCAGTCGTTTGGCCAGATCGATGCCGCCCGGAGCCTTCAAGTTGATGGTAACATCCAGTTTATTGTTGTTGCAGATCCCGAAAGAACCGGAACGGTCATACCCCGGTTCGTTATCCTTAAAAGGTGGGTAATTGGCTCTGAATCCGTCCGGCCGTGCGTAAGATTCCACGTGCACCACCGTAGCCCCGTGATCGGCACAAAATTTTCCGATGAGCGGCCCAGCCGCAATAGCGGCAAATTCGACAATCTTAAGGTCTTTAAAAATGCCCTGATTCATGAGTGTTCTCCATTGTACCTAAATAATTTTGGCGCGTTTCATGTTGAGCAAATCCTGAACTTGGTACCCCAGTTCGCCATATATTTCTTCGTTGTGTTCACCAATCTTCGGCGCGCGCCGCCATAAATTGCAGGCAATATCTGAAAATTTAGCAAAAAAAGACGGATAAACAATCTCTTCACCAAGATCCTCGTGTGCCAGCGTTTTCCAAAGATCCCGTGATCGGAGTTGTTCGTCTTTCATCGTGTCTTCTGAAGTTGCCACAGGGTATCCCAGCATGTCTTTTTCAAGGACTTTTTCAAAAAATTCCGATTTTGTGGTGGTCAGTAAGAAGTCATCGTTGGATCTCTCGATTTCATCGATCTCTTCCTGGGTCACAGCAGCAATATTGAATTTTTTCCAGTCTTTCTGCTTCAGGTGATCCGGTGCCATACCCTTGCTGTCCATCCACTCTGTCATTCGCACATTGGTCCTGATGCCAGCCGGCCCCCCGTAAATGATGTAATTGACATATCCATCCTTGCAAGGACTGACGGCACGCATTTTCGCCCCGGTAATACTTCGACCAGTAATGAACCCCCCTGCCCGCTTGGGCACTTCCCCATTGTAGTCATAAAATGAAGGCGCAATGGAGCATGCCCACAACAGACTGGCTTGGGCGGAAACATCCACATGTTGACCCTCACCGGTAATTTCCCTATGGTAGTATGCCATTATCGTACCGGTAGCCGCGTGCATCCCAGTCCACATATAACTCTGGGGCAGAGTCACCCTGACAGGCGGTCTGTCAGGGTCTCCCACCAATGACATAAACCCACTCATGGCCGTCAAGACCAGATCCGCTCCGGTATAATCTTTATAGGGTCCCGTCTGCCCAAAAGGGGTGATGGAGGTGATGATGAGACCGGGGTTGATTTGGCTCAGTGTATCATAATCCAGCCCCAGGCCTTCCATAAATCCCGGCGGGAAGGTTTCGATGACGATATCGGCGGTCTGGACGAGCTGTTTAAAAATATCGGCGCCGGATTTTGTTTCGATATCCAGGGTGATCCCCCGCTTGTTGTGGTTATAGGAAAACCAGTAAAGGTTTCTTTCCGGATCCGGTCGATCTTTATAATAGGTGCCTAAATTCCGTGATGGATCACCACCGGGTTTTTCGATTTTAATCACATCGGCACCCAAATCGCCTAAAATCTTACCGCACAGAAATCCCAGTTCATTGCTGAGATCCAGAACTCGGCAATTTTCCAGTACTTTCACTTTTTCTGCCATTTAGCTAACCCTGTCTTTTCTATTTTGGTTTAAATTTCCTTGTCACTTGAATTTTCCGACTTTGCTTTCCTGCCATCAGTTAACATGATTGCAGCGCCCCGGGACACCCGCCGTTAATGCAAAGCTTTCCCGGGACCAGAAAATGCCGCCCAGAAATGTCTATATTCCCATCTCTGAGAACCATTTGGCATATGATTCTTGATAGGTTTTCGCCTTTTGAATCTGTTCATCGCTGAACCAATCTTTCAAATCTACCATTTCGATAGGGTAGCTGGCCCTTTCGAAATCTTCCTGGTAAACCTTGGGCACGGTTGCATCCAAACCGATGGCTCCGGAAAACCGAATGTTATTCTGGGTCCATTGCTTTTCTCCGGCAGAACTTCGCTCTGCCGGCTGGAAGGTCTGGCCCATGCCGCCCGGAGCCACGATTTGGAAATCATCCACCGCATCAACGCGAGTGGCAATGGCCCAGAGAAGATCGTCGGCAGAATAAATGTTGATATCCGTATCCACAACGATTCCCAGGCGCGCGCCCAGGGAGCAGGAAAGGGCCGCAGCCAAGATATTTCGCGGGTAGCCCTCGTCCCGTGCGCGCCTTTTTTTAACCTGAAACACGATGCCACCCCAATCCGGTATGCACATGGGAATGTGAGTATCCACACAAAAGCCCGGGCTGATACGTTCCGCCAATTCGAAAAAACATGCTTCCCGGGCCAGTACATCGATATTGTGGTCTTCATAGCCGTGGACAACCAGCGGATCATAAATAGGCCTATCTTTCCGGTGGGTGATGCCTGTTACGTTGAAGCGCCAGGTTCGATAGGATTTCCCCATGTACCCGGACCACTCCGGATGGAATGGGTATCGTCCCTGTACATTTTCCTTCTCAGCCTGGGGATGTTCCCAGAGTTTTTGGGTGGTATCCAGATATCCTTCGATAACGTATTCCGCTTGGGCAATAGCGTAGGCATCGATGGTTTTGCATTTAACCATTTCAAGGGGAAATCCCTGTATCGAGCCCGCGATTCCGAGTTCATCACATCCCCTGGGTAAGATGGTGTACATGAAACCGGCGCCGGCCATCAGCGTGGCTGCCGGCGGGATGCCGATGTTGATTGAAAACGGAATCGGTTTTTTCTTGTAAAATTGAGTTGCAATCTGGTCCGTGTGGGATCCAGGTGATATTTGAAAGGTGGCCTTGTCTTTCCAGTGCTGATCTTCCCTGAAACTCATTCGGTTGTAAGAAATGTGCCATCCGCCCCAAAATTCGTTGGGGGAGGCAACTGTTTTGCCGGCACCGAGGGTTCGTCCCGGATCTTTGGGTGTGTGCTGGATCATGGGGATGATCGGCCAAACATCTATATCTTTATCGATTACCACTTCCTGACAGGGTGCATCGTCAACGATCACCGGCGCCGTAGGTTTTAGAATCGACTCATGAATCTTAAATTTCAACGCTTTGCGGTCCTTACAACCGAACATTTGTGCACCGATTTTATCCGACCCGAAAACATTGGTTGCCAGACGAGCGTTGGGATACTCTTTAACATTATTAAAAATTATAGGCGGGCCGCCATCCAATGATTTCTGAATGGCCGCCATTTCGCATCTGGGATCAATCTCGTGATCAGTTTCAAGAAGCAATCCCTCCTTTTTCAACCACTCCAGATTTGTTCTTAAACTTCGAAGATGATCGTTCGACATTTTTCTTCCTCCTTACGCAATCGTTATATTGTTTTAAAAACTGTAGAAAAAAAGAGCCTCGACAAGGGTTCGATACAGAACCAAACTAGACCTTTTGACCTCATTTAGCCAAAGGTCTCAGAATGTTTTCCGAATGGGTATATTTGATATTCTTTATCATGTAATTCTTCTGTTCGCGGATGTGGTGCTTCATCAGTTCGGCGGCCTTTTTGCCGTCTTTTTTGCCGAGAACCATCAAGATTTTTGAATGTTCCTCGACAATTTTCTGTCCCCGTTCAGGGGAAATCTTTTCGAACAGACTTTTGAAAATAAGCTTATCGCAAATGAGGTTCAGCGTCTGGACGAGAATTTTGTTCCCGGATAGTTTAGCGATTTCCATGTGAAGTTTTTTATCGATTAGCAACCTGCTCCGGCTATAGGGATCGGATAGAAGACGCTTGTATTCTTCTAATATTTTTAAAAAGATCGCGCTTTTCTCGGGTGTCATCGCACCAGCCGCTTTTTCAGCCATGGGAGGTTCGATGACTTCACGAGTTTCGTATATTTCTCTGGCTTCGTCGAGGGTGATGGCGGAAATGGAAAATCCTTTATAATTTTCATGTTCAAGCAATCCCTCCGCTGCCAGCCGAAACATTGCCTCCCTCAAAGGTGTGTGGCTGATGCCGAGTTTGTACCCAAGTTCGTTGTGAAGTATCTTCTGCCCCACGTAGACATCACTGTTCAAAAGGGTTTCTCGAATATGAAGATAGGCTTGTTCAGAAATATTTTTTGTCTTGCTCACAGCAGGGGGAGTCCATTCCTTTATCCGGCTTTAATTATTTTCGCCATATCAGTTAATTAAGGCATGGGACGGCTCGTATTTATTTTATAAAATATTTTATAAAATAAATATTGCTTTTGTGTCAACCTTAATTTTCATCGCTAATTAATTTTATGCGGTGCCGAGAGATTAAGCTTGGACAACCGATGCTTCCTTTCGGCTCAAACACAATAAGAAAGCTAAATAATTTTCCAGTGACGGAATTGTGTTGATTTTTATATAATAATTTATAAAATAAATATATCAAAAAATTGTTTGTAAATGTCAATTAAAAAAATGTGGTCAATATCCAGCCATTTGTGGGTTCGATAGGAAAGGAGATTTCGCATGGCCAAAGATCTACAGCAGTTTTTGTCCGAATTCGAGGAGGAACTTCCAGCCAACTTGTTGCATGTGGAAACCGTTGTCAACCCCCAAAAGTATGAAATCACAGCCTTGTTGTCCCTCCTCGCGCGCAAGGGAAGCGAGCAGATCGTGCGGTTTGAGAACCCCCTGAACGTAAAAGGAGGCTCGGGGGTACCATTCGTTTCAAATGTCTTTGCAAGCCGGGGACTGTGCGCCCGTGCTATCGGATTGGACTATGACCATCATGGTATGGCCCTTGTGGAAGAATTCGGGAAAAGAGAGCGCATGCCAGGGGAAACCGAGATTATCTCCGATGCTCCCTGCCAGCAGGTTATCCGGAAAGAGAATTCGGCTGACTTATGGGAACTGCCCATTCCGCTGCATCATCGGAAAGATGTGGGGCCTTATCTCACCATGACCTGTGCTATGAAAGGATTGGACCGGGAATTTTATAATATCTCTTTTACAAAAAACTGGTCCAAGTCGCCTCAAAAAATGAGCGTGTCCGCTCATGGCCATCATCACCTGGCCAGAATCATTGCCGAGCACGAAGAAAAGGAGCAGCCGACACCCATGATCGTCATCCTGGGTCACCACCCCGCCTTCTATCTTTCCACATGCTGCCTGATGCCCTATGGAAACAACGATTATCTGACCGCTTCGGCGTTTCTGGAAGAACCGCTCAGGCTTTGTCCATCAATCACCTGGGGCGATCAGTTTCTCGTACCAGCCGATGCGGAAATTATCATCGAAGCGGAAGTTCCTCCCGGCATTCGGGAGACCCAGAACCCATTTGGTGAAATTGCAGGCTATTACCAACCCGCGATGCAGTCACCAATTGCCGAAATTAAAGCAATTACCATGAAAAAGAACGCCCTTATGCAGGGCATTTTCCCTGGTAACGCCGAGCATTGGCATTTGGGCGGCATTCCCAAGGAGGGCACCGCTTTTCAGTCTGTCAAACATAAATTTCCCGGTGTAAAAGCGGTTCATTTACCCCCTTCGAGTTGCGGCCGGTTTTCCTGTGTTGTTTCAATGGAAAAAGAAAGGGACAGCGACCCCAGGAGAGCGGCAATGATGATGTTTCCGGAAATAGAACACCTGAAGATGGTCACGGTGGTTGATGCGGACATTGATATCTATAACGAACGGGAGGTCCAATGGGCAGTCGTTACACGAACCCACTGGGACAAAGACATTGAAATTCTACGCAATGTTCAGGGCTTTCGCCAATGGATGGGGGAAGCCGTCGTCATCATCGATGCCACACGCCCGTCGGGCGTCAGTTTCCCCGAAAAAATCGAGGTTCCGCCGGAAGCAATTGAGGCCGTCCTTAGAAAGGGCTTGGTGTAGATTCATGAATAAAGAATCCCGGTCCAAATAGTCAGGTTTATGTTACCGGAAACACAGCTAAAAATGAGTCTTGAAAAAAAACCTTCATATTGTGCCCAATGCCAATCTACCTGCCCAATCCTGTGCACGGTTATTAACAATAAACTCGTAAATATCCGCGCCGATAAGAGCCATCCCAATACCAGTTCGCTGTGCCCCAAAGGATTGGCAGGGTCGGAGCTGGTATATCACCCACTTCGGCTGAAATACCCGCTGAAAAGAACCCGGCCCAAGGGAGCATCTGACCCTGGCTGGCAAAGAATTTCCTGGCAAGAAGCCTTTCAGATCATTTCCAAAAAACTTCTGCATATCAAAGAGAAATATGGCCCTCATTCAGTGGTTTTTAACCGGCCCGGCCCCGGGGGATCGCCATCCAGGGACTATGCGCATTGGGTGGTGCGACTCGCAAATGCTTTTGGATCGCCCAACACGCTCGCGACCGGGCATGTTTGCCAATGGCACAGAGATACAGGATCCAAATATACCTTTGGTTGGCAAAAACCACCCGAGCCGGATTATGAACATACCCGAATGGTCATTGTATGGGGGCATAACTCCCATGCGTCGGTTCGCTGCAACGTGCGTGACATATCCAATGCCATCAAGCGAGGAGCAAAACTGATTGTTGTGGACCCCAGGCGAACCTCCTGGGCTGAAAAAGCAGACTTGTGGCTTCAGATCCGCCCAGGAACAGACACCGCCCTCTTGCTTGCAGCTATCAATATTCTGATCCGGAAAAACGGATTTGATCGTCAATTTGTGAAAAACTGGACCAATGCCCCCTTTCTGGTCGATTCGACGACTGGAAACCTCATCCGGTCTCAAGGGGCTTCTCATCGCCAAGAAGCTGAAACCTTTTTTGTATGGGATAAGCACAGCAATCAACCTTGTGCTTACCATCCAGACACCGGGACCTATGAACGACCTGACGTTGACCCAAAACTGCTCAGTGAGGCTGATTTCAAACGTTTTGATGGAAAGGTGGTCAACGCCAGATCGGTTTTTACTCATCTCAAGGCGATTGCTGAAAAAATGGATCCGAAAACAGCTTCAAAAATCACCAGAATTCCTCAAAAACAGATCCGTACTTTCTCGAATATGATCATCCAGAACAGGCCGGCATGCTATTATTCTTACAACGGACTCGAGC
>JAHEIB010000247.1 GCA_024639645.1 Deltaproteobacteria bacterium
ATAGCCATCGGGAAGGTCGCCGCCGAGTTGAATGGTTTCTGCTCCAATGTCGATCTCGATGGGGTCCCCCAACGAGGGGTTGGGATTGTTCATGGTAGGCGCGAAATCGCCAATATCCTCTTCAAAAGAAATGATGTCTCTCCCGGCGAAGAAGCCACCATCCAGCCCCACATCGGTATAGTTGCCCACGGTCTTTTTGGCTGCCATGTTACCGGCTCCGAAAGTTGAGGTGGAAAAGACAGCCAGATTGCGTCCAAAGTAGATTTCGGATGTGTTGTCTATGGTAAACGGGAACAGGGATGGATTGCTTTCACTCTGGTGCTGGATGCCGCTCAGTGTAATGGTGGTGGGGGGATTTCCAGGATCGACAACCGCTGGAACTTTCTCCAGATAGGTATAATCCATTTTATCGTTGTCTTCATTGTATACCCTGAAGGAGCCATTCTGGGCCGGCAGTGTCTGGGCAACCGGATTGTTTCCTGGGAAGTCGAGACTGTTGCCCTGGGAAATTGTCTGGTTGGTGGTGGCGTTGTCCGTATAAACCAGAAAAAGCTCTTCATCCGCCTGAATATCATAGGGGAATCCTGATATACCAAAGGCAATCGTTGCGCCGTCCGCAGGGGAGCTGGGCGACACCGATGTGATGGTGGCCGGCTGGCTTTTGCCATGCACTTTCAGTTGCCCGCTGCCGGGTAAGGTTATTCTGGGAGAGCCCATATCGGAAGGATTTCTCAAAGGCGTGCCACCCGGTATTTTAACACTGATGCTGGTACTGTTGGCTGTGTAGGGGCTGTTGACGTAAAACCAGTGTGGGTAGACCCTCACATCGAATTGTCCGGCATTACCCGGCAGACTGAGGGATGTTCCGTGGAGACTTTCCAGAATATCGTTTTTGGGATCGGGAGCGTTCTTGTATTCACTGGCCACCACCCTGAAACCGGATTCGGCCATGAAAAAGGCCCTGCTTGCATTCTGGGCATACAATTGGGTAAAGGTGGAGGTGCTGGTCAAAGAAAAAATAGCGACACCCGCCAAACCGATGATAATGATAATCACCACCACCGTTAGCAAAACAGCACCCGAGTCATTCGCCAGTGGGGACGGGCAATTTTGAATGCTTAATTTTGAATGTTTAATTTTTTTGTTCATAGCTAGGCGTTTCGTATTTCGATATTCGGAATTATCGTCCTCGAACCCTTTATTTGGAATACCAGTAAGGGTGCATTCCTAAGCCGGTTATTGCGTGGGTTGATCATCGTCTCAATGGTTCGGGAGACGTTTGTAAACTTGAGCGTCAGTGTGATGGCATATAGCTCCGACATGTCATCAGCAGTTGTCCATGCGGAGGCATCTCGTTTTTCATACACAAGAAAACTATCCCCCCCGTAGTTTGCCATGATATTGTCCAGCAGGGTTTTAGCCGCGATGGCTGACCCGGCGTCCGTTTTTTCAAGCGTGATAACATTGCCTGATTTGAGGATTTCATAGGTGCCATCATCGGTGATGAAAATGATTCTGTTTGCTTCGGCAGTGGTGATATCCGAGGTATTCAAAAGCTCGATACGGATGCGGGAGAGGGCCAGGTTGGCTTTCTGTGTTATGCCAGCCGCTTCTCTTGAAAGAGAAAACCCGTTGAGCGCAGTGACCACGATGGTCATGAGCACAACCGCCAGAATTCCAGCAAGGACCAGGCTCACAATGAGTTCGACCAGGCTGAATCCATCATTGTTTGTTTTTGTGTCATCATCCATGTGTGAAACCTTGTTCAAGCATGCATAACAGGCGTCTTTTATATAGGGACGACGGAACAACGGCATACCGGATTGATGAAATGTTGGTTTTAAAATCAGCATTTGTCCTAGTCTAAAAAACGAAGCTATCGCGTCCCATGACAAGGCGTTGCGTGGTTATTCTGCAAACAATGCTACCAGCGTTTGATCATTGTTTACCAGGGTAACACGCAGGATTGTATTGGTTCCCTGGGTATTATAGGCACCACCATTGAAACTGTTGATATAGGCGGTGCTGCCCAAGTAAGGGGATGTCTCAACAGCTGTTTTGAAAGCGCTTATGTCCAGGGAATCATTATGTATATCATCTCTATAAATACCCGTCCATTTGTCCATCTCTTCAATCAGGAGCTGATGATCGTTCAGCCGGTTTACGGGTTCGGCACTACGGGTCAGGTTTGTTCCCATGGCTGGAAAAAGAATTGCTGCGGAAATGCCAACCAGAATCAGTGTGGCGATGATTTCCAAGAGGGTAAATCCCTTCTGAGATGTCACCATGCTGGCATGCCTATTGCGTTTGTCAATCACGGTATAAAACCTGTATGCTGTGTTACGGTGATGGTTTCTACGGGCGCTGCTTCTCCTGCCGGTGTTACATTTATTGCGAGGTCTGCGGCATATGGGGTATTGGTGGCTTCATTTGTATAGGCGCTGTAGGGAATCCCTCGCTCATCAAAAAAAACGGTGAAAGCGGTACCGATGGCAATTTTTTTCTCGGCTAAATCAAGTTTGCCGTCATTGTTGGTGTTGTACTGCTGGTCGTCAGGGAGCATAATAATATTCGCGGGAACGTCCGGATCGGTCCCTTTGAACATCCAATAGAAAGCCGTGTCACATTTGATGCCAAAAACATCACTTGAATCGCTTCCGGACATGCCAAGCGCCTGGGCATGGCGAAGATGGCCCCTTAGGATGTCTGTTTGTGAACCCACATCGGTGGAAAATGAACCTGACTGGCTGATGATAACGGTGCTGATGATGACAAGAATGGCCAGAACAGTTATGACTTCAAAGAGGGTAAACCCATTTTTGTTTTTGCAATGAAATGCTATTGACATGGGCGATGTGGTATTTTGGGGTTTATGACGTTTCTGTGTCAAACAGATTCGCGGTCATGTTAGCATGAAATTGTTGGATTCGCAACCAAAAGAGGGCAATGAAACAGCAGCATCGCTGGTTTCATTGCCCTGAACGGTTTCAATGAGGAAATATTGTTTTGTCTGGATTTGCTTGCTAAGCCCGCGGCAAGCCACGGGACTCGCAAGTCAGTGTGGTTCATCTTAAAAACTTATAATTTAGCACCCATCACAAAGTACCCTGGTGAGTCAGTGCCAGCGGGAGGCGTCCATGTGAGTGTCCAGACATGTCCCGCGGGATTGACAAAGCCGATGGTGCCGGTCCCTGGCGTATTGAGAGCTTGTCCTGTGACTGCGAAGTCGGCGCCAAGATCACCGTTATACCCATCGTATCCGCCGGCTGCACCGCCATTTAACGCATTCTGGGCAAAAGCGAGGGCAACCTGACCGTTGAGTTCACCGATAGCGCCTTGGATGGCCTTTTCTCTGGCTTGATCCTGCATGTCGAAAAACTTGGGTATGGCAACGGCTGCCAGAATGCCCAAAATGACCAGGACGGCAATGACTTCTACCAGCGTAAAACCCTTTTCCTGTTCGCGTTTCTTTTTCACAGTAAGTGTTTTCGTTCGCATGGGTTTCTCCTTTTTAC
>JAHEIB010000108.1:0-5261 GCA_024639645.1 Deltaproteobacteria bacterium
GTTTCCCAGAAGCGGAGAACATGGGTCGGCAGCCCGAGAAGCTCAGAGACTTCCCCAATCTTAAAGTAAAGTTTGTCAGGGATTGAAACCGATGTTTGTTTCATAGGCTTCCCTACTCAGGCAAAGCAGCATTAAAATGAGCAATCAACCTTTCTGATAGGTGTTTGTGTATATTGTTTACCCTTTCGTCTTCTAATGTCTCTTCATGGGAACGATATACAATTCTGAAAGAGACACTTTTTTTGCCTTTGGGGATAGGGTCGTCGGCAAACACATCAAAAAGGCTCAGTTGTTCCACCAGATCTTCTTTCAGGTCTCTGATAAAAGTCAGCAGGCTGTCAGCTTCGATATCCCTGTCGATGATAACGGTCACGTCTCGGGATGTCGCGGGATATTTAGGTATCGGCATGGCCTGCAGACTATCTGGTATCATGCCATAGAGTTGGTTCATGTCAAGCTCAAAATAAAAGACGACCTGTTTCAGATCATAGTTCTTCAGTACTCGGGAGCGCAGTTTTCCAACCAGTCCCAAAGGCGTTTCGCCTGCAATGATCTGAGCGGCAAACCCGTTCTTTAGGTAGGAACCGGCATCTACGGGCATACGGGTGAATGAGATGTTATTGATTTTGAGAGCGGAGAACAAGGTCTCCACAACACCCTTGAGATCATAGAAGTCACAGGCTGCTTCGGGAACATTCCACAAGGTATCGGTGCGCAATCCAGTCCAGATTCCCGCCAGTATTTCAATTTCATCCGGCAGATGCGTCTTTCCTTTTCCGATGAATACCTTGCCTACTTCAAAAAGCCGACTGGTCTTTGAGCCCTGAGATATGTTTCGGTGGGCTGATTTCAAGAGTCCCGGGAGCAGGGTAGACCGCATGACGGTCTGATCTTCCGTTAAGGGGTTCAATATTTCCACCAGGCTTCGCCTATAATCATCCGCATCGAGCAGCAGACGATCGCAATCCTTTATGTCCATAAAGCTGTAATTGATAGCTTCGTCGAAGCCAAATCCGTTCAAAATGGTTTTGAGGCTGCGTCTATGGTCGATGACGGTCTGGGGGGTTCTTGCTTCGGCGGGGATCAATGGATAGGTGGTGGGTATGTTATCGTAACCTGAAAGCCGTGCCACTTCTTCCATGAGATCCTCAGGTCTTTTGATATCTACCCGAAAAGAAGGTGCTGTGACCGAGAGCACATCCGTCGCATTCTCTTCAGTTTTGAACCCGACAGAAATCAGGCGATCACGAATTTCCATACGGTTGAAGTCCGTACCAAGGAGCCGGTTGGTCTGTTTCGTACTCAGTGCTATCGTCTGAGGCTGCGGCAGGTTTTCACATTCATCGATGACACCATCTAAAATACGGCCATTGCCTATTTCTGCAATTAACCGGGCTGCCCTGTCCAGAGCCACAAGGGTTCCTTGGGGGTCAACACCCCGCTCGAAGCGATGAGAAGCATCCGTGTTCAAACCAAGCTTTTTAGATGTCTTGCGAATACTTACCGGGTTGAAATAGGCGCTTTCCAAAAGAACGTTGCAGGTGTCGGTTTCTATTTCGGAGTTCAAGCCCCCCATGACACCGGCAATCGCTACGGGTTTTTTACCGTCACAGATTAGCAACATGTCTTTTGATAGGGTTCTCTCTTTTTCATCAAGTGTTGTAAACACCTCTCCCTCGACTGCCGCCCGCACCACAATCCGGCGTTCTTCCAGTCTGTCCAGGTCAAAAGCGTGCAAGGGCTGACCCTGTTCCATGAGTACAAAGTTGGTGATATCCACGATATTGTTAATGGGTCTCAATCCGACAGAGCGAAGACGCTCTTGAAGCCAGAAAGGAGAAGGCGCTACAGTGATATTTTCGATGACTCTTGCTGCATATCTGGGGCAGAGGTCTGGTGCGTCCACGGTAACGGATGTTTGTTCGTGAATTTCTTTTCCGGCAACCGGCAGGGTGGTGTCCGGGCAGGAGAGTTCTTTTTTCACAATGGCGGCGATTTCACGGGCAGTACCGATGATACTCAGGCAATCCGGACGGTTAGGTGTCAGATCAACTTCAATCATGGTGTCCGACAAATTCAAGGCTGTGGAAAGGGACTGGCCCACGGTGAGATTGTCGTCCAGGGTCATGATGCCGGATGTGTCCATACCGAGTTCAAGTTCGGCTTCACTGCAGAGCATACCCTCTGAAGAGACTCCCCGGATGACCCCTTTTTCCAGAACCCCGCTATTGGGGAGATGGGTGCCGACAATAGCGATGGGTGACAACATGCCTTCCCTGACATTGGGTGCACCACAAACAACCGTTAGTGTCCGCTCGCCAATGTCGACATCACAGACTTTAAGTCTGTCTGCGTTGGGGTGGTCTTTGACGGCTGTAACGTGACCGACCTTTACGCGCTTAAGATATTCAAACCGATCGGATATGGCTTCCACTTCAAGCCCTGTCATGGTGAGGGCTGCTGCCAGTTCGTCCGGTGACAACGCAATGGGGACAAATGTTTTAAGCCAGTTGAGACTAACTTTCATTTAAGATCACCTCCTAATAAAATCTTTGAACCGATTTTATTAGAATTGTTGTAAAAAACGGATGTCGTTTTCGAAAAATTTTCTGATATCGTCGATGCCGTACTTGAGCATGGCAATTCTTTCCACGCCCATTCCGAATGCAAAACCTGTATATTTTCCCGAAGGATAACCCACGTTTTCATACAGGGCCGGATGCACCATGCCTGAGCCCAGAATTTCAAGCCATCCGGTCTGGGAACAGACCCTGCATCCTTTGCCCCTGCACATGACGCAGAGAATATCCACCTCTGCGCTCGGTTCTGTAAACGGAAAAAAACTGGGTCTGAAACGCAGACTGGTTTTTTCATCGAACATCTGGTGAATAAAGGTTGTGAGAATCCCTTTCAGGTCCCCGAAGGAAATGTCCGAGTCAACCAGCAATCCTTCGACCTGATGGAACATGGGTGTGTGGGTGAGATCCGAATCACAGCGAAATACTTTCCCGGGCGTTACAACCCGAACGGGAGGGGTTGTTTTTTCCATGATGCGAATCTGCATGGGCGATGTGTGTGTTCTCAGAACAATGTCGTCCGAAACAAAGAAGGTGTCCTGCATATCCCTGGCCGGATGGTTTTTGGGAAAGTTGAGTGCTTCAAAGTTGTAGTGGTCTGATTCGACTTCCGGACCTTCGGCCACATCAAAACCGAGTCGGCTAAAAATATCACAGATTTTCTGCTGAATCTGCGATACTGGATGCAGGGACCCCTTTAAAGGCAAACGGCCGGGCAGCGAAACATCGATGACATCTTCCGTGGTCGTATTTACGGTGGCAAGCTTCTGCAAAGCCTCCTGAATCGCATTGTCTACAGCGAGCCTGACCTGATTGGCTTTTTTTCCTGCCTCTGGCCGTTCCTCTTTGGGAAGCTGGGAGATGCCTTTTAAAACCCCGGTTATCAGACCCTTTCGTCCCAGGTATTGTATCGAAAGCGCCTGAATTTCCATAGCATCCTTGGCGCTGTTAAGGCCTTCCAGAAAGTCCTGATGGATTTGCTCGATTTGTTTATTCACGATGACTCTATTCGCCTGTACTAAATTTGTTCAGCAGCAAGACCGGCGATTTTAGAAAAACCGGATGGGTCCGAAACGGCCAGGTCCGCCAGTACTTTCCGATCCAGTTGAATATTGGATTGTTTCAATCCATGCATGAATTTACTGTAAGACAGATTGTTCATACGTGCGGCAGCATTGATCCTTGCAATCCAGAGTCTTCTGAAATCACGTTTTCGAACCCTGCGGTCCCGGTAGGCATACATCAGGGCTTTGTCCAGGGCATCCGTAGCTGTGCGAAACAGCTTGCTGCGACCAGCGCGATATCCCCTGGCTAATTTTAGAACTTTGTTTCTTCTTCTCCTGGCTTTAAAACCTCTTTTAACACGCATTGTTAAATATCCTCCTGTAAGCAAAATAGAGCATCAATGGGTTTATCCATTGGGGAGCAGCAGTTTAATTTCCCGGATATCAGATTTCTTTACGATCTGGCCCTGCCGCAGCGCTCGTTTCCGCTTGGTCGTTTTTTTTGTCAGTATGTGACTGGCATGTGATTTTGAGAATGTGAATTTTCCTGTGCCCGTTTTTTTAAATCGCTTGGCAGCTGCTCGATTTGTTTTTATCTTTGGCATGTTAGCCCCTTTCTTTTAATAACTATTAGGAGCGACAGTGTCGCGTTTTATAAAATCGTTGAACGGCAATAGCGAGCGCATTCCCCTTGGGTTCTGCCGTGCGGCAGCGCTTCGCATGCTGCAGGGTACGCTTCAACAATTTTATTCTTAAAAACAGATGGCGTGAACACGGTGAATATATCCGTTCACGCCAGGGTTTGATAACAAGCTATGATGGCTTGATTAACACATTTTCACTGGGTTACTATCCGCAGAAAAGTGTTACTTTGGTGCCAGCACCATGGTCATGGTTCGTCCTTCAAGTTTGGGGTGTTGCTCAACAATCGCATATTCTTCAGCTTGCTGTGCAATGTGGGCGAGCAATTCTCTTCCCCGGTTAGAAAGCGTAATCTCGCGGCCTCTGAATACGACGGTAACCTTGACCTTATCCTTATTTTCAATGAACCGATTGATATGGTTCAGTTTTACCTGGATATCGTGTTCGCCTGTTTTGGGCCGAACCTTGATCTCCTTGAGTTGGAAGGTACTCTGCTTTTTTTTAGCCTCCTGCTGTTTTTTGGTCTGCTCGTATTTATAGCGACCATAGTCCATGATTTTACAGACAGGTGGATTTGCATTTGGAGAAACCTCCACCAGATCAAGACCGAAATCGCCGGCAATGGCGAGGGCCTTGTAGGTCGGGACAACACCAACCTGAGTTCCATCCGGGTCGATGACTCTGACTTCTTTTGCTCTAATGTTCTTGTTGATATTGGTTCGGTCTGCTCTGACGTTTCTGTGTGGTCGTTTTGGAAAAGCTATACCCCCACCTCCTTATTCGGCATTTGGGTTTAAGCCGCCCTATGACTCAATTTGTATGCGGCACTACAGAAAACTTGTTTTTCACCTACCCCTTTTTGGGATAGTGGATTATAAGACAACATTAAGAAATGCAAGAAAAAAATGCAAGAAAAATAAAATCGTTACATGATTTAATGAGAAATCATGTCCCTTTCCAGAATTCTATGGCAATAACGCTGTCATGCTGTGACGGAACACACCCGACCTGAAAACCATTGCATAATAATACCGTTTCA
>JAHEIB010000108.1:5361-11282 GCA_024639645.1 Deltaproteobacteria bacterium
CCCTCTTTTATAACCTACAGATACTGTCATCGCACGGGCAGCTGTCGTCAACATCGTAGGCATATAAAATTCTCTGCTCGGATTCGGCTCTTTCCGGTGAAATGGGTTCCTTCGCGTCGGCACGGCAGTGTGCAAGAAGCGATTGTCTGTCCGGGATGGTACCGAGACCTTTTGAGAGGACGCTACCTGTTTTTCCATCAATGATATCTGCGTCGAGACCATTGGTCACAACAACGAGGGGGATCTGATAAGCTGTCAGGACGCGTGATGCTGCAATGGCCGGGCGGTGCCGTGTTACCAAGGACCCAGGCCCATACCGAACGATCATGGCGATGGTATCGTCTATTTTAACAATGAAATCGATTTGAACCTGGGCGCACTTGTCCCCGGCCGTGACGATCAATTTTCTGCGGGGCACTAGGTCGGATTTGTAATACCCCTTTTCCTCTACGAGCAGTTTGGCCAATGCCTGGCGGTATCTTTCGTCGTGAGTGTCCGCAAGGGTCTCCCCGGTCAGATAGTCAAGCTGTTTGCCGAGTATGAGATGGTGTCCCGTCATTTAAAATTCCTGGATACGGCAGCACATGGCACTGCCCGATGATTATTTTGGTCTTTACAATCAAACTGTCTTTTGAATAAACTAATACCGGCGAAATTATTTGTAAAGTAAGCGTAATTCATAAGGGTTCGAGGGTGACTGAAAGCGACGAGCCGTCGCCATCTGACAGTCTTCAGCCTAAATCCCTAAAAGGCTATCGCGTGTCTTATGAAATCCATCAAGCTTGAAGATATTGAGCAAATTTCTGGAAAACAGATAAAAGGAGTGGACCGGTTTCTATTCCGGTGCCGACCGGGGCTTGCCTGCTTCAACCAGTGCTGCCGGAATCTGAATCTGTTTCTGTACCCGTATGATGTGCTTCAACTGAAAAAAGCCCTGGGTATTTCAGCTGACGTATTTTTAGAAGAATATGTGGATGTCGTGATGCGAAAGGACAATTTTTTTCCGGATGTACTCCTGAGGATGTCGGACGACCAAGAGCATGCCTGCATTTTTTCCGATGCATCAGGGTGTCGTATATATAAGGACCGGCCATACACCTGCAGGACATTTCCGGTAGAATACGGATTGCAGTATCCTGCAGAGAATCGAACACCCGAGCTGATCGGTTTTTTCAGACCCCCCGAATTCTGTCTTGGCCCTCATGAGGTCCATGAGTGGACGCTTCAGACCTGGTCCAGCGATCAGGGAGCGACAAAGCACCAGCAGATGTCCAGAAAGTGGTCCCAGGTCAAATACCTGTTTCAAAAAAATCCCTGGGGACATGAAGGTCCCCAGGGAAACCGTGCAAAAATGGCGTTCATGGCCAGTTATAATATGGATGCTTTCAGAGGGTTTGTATTTGAAAGCAGTCTGCTGAAACGTTACAAGGTCAAAACCGACTTGCTCAAAAAAATTCAGAGAGATGACGTTGCGTTGATGCTTTTCGGCTTTGACTGGATCAAATTGTTTGTCTGGGGCGTTCCGAGCAAAAAAATCCGTCTCCGATAAATCTTCCTCATTTGCGGTGTGACGGTTTCGTATAAGGTGCAAATTTTGTAATCATGAGGCGTACGTATTGTACGTTGAATGATTACGAAATGCAGCAAAAGCAGACGTTGGGCTTTTTACGAAACCGCCGACAGCTCTGATTTTATCCAGGCATACCCGATCTGCAGCAGCAGCGTGTCGTCCTGCCTTGCGCGTGTCAACAACGCCGTTTCCACCGCAAAATCAGACAGCAATCCGTCTTTGAATATTTTCCTGCGAAAGGTGTCCAAATCGTACAATGCCAGATGAAACATTCTGACAAAGGCAAGGTCGAGGGGGCCTGCTTTCAAGCTGTTTTTTATGGAAATGATTTCCAGTAGCCTGTCGTTCTGTTCGTTGTAAGGAAGCAGGCCTTGTTTTTCTATCCACTCCCGAACCGACTGGGATTTTTCCTGCTCATGGCCGAGGCAATGGGCTTCTTTCAGAAGGGCGAAGTGTTCAGTAAGCTCTCCAGTTTCCCGGGTTCGTGATATGGCGCGTGCCAAGGGGTAGATACGGCAGGAAGACGGGCGGTCTGTGTATACACTACAGCCGGACGCCGTCACAAAAGGGCACTGCAGGGTTTCTGCGTTGGCCGGTTTGAGCGCCACCACAGGAAACCCGGTTTCAGGGCCTGTGTGTTGTGTGGTATACTTTTTAAGGAAGCGGCTGGACGTCATAGCCAGGCGGTTTTTCAGTCTCAGAATATCGTAAGGTGTTAAAAACTGGTTCAAATCCCGGCAGCATTCGTTAAAACAGGCAACACGCGACGAGCAGGCAAACCGGAATGCTTCGTCGGGGGCGATGGGTGTGATGTTGGGTTCCATGTTCGTATCTTGAATGATGATCCGGCCGCATGTCAACTTAAATGGTTGGTCGGCGGTCAGAAAAAGCTTCGGTAAATAAGACCGAACAAGCGCCCAAACCTGCAAATCAGTGTCGGCCATTTGGTGGTGGATGAGCCGGTGTTCTGACTGTCCTGCTTCAACCACGATATATGGTGTATAATCAAATAAATAATCCAATATATTGAACATGAAAATAAAGGCCCAAAGGATTTAGACGCTTTGGATTCGGTTGGGCCGAAAGTTCTTGACAAGAAAAATGCTGAATGATATGCATTTGGCCTTAGTCATTGGTATCTTGCTGATATCTATAGAGATATTTCGAAAGATAACTCCCTGAAAAACTAATGGAAAATGAGATGACAGGGATACGGCAAACGCCCCTGTATATCGACAGTGACGCGTGCGCTGTTTGCGGTTCGCAGTTTGCCAAAAGACAGCCAATGCCCTGATTTGTCAAAGTTGCAGGCGGCTGCAATTACAAAAGAATATCCATCGCCGGTAACCAATAGCGATGTCATGAGTGAGTCTAAATTATATAGCCAAGAAACTTTTGGGACAGAAGGGAGGTGCAATTAATTAGTTAAGGTTCGATGGTAACCAATCGTATGGAATGTTCAACAACGAGTTGTAACAATGCTAACTTTAGGAGGTGCATTAAATGCCAAGTTTTGTAATTAACGAAAAATGTGATGGCTGTAAAGGCGGGGACAAAACCGCATGTATGTATATTTGTCCCAATGACCTTATGGTTCTCGAACCCAACGAAATGAAGGCTTACAATCAAGAGCCGGATCAATGCTGGGAATGTTTTTCATGTGTAAAGATCTGTCCTACCCAAGCCATTGAGGTGAGGGGTTATTCCGATTTCGTACCATTGGGAAGTAGTGTAATGCCGATGCTGGGTACTGAGGATGTTATGTGGACATGCAAGTTCAGAAACGGAACCATCAAACGCTTCAAGTTCCCCATCCGGACAACTCCGGAAGGCGCTGCCAATGAATATCCGGATCTGAAAGGCCAGGACATTGAAAGTCAACTGCTTTCAACTGAGGAAGCCGACGGGTATACTATCCCGACACCTACCACGGTATAGGCCTTGTCTGATGTTAATGCATTCGTAACTTATTCACATTTGGAAAATATAGTTTAAGGAGGATACAATATGGCATTACCGAACAAACCAATGGGAGAGCTTAAAGCAGTTAGGGATCCCGAAGTTGAAGAGCGAGAAGTCGACGTATTGATCGTCGGTGGTGGTATGGCGGCTTGCGGCTCTGCATTCGAGGTTAAAAAATGGTTGGGTGACGATCAGACCGTTCTGCTGTGTGACAAAGCTGCCATGGAGAGAAGTGGCGCAGTTGCGCAGGGTCTGTCTGCTATCAATACCTATATCGGCGACAACTCGCCTGAGGATTATGTCCGGATGGTCCGTAACGACCTGATGGGAATCGTTCGAGAAGACTTGATCTATGATCTGGGTTGTCACGTGGATGACTCGGTTCATTTGTTTGAAGAATGGGGACTGCCGGTCTGGAAAAAAACAGAAGAAGGCAAGAACCTGGATGGTAAAAAAGGTCTGAAAATGGGTAGCCTTAAAGGCGGTGCCAGCCCTGTCCGTACTGGAAAATGGCAGATCATGATCAATGGTGAATCTTACAAGCGGATCGTTGCTGAAGCCGCCAAAAAAGCCATTGGTGATGACAACGTCCTCGAGCGTTGCTTTATCGTGGAGCTTCTGCTGGACGCCAGCAAAGAGAATCAGATCGCCGGTGCGGTCGGTTTTTCCGTTCGCGAGAACAAGGTTTACATTATCAAATGTAAATCCATGATGGTTGCCTGCGGTGGTGCTGTCAATATCTATCAGCCGCGGTCAGTGGGCGAAGGCAAGGGCCGTGCGTGGTATCCGGTCTGGAATGCCGGTTCCACCTACACCATGTGTATGAAGGTCGGTGCCGAACTTTCCATGATGGAAAACCGTTTCACCCCGGCTCGTTTTAAAGACGGATACGGCCCTGTTGGTGCTTGGTTCCTGCTTTTCAAGGCCAAAACACTGAACGGTCTTGGCGAAGCCTTTGCCGGAAGCGATGCCGCCAAAGCAGAGCTTGAGAAATATGCACCCTATGGAACGGCCGCCATTACACCTACCTGTCTGCGGAACCATTTGATGCTGTTCGAAATGAAAGAGGGCCGTGGACCCATTATCATGGATACCGTGACCGCTCTGGCAGAGCTTGGAAAAACCATGGACAAGAAAGAACTCAAGCATCTTGAATCAGAAGCCTGGGAAGACTTTCTTGACATGACCTGTGGTCAGGCCAACCTCTGGTGCGCCACCAACACCGAACCGGAAAAGAAGAATTCCGAAGTTATGCCGACGGAACCTTACCTGCTGGGATCCCACTCAGGCTGCTGCGGTCTCTGGACATCAGGACCGGATTATGACTGGGTACCGGATTCATATAAAATCAAGGCAGACAACGGCAAGGTTTACAACCGCATGACCACGGTCAACGGCCTCTTTACCTCTGGTGACGGTGTAGGCGGTTCCGGTCATAAGTTCTCTTCCGGGTCCCATGCCGAAGGCCGTATGGCCGTCAAGCAATGTGTACGGTATGCAAAAGACCATGCCGACTACAGCCCGGCATTGGCACAGTCCAAAGAGGAACTGGTCGACCTGGTGTACAAACCTGTCAGGACCTACCTGGACAACTTCGAGTACACGACGGATGAAGATATCAACCCGGAATATGTCAAACCTTCCGGGATGGCTCTGCGGCTTATGAAGGCCACCCATGAATACGGTGGTGGAACCGCGACCTATTACCTGACCACCAGCAAGAATCTTGAAATCATCATGGACCTGCTGGCAACCATGCGTGAAGACTGCGAAAAGCTGGCTGCCGGCGATCTGCATGAGCTCATGCGATGCTGGGAAATCTATCACCGTATCTGGACGGTAGAATCCCATCTGCGTCACATCCAGTACAGGAAAGAAACCCGATATCCTGGATTCTATTATCAGGCGGATTATCCTGGCCAGGATGATGAGAACTGGTTCGCATTTGTCAACTCCAAATACGATCCAAAATCAGGAGAATGGGATGTGTTCAAGAGAGATTACGTCCAGATCATTCCTGATTAACCACAGGTCTATTGTGAGTTAGTTAAAAACGTAAACCTCCAGGTGTCGCGAGATGCCTGGAGGTTTTTGTTAAGGTCCCCCTGGTCTCGGATGATATCCAAACGGTTTGAAGACAGTAACTAACGGCTGGAGTCATTAAAAGCGCGGCAAGGTCGTTTATTCCAGTCGTTATTTATTTTTTTCAAATAGGATATCATCTGAAGCCGTAAAGACATGATTTAACCAATCAGAAACCACTATTGTACGGAGGGATAGCATGACAGAAGACAGAGGAGCCCCTGCTAGTGAAAGTATCATGGTCGTGGGTGGCGGAATCAGTGGGCTGACCACAGCCATAGAGGCCGCTGAAGTGGGGTACGAAGTG
>JAHEIB010000109.1 GCA_024639645.1 Deltaproteobacteria bacterium
TTTAAGATTTGTTGAGGAGATTTTACAATGATATTTGAAATGCCGAGTTGCGGTGGATGCAGGACCTGCGAAATGGCCTGTTCATTCAGGCATAAAGGGCAGTTTATCCCTTCAGTTTCAAGCATAAAGATCATAGATAAAAAAGGGGAACCAGGTTATGTCGTAAGCATTGCTGAAATCCATGACAATGAAACCATAGCATGCGATTGTTTTGCAAAGCAGCATACCCCATTATGTATTGAACATTGCATTAAAAGCAAAGACCTGGGGCAAATATTTAAAGATTTTATCGAAAAAACGATATCTAATGATCCAATAGAAGATTAGACCGGCTTGGTGAAAGGGAAAACCCTATTGCTTGTTTGAAAGTCGACTGGATGGAACGAAAAACGATTAAAAATACACCGGTCAACTTGGTATGGATAGTACAGGAGGTCTTTTAATGACAAATGGGCAAGAGATATGCGGGTATGCAGGCAAAATTTTGAGAGTGAATTTGAGCAATGGTCGTATCACAACGGAGCCCACCGTTAAGTACGCCAAAGAGTGGCTCGGGGGACCGGGTCTGGCGATCAAGATACTGTATGACGAACTAAAATCATGGGTGACCCCTTACGATCCCGCCAATAAGGTTATACTGGGAGCTGGTTCTTTGCTTGGAACAACTGCTCCCGGTGCATGCAAGAGCAATTTGAGTACCCTGGGCCCAATGACCGGTGGATGGGCCACTAGCTGCTGTGACAGCTATGCAGGCGGCCAACTCAAATATGCGGGTTATGATTCCGTGGTTGTAGAAGGAAAGGCGCACAACCCTGTCTATTTATGGATACACAACGACAACATTGAGATCCGTGAGGCTGGACATTTATGGGGGAAAACCACATGGGAAACCTTCGAAATGATCCGTCAGGAACTGGATGATGCGTCCCTTCATACCATATCCATTGGGCCGGCAGGGGAGAATCTGGCCAGGGGCGCATGTGTCATCCAAGACAAAGGAAGGGCTTTTGGTAGATGTGGTATTGGTGCGGTTCTGGGCTCCAAAAACCTGAAAGCGATTGTGGCAAAAGGGAACGGGCCGGTCAAGGTAGCAAAGCCCGTAGAATTTATGAAAATGGTCGCGGATATACGGGCAAAATATAAAGATACCAAAAAACACATCCAGAATTTCAGGAAATACGGTACCCTGTTCGATCTGCAGGGCAAGCAGAATATTGCCGGTGTTTCATACAAGAATTTCCAGGGGAATATCCTTCCTGATGAGGTGTTTGATATTATTGACCCTACCAAGACCATCGACAAGTACGAGGTTTCAAGACAGAATTTTCCAGGCTGCCCCATTGGCTGCAGCAGACATCTTCATATCACCGACGGACCCTATGCCGGTCTGGTTACAGAAGGCTGCCAGATGGAGGTTTTAAATTGTATCCAGTGTAAACTAGCTGTAGAGGAGCCCACGTTTTTATATAAGGCAAACGCCTATTGTAACCAGCTCGGTCTTGATGTTGATGCAGCAGGGGGTGCTATTGGTTGGGCCATGGAATGCTATCAGAGAAATATCATCGATGAGAATGATGCCGATGGGCTATCCCTTGAATGGGGGAATACGGAAGTTATTCTCGAGCTTATCAGAAAAATAAGCTATCGGGAAGGTTTTGGGAATATCCTGGCTGAGGGCTGTGCCAGGGCTGCGGATATTGTGGGTAGGGATAGCAGCTACTATGCCATCCATATCAAGGGTCAGGATCTCTATGAAACGTGTCGTGGAGCCCTTGCATGGTCGTTGGGCACAACGACTTCCACACGGGGTGGCGGACACACCTCTGGAGCCATTAACGACGCTCGTCCCAGCGCTAAAAAAGAGGATATTGAGGCAGCAAAAAAGATATATGGGGTGGATAACCCCTACAAACCTCTAGAATATGAAGGCAGAGCCAAAATGGTTACATTTACCGAAGCATTGCACCGGGTGTCCAACTGTTTTGGGGTTTGTCAGCAGAACACGGTGAAGTGGGACACTGAATTATTGAATCTTTCCAATATGGCTGAGCTCTACTCTGCTGCAACAGGCTGGGAGACATCAGAAGAAGATCTTAGGAACATCACCACTAAACAACTTAATCTGGAGAAGGCATTCAATCTGAGGCATACGGGCTTTGACCGTAAAGATGACCTTCCCACCCCTAGAGATCTGAATGAACCCATCGCGTCTGGGAATCTGGCTGGGTGGAAAATGGACGAGAAAAAATATAATGCCATGCTTGACGAGTACTACGATCTTCATGGGTGGGATAGGCAAACGAGCTTTCCCAAAAGAGAGACCCTGGTTGACTTAGGCTTGGGTGACGTTGCCGATGACCTGGAAAAAATCGGAAAACTGGGATAAGGCGTTCATATATGCAAAAGATGCACGACTAACGCATTGTTCATCCTCTGAATCTTAACCGTGAAGATTCCTCGTAGGTTCTGCCGTTTGGCAGTGCTTTGCACGCTGCAGGGCTCTCTTCAATCCATCCATGCTACAAACCCTTATGCCGCCATCCTATTTTCGGAACATTATTATGACAGGCGGTATAATATTGAAACGATGCGTTTTTAAATGTTACCAACAATAACTGTAGGAATGTGTGCCGCATGCTTTCAGGGAAATACGCCGAATTCTATTTAAAAATTTGCAAGTCAGTACCGCAAAAGAATATTATCACAGACCAACTTAGAACCGTAACCTTTGGTACCGATGCCAGTTTTTACCGATTGAACCCAAAGATCGTCATCAATGTCGAAAATGAGCAGGAAGTGCGGCAGATCCTATTCCAGGCCAATAAGCTGCAACTCCCCGTAACATTCAGGGCCGCGGGTACCAGCTTGTCTGGCCAGGCTATTTCCGACAGTATCCTGGTGAGACTGGGAGAAGGATGGCGGAAATACCATGTTTTGGACCATGCCAGAAAAATACAACTGGAGCCGGGGATTATCGGTAGTGATGCCAACGCGATCCTTGCAGCATTTGACAAAAAAATCGGACCGGATCCCGCTTCCATAGATAGCGCCAAAATCGGGGGCATCCTTGCCAACAATGCCAGTGGCATGTGCTGTGGCATTGAACAGAACAGCTACCAGACGCTAGAGAGCATGCGGATCGTTCTGGCTGACGGAACGCATGTTGATACGGCCAGCGATTCGAGTCGTTCCGAATTTGAAACCTCCCATGGTTACATACTTAGAAAACTCAGTAAAATCAGGGACCGCGTTCTTGAAGATAAACAACTTTGCGAACGTATTCGCTACAAATATAAGATCAAAAATACGACTGGCTACAGTCTTAACGCTCTCATTGATTTCGAAGATCCTTACGAGATAATGAGCCACTTGATGGTAGGTAGTGAAGGAACACTGGGGTTTATCTCCAATGTGGTTCTTAAGACCGTTGTTGAGCATCCTCACAAGGCCAGTGCTCTCATCCTATACCCAGATGTAAAAAGCGCATGTGCGGCTATCCCATTTCTCCGGAAACTGCCGGTCGCCGCTGCCGAGATTATGGATCGGGCAAGCCTGCGTTCTGTGGAAAACAAGCCGGGTATTCCAGGCTATTTGAAGACCCTCACTGGGACGGATACTGCGTTGCTGGTGGAGACCCGGGCAGAGACAGCTGAAGTGCTTCATGCCCAGATTGAACAGATCCAGGTGGCTATCCAGGAACTTCCCACGGTCCGCCCAGCCGTCTTTACGGACAAGCCTGAAGAATACAATGTCTTGTGGAATGTCAGAAAAGGGCTGTTTGCGTCTGTGGGCGCTATTCGCCAGGAAGGCACGACGGTTATCGTTGAAGATGTGGCGTTTCCGGGAAAGCACCTGGCTGAGGCCTCACTTGATTTGCAGGGATTGTTCAAAAAATATGGCTATCATGAGGCGATTATTTTCGGCCATGCCCTGGCTGGCAACCTACATTTTGTTTTTACCCAGAATTTTTCAATGGCTTCGGAGATGACCCGTTACCGGGATTTCATGGAAGAAGTGGTTAAAATGGTGGTGGAAAAATATGACGGTTCCTTAAAGGCAGAGCATGGCACCGGCCGCAACATGGCTCCTTTTGTCCATAAGGAATGGGGGGAAGTCGCTTATGGGCTGATGCGTGAAATCAAAACCCTTTTTGACCCCCATCAAATTCTGAACCCAGGTGTCATACTCAATGAAGATGTCGAAGCGCATATTAAAAATCTGAAACCCTTGCTACCGACCCACGAGATTGTGGATAAATGTATCGAGTGCGGCTTTTGTGAAGCGGTGTGCCCTTCAAAGAACCTTACCTTTACCCCGCGGCAGCGTATTGCCGCGCGGCGGGAGATCAGCAGAAGAATGGCAGCGGGTTGTGGTGCCAAAGAAGTGATGGCCCTTTCAAAGGCTTACCAATACCCGGGCCCGGACACCTGTGCCACAGATGGGCTCTGTGGCTTACGCTGCCCGGTTGAAATCGATACCGGTAAGATGGTCAAATCCTTACGCAAGGAGGCCAATGGTAAACTCGGCAACATCGTTGCTGACTGGGTGGCAGATCATTCAGGTGTTGTGAGCAATACCATCAATACTGGCCTCAAAACCGTCAACATGGTGCATAAGACCACGGGGACGCCATTTATGGAAAGGGCTTCAAAAGTGGCCAGGAGGGCGACCGGTAACAAACTACCCCTTTGGAACCGGGAAATGCCTTCTGGCGTACCTGCGATCCATCCTGAGCCGGTGAACCCCAAAAACCCCTTGAAAGTGGTCTATTTCCCAAGTTGCACCAGCCGTTTCATGGGTGGCCCTTCCATAAATGAAAAGGTGTGCGAGAGCCTGCCAGAAAAGACCGAATCGTTGTTAAGGAAGGCTGGTTATGAAATTATTTATCCCCCGAACTTGAATTGCCTGTGCTGCGGACAGGCTTTTGAAAGCAAGGGATTTATTGCCCAGGCAGATCGGAAGTCAAAGGAGCTGTCGGAAGCGCTGCTGCTGGTGTCCAACAACGGCGAGATCCCTGTACTTTGTGAAACCAGTCCTTGCCTTTACAGGATGCGGGCCATGTTGGATAAACGAATACAGTTACTGGATCCTATAGAATTCGTTCTCACATTCTTGATAAAACGGCTGAAATTTACGCAGTTGGATATCAAAGTGGCTATACACCCCACCTGTTCCACAAGAAAAATGGGCCTGGAAGAAAAACTTGAGCAGCTTGCCAGAGCCTGTGCCAGGGAAGTGGTGCTGCCGCGAGAAATATACTGCTGCGGTTTCGCGGGAGACCTTGGATTCAAATTTCCGGAACTTAACGCATCCGCCCTGAAAGATTTAAATAAGCACGTCTGTAGCTGTGAGGCAGGCTATTCTACCAGTAAAACATGTGAAATTGGCTTGTCACTGCATGGGGACATTCCCTACCGGTCGATTCTATATCTGGTGGATGAAGCAAGTGAGCCTTTGGAAAGACCCCGCAACCGAATATTTAATGAAACTTGACGTGGATTCTTTATTTGCCGTAATATAATCCATTCCTCAAAGGAAATAATTAGGATTTTTTTCAAAAAATATAAACGGTAAGGTACAAAGGAGTTTGACCATGCAGATAATGCAACACTCAGCCCACCTGGACCAAATGATTCGTCAGACACGCGCGCATCATGTAAGCTTAAGCACAATGGCTGATAGAAAGGCGAACATGATGCTAACCATTGCATCTTTGATGATACCACTTTCCACAGGCTTCCTTTACGACGAGAGATCTCATCTGGCTGCTGTTACTCTGATCGGATTTTGCGTTCTGACCATAGTGATGGCAGCTTTTGCGGCCATGCCAAAAATAAAAACGGGTAAAATATTAGATGCAAAGCCTGATCTAAATGAAACCTCTTCGAATCTCCTGTTTTTCGGGACCTTTACCCGTTTGGACTATGATGAGTATAAGGAAGCCATGGAATCCATGATGAATGATGCAAACGCCGTTTATGAAACCCAGATTCGTGAAATATATACCATGGGGCAGTATCTGGCCCAGAAAAAGTACCGATTTGTCCAGTTTTCATATTTGTCCTTTATTTCAGGGGTCTTAATCAGCTCGTTTATCTACGTTATAAGTTCTTATGCCTGAGGAGCGTTTGTTTATGACAAAAATTTATTCCCGGCTGGGAGACGGCTGGATTACGGAATTAACAGAGGCTGAGCTCATGCGGGACATCGTCGACGGAACCCAGACGGCCGCAGAAAACGCGCAGATCGATTCCCTTTCCGATGAGGAGGTCGATCACTTGTTTGATATCTGCAGATCGGGTGAAAGACTTACCAGCGTGGAAAGAGGTTTTGAAATTGTCACTACCTACGACGGCCCCACTATCGAGATTCGGCATGCGGGCATCATCGCCAATCGTCAGCAGGCCCTTCAGATATTTGAGAGATGCTTTGGGGCCGATACCATGGAGTTTTCCCATGTGGATTACAGCTATAAACCGTCTAAATCCGTTGTTCATGAGGATTTGCCACTTTTTGAACAATCTCAGATGCTCATGGTAATTCCCCTTTTTTACGGGGCCATGCCTAACCTGGGCCTGTATACCTATCCTGATGGCCCCATGCCCAATCCGGGAGATCTGCTACCGTTGGGAAAAATCAAAGAAGCACAGGAATCCTATGAAGCTGCCATCGAGATGGCCGTTAATGACATGGTTTATTGTGCATCGGCATTTTATGAAGCCGGTGCCGATGGGATTAATTTCGATACGGTGGGTGCTTCTGGGGATCCGGATTTCAAGGCGGCACTTATGGCCGTAGAAAAACTAAGAGAGAAATATCCTGACATCTGCATCGAGATGGGTATGGCCGGTGAATTTGTACTGGGCACTCATGGGGAAATAACACATCACGGCACCCGGCTGGCAGGTCTTTATCCACACGAGCAGATGGAAATCGCACACAAAAGTGGGGTGACAATTTTTGGGCCAGTGGTGAACACAGTACCCAGTAAGACCATTCCCTGGAATATTTCCCGGGCTGTCACCATGACCAAAGCCTGTGTAGAGCGTTCAGAGACGCCGGTTCACGGCAATATGGGCATGGGTGTCGGGGGCCTGCCCACCTGCGAGACCCTGCCGGTGGACATGGTGTGCATGGCATCAAGGGCAATGGTAGAGATTACCCGGATGGACGGGTTGTAGGTGGGTACCGGCGATCCGGCGGGGGTCGCCATTCCTCATGCAATTACCTCAGGCATGGGCGGAATACGGACGGCTGGAGATCTGGTTGCCCGTATGCAAATGACCCGGGGAATGAAAATTGCGGAGGCAAAAAAATATGTGGCCGACAAATTGGGAATATCCGTTCTGGAACTGGCGGATGAAGTGCGCATGCGAGAGGTTCGGGAGGATCTGAAAATCGGGTTTATCACCTCCAGGGGCGGTCATCCCAAGGGCATGGAAGCCAAACACCACATTGCCCGGTTGCTGGATATCGACATCAATTCGGTTGATGTGTTTCAGGCACGCTGCCTATAATAGAAGATAACGCAATAATGTTTTTTTGGCTTAAAATCCAGTGTTGGGTTCCCGTTTCAAGCCTTTAAAATACGGAAGTATTCACCCAATGGGCACTTCCTGCGGGCGCTTGAGGGTTAAAAACTTGATCCCGCTTTTACTTTGAAAAAAATCCTATTCTTGAGATAGTTTCTAATCAACTACCACCCGTGAAACGGGTGGTTTGGATTTCCCCCAAAAAGGGGAAAGACAAAGGAGACGGCACGTCTCCGCAGGTTCAGGTTCGGAACCGCTTGCTGAGCTCGCGGTTCTTAGAGCAATCAAAGGAGAAAACAAAATGAACGATGTTGTAAAAGTAAATGTTCGTGTCGACCAGGTTGGTCCCACCGCCTCTGAAGGAAGGGCAAGAGAACATCGTGTTGTTATGGACAGACCCGAGGCCAAAGGCGGGCAGAACCGGGGCGCCATGGGCGGAGAAAATCTTTTGATGGCTTTGGGCGGTTGCTTCATGAGCAATCTATTGGCTGCGGCCCAAGCCCGGGAATATGACCTGCAAGAGGTCAAGCTGCATATTGCGGGCACCCTGACTTCTGCGCCACCCAGTTTTTCGGCAGTGGACATGGAAATAGTTGCGGACTATGGTGATAAAGAGGCGATGGAGAAACTGACGGACATCGCTGAACGCGGGTGCATCGTCGCCAACACGCTTAAAAAATCCGTTGATCTAAAAATAGTTCTGGCATAAACTTTTTTTAATGCCTCGTCTCGGATGTGAGAATATATTTTGTCTTTTGAATGGAATGAAAAACAGCGTGAATTAGAAAGCTTCCATACTACTCTTGCTGGGCAAAACCATGGTGATCTTCACGGGACGTTGTATTATGACATCGATGCTGAAACAGATACTCTGGAACAAATATTTTCCAGAATGTGTTGCCTGTGAAACAAAGCCCAAAGGAGACCCATCATGACACACGAAACAGACCATCAGTCGATCGAGGACCTTGTTGTATCAAATACGATTCAATTTGACACGCTGTATCGACTTCTCATCGAAAAAGGATATATCACTGAAGCCGAGTTCCACGAAAAATTAAAAGAAGTACAGACGTATTATCAGGGAAAAGCCAGTGATCTCCATTAAGAAGGTTTTTTCAGCTTGGGTTTTTATTTTCACACACGCGTATAAAAAGCACTGACTGGTTCAAGCGGTACAAATCACAGTCGGATCACTCATTTCATTCTATAAAAGGTGATAAAAACCAAACGTCGAGGTAATAAGAAGCTATCGCAAAAATATCTTTCGGCCCAAATCCTGTGTTGGAATCTCGTTTCGACTCCTCAAAATACATCAGTATTCCTGCGGGTTAAAACTTGATTCTGCCTTGACTTTGAACCAAGATCCTATTTTTGAGATGGCTTCAAGCTGAAAAGGAGCTATTATGGTGCCGGCAATTATGATCACTGTCTTTATTCTGTTCGTGTCCGTAGGATGGTTTATCACAACCTATAATCGGTTTATCCGGTATAAAAACAGGATCGAGGAATCATGGAGTGGTATTGATGTAGCATTAAAGCGCCGCTTTAATTTGATCCCTAATCTGGTTCGTGTTGTTGAAGGATACAGTGAACACGAAGCTGAGGTCTTTCGCACCAAGGGCGATTATCTGACCGGAGTAACCGGTATGTCAAATCGGGCTGCAGAGGAGAGTCAGATATCCAAATCACTTCGCGGGCTTTTAGCCCTGGCCGAGGCCTATCCGGATCTTAAAGCAAGTACGAATTTTTTGGATCTACAAAATAATCTGGACGAGATCGAAGAAGATATTCAAAAGGCCAGAAATCGCTACAATGCATATGTGGCCAGATTAAATATTCTCGTTGAATCGTTTCCAGCCACTTTTATCGCCGGAAAATTTGGCTTTGCAAAGCAAAACTATTTTGCACTTGATTTGGCGACGCAACGGGAACTTCCAGAGGTTAAGTTGTAACAGCAGCACAGAAATTTTGACCAAAGACACTTTTAAATAGGTTTTTATTACAACTAAAGGAGCAGCAGCTTATGACCAACCAGGTAGAGATTAAAAACATGGCTCTGTTCTGCGATTTCGAGAATATCGCCCTGGGTGTAAAAGATGCTAAATATGCGAAATTTGACATCCAGAAAGTGCTCGAACGTTTGTTGCTCAAAGGCAGTATTGCTGTCAAGAAAGCATACTGCGACTGGGAGCGCTACAAGGAATTCAAGGGTGTCATGCACGAGGCTGCCTTTGAGTTGATAGAGATTCCCCATGTCCGTCAGTCAGGTAAGAATTCTGCCGATATACGCATGGTGGTGGATGCCCTTGACCTTTGCTATACAAAGAGCCATGTGGAAACGTTTGTCATTATAAGCGGGGATTCGGATTTCTCACCCCTGGTGAGCAAACTGCGGGAAAATAATAAGATAGTCATCGGCTGCGGCGTGAAGAATTCCTCTTCGGATCTACTGGTATCCAACTGCGATGAGTTCATATATTACGACGACCTGGTTCGGGAGGATGAGACAAAAAAGAAAAAGAGCAAAAAAATAGCCTCAAAACCGAGTCCGGGCAAGACATCAAAAAAAAATGTCCGAAAAAAAGAGGAAGAGAGAAAACAGGAGGCTGTTGATATGATTGTTGAAACCATCGAAGCTCTCATCGCCGAGCGTGGAGAAGCAGATAAAATCTGGGGCTCGATGGTCAAACAGGCCCTGAAGCGTCGCAGACCCGGTTTTACAGAATCCTATTACGGCTTTCGGACCTTCAGCCAACTACTGGAAGACGGGAAACGTCGTGGTCTTCTGGAACTGGAAAGTGATGAACGCTCGGGGGGCTATATTATTCATCTGCCGGCCCACGATGACTGACGCGAAGTGAACGCGAAATGAAACGATGATAAAAATGAATGGCAGAAATCGATCGAATATTAACGTGGGCGCAAGGGTACGGGTCGTTCAGAAACAGGATCAGCGCAGTGGGAAACTGACGGATGGGGTTGTGAAGAGTATTCTGACCAAATCCCCCACACATCCACATGGCATTAAGGTTCGTCTGACAAGCGGTATTGTCGGCCGGGTCAAAGTCATTGAAACGTACCCTTAAGCAAGCGGCAGGGAATAATCTACCGAAGGCTAGTACATTGCATCTCGGTATGGATTATATCTATTTGATACACGCGCTAACCCCGCAGTATGCGAAGCACTGCCGTAAGGCATAACCTATGTGGAATACGCTCGCTATTTCCGTTCACGAAAAAGGCACGGGATCTTTATCAAATCAAGACATGTTTTTGTCCTTGTCGGAACTATTCTCGTTACGGGCAATGATGGAAGAGGATTCCGGCAGCACGTCCTTGAACGCGACCCCGTAAATATCCCAGATGGTGATGAACAGCGCAGCGATGAGTGGTCCGATAATGATTCCCGGTACACCGAACATGAAGATTCCGCCCATGGTGCCGAAAAAAATCATCAGATCGTGCATCTGGGTATCTTTGCCCACCAGGGCGGGCCGTAGTAAATTGTCCAGGCTGCCCACGACCAGGGCGCAGAAAACCGTCAAACCTGCGGCTTTGTAATAGTGACCGCCACCGGCCAGGATGAGAGCAGCCGGGACCCACACCAGAGCGGTTCCAATGCCGGGGATGACGGACAATACGGTCATGATTGTACCCCAGAATACAGCGCTGGGGATACCGACAAACCAAAAGGCGAGACCCGAAAGCCCTCCTTGCAAAACACCGAT
>JAHEIB010000248.1 GCA_024639645.1 Deltaproteobacteria bacterium
TTGTTACGAGAAATGAATCGGGTCAACGCTTCAGATATCCAGATCAAGGGATACAGCACCCAGATTAAACCCTTGACAAAATGAGCTGTGATACCAGCCAATGCTCTCCAATATACTGCACCGATGGTTTTAGGAATAATTTCGGATAAAAAAAGTATCATAAGGGTCATGATGGCGGAAAACAGGCCAAACCATGCACTGCCGAAAACCACTGTCGCTTTGGATCCGGAGCCGATGGCTCCCACCGTATGGGCGATGGTATTCAGTGTTAAAATGGCGGCCAGTGATTTATCGACGTTATCCTGTTTCAATTGTTTCAACAGAGCCGCGAGTTTGGGGGTTTTATTCTGAACGCCGGCGATATAGGATGGGGTGATGCTCAAAAGAACCGCTTCTGCAATGCTGCAGAGAAATGAAAATACCAGTGCCAACAGGATGTACGTTATAAGCAAAACAACATCCCCCTGGGTATAGTCGCTAACCGACGGCCCGGCGGTCGCAATCCCCACTGCCTCAGCACACTCAGATGTGAAGATGACGATCGCAGCAGCAATAGCGTAACGAAGCCAATTTAAACGTTGCTGAATCATTAAGTTATTACTCCTTGAAAAAGAAATTATTTTGGATACATATACGTTTTTGCAAATGGTTCAGTGAACTTAAAGTGTACCTTGCACTTTAATACGTTCTTCAAGGGCAAGACCGGATAGCACTTCAATATTGATACCATCTGATAGACCGGTTTCTATTTCTCGCATTTCTAATTGCTGTGAGCCGGTCTGCACTTCCACAAAAACGGCGTCTTTCTTGAAAATTAAATTACCCTCGTTGATTGCAAGGACATTTTCTCGTTTCTCCAACACGATATCAGCGGTGGCTGAGTAGCCGGAGCGGATAAAGTAGTCTGCCTCTAGAACAACCTTGGCGCGCAACCCAAATTGGATGGTACCGCTGATTTCTTTTCCCTTAGGGGCGATATGTTCGATTCTGGCCTTAAAGAACCGGTTTTCAATGGCACCAATGGTGAGAATGAGGGGCATGTCCAGGCGGAGTTTACCGACATCGGTTTCATCTATATTTCCTTCGAAAATCATATCTGTCATGTCTGCAACAACAGCAACCGTCGTGCCTGAAGACTGGGTGCTGGTTTCCACTACAAGACTGCCTTCCTTGACTGGTACCTCAAGAACCGTACCATCGATGGTGGCGCGGATCAACGTATTGCTTTTATCTTTTGTGCTCGGCGTAACACCTTTCTGGATCAATTGCAGATTTCTCTGTGCAGCCGCTAATTCTTCTATGGCCTGTTTGCGCTCTATTTCAGCCTTCTGATATTCTTCTTCCGTTGTATCCACGGTTTCGGTACGGACCATCTTATAATACTTCTCTGCTTTGTCATATTCCTCCTGGGCTTTCGAGAGCTGCAGAAGTGTATCCTGAAACGAGGATTCAGGGATAATTTTCTTGTCCATAAGCTCTTTTTCCCGATCAAAGGTGTTCTGGGCATCTTGAAGATTCAAGTTCGCTTGATTAAGATCCTTCTCGGCCAGATGCAGCTTGATCAGATTCGGCGATTGTTTCTGGGTCAACAGACTACCCCCTTTTATGGAAGCTTCATATCGCCGTTTGACGCGCTCAAAAGTCTTGTTCGTGTCTTCCAGGGCAATGTGTGCTTTTTTTACCCGGGCCTCGGCTTCATTGACACGAACCAGGTTGGGTATCAGAAAAATTCTTGCCAAGACCTGATCTTTTTTTACGGAATCTCCGGCTTCCACCATGATTTCATCGACAATGCCCGATAGCTGGGCTTTTATCTCAACCTCTCGCCGGGCGACAATACTTCCTGTGACCACGGTCTTTTTCACGATATTCATCACCACCGGTGAAACCAATTTTACTGGAGCGGGTTTGGGTCTGGACTTGATATACAGAAAAACCAGCGTCCCTAAAAACATAAGTAAAAACAGTATGATTAAAAGTATGCGAAATATCTTTTTCATAAGGGCATCTTTCCTACGATTAACCCGCCAGACTACCGGCGGACAGGTTTTTTGTTCCGGGACGACAAGATTGCGTCATATTAATCGTTCTGGCAATTTGACTAGAAGTTATCTCAAAAATAGGGTTTTGGTTCAAAGTCAAGATGAGATCAAGTTTCAAACCGCAGGAATACTGAAGTATTTTGAGGAATTGGAACGAGATCTCAACGCAGGATTTGGGCCAAAAAACATTTTTGAGATGCCTTCTATTCATATCGTAATGCCTCCACGGGTTTACCTTGCACAGCGCGATATGCCGGAATCAGACCCGCCATGGTACCTGCGATGGTCAGAACGGCAAGGGCCAGCAGGGCGGTCGTAAAATCAATGCTGGGGTCTTGAAACATCTGGGCATCTATTTTCAGAATTCGGATCAAGCGGCCAACGCCCTCCAGCACAGCAACACCGCAAACCAGGGACAAATATCCCGGTATGGAGGTAAGCAGCAGCGCTTCCATCAACACCTGGCTGATTACCGAAAAGGGTGTGGCACCCACAGTACGCTTGATCCCGATTTCCCGGGTTCGTTCTTTGACGGCGATCAACATAATATTGGAAACGCCGATAATACCTGCAATGAGTGTAAAGATACCAACAAACCAAACGATAAATCGGATGCCCACAAAAAGGTCGGCAATTTTCTTGAATTCGTCCTCCATATTCCAGGAACCAAACGCGCGTTCGTCTTCCGGTGACACGGCATGCCTTGCTGCCAGGACCCGGATGACCTCATCCCGCACATCAGAGACTTTGATCTGGGGCAGGGAAGTGATGGAGAACCACCCGATTTTCTCACCCCAGTTGAATACCTGCTGAAAGGTTGTCAAAGGGAGGAAAACAGCTTTAGCATCTTCTTCATAGTCTTCATCATTTTTGTTTGGCAAGCGATAAACGCCAACGACCTGAAAATTGATGTTGTTGATGCTGATGATTGCACCCAGGGGAGACGCATCCTTTTCAAAAAGGAGTTTGACTGTTTCTTCGCCTATGACAGCCACTTTTCGATGTTCGGCCAAATCCAGACGATTTAGGAAACGACCGGAAACAATCTGAAGCAAGCGGATATTCTGCACCTCCGGATGATCCCCATAAATGGTCAGGGTTGCGGTGCGGTCCTTGTGGGTGATATTGTTAACCCCATCTCCTCCACGTTTTCGGCCCCGAGGTGCAAGGGAGGCAATACCCGGGACCATTTGCCGAATGATCTCGGTGTCTTCATTTGTAAATCGAAAGCGTCTACCGATGGGAAATCCCTTGTAAGGCTTGGTTGTGACCCGCGCCCAGATGAAAGCACTGTTGGTGGCATAACCGCTGAATTCGGAATATGCACCTTTTTGAAGACCGCGACCGGCGCCGATCATGATGACAAGCATAAAGAGTCCCCAGAAAACACCAAATGCCGTCAGCAGTGAACGGAGACGGTTTTGTCGAACCGTATGCAGTATTTCCTGCCA
>JAHEIB010000110.1:0-6011 GCA_024639645.1 Deltaproteobacteria bacterium
CCACGGCTGCCAGAGAACTTGTAGCGGCAGGCATCGACCCCATCCGACGTGCGGAAACGTTGACCGTTGAGGAATTTGTACGTCTCGCCAATCGTTTTTATGAAAAGGGATATAGATAAGCTATAAGCTGTAAGCAGCTTAAAGCTTACTGCTTAAGGCTTTGATTACATTTCCTCGGCAATAGACACCGTCCGATCCCCCAGCATATTGACATAACTGCCCATCTCGTTGTCATACCAGCCATAAATGACCGCCTGGGTTACCGGAACCCTGATGATGGTCTTTTTTAATGAGGCCACTACGGAAGCGTCGAGTTCAGGCACCCGTTCAAGATCGATGGTCACCTCTGCTGTTCGTCGATGGGTCTCGTGTCCCTCGATGATGGCAGCGGCCCTGGGGATGCCGATGATATCCACTGAAACATTCTGATTGTCGGTGTAGTGAAGATATCCGTTAGGATCGTTCTCAGCGGTCTGCCGGTAAATATCATTGATAAAATCTCTTCGTATGGGTTCCTTTGACAGCTCTTCCTGAAGATTGACCACCAAAATGATCAAGGATCCGGAAGCGGTGGGAATCCGGACCGATTCCGCGATAAACCCAATCTGCTCCATCTCAGGAATTACAAGCCGCAAGGCACTGGCAGCTCCCGTGGTCGTCAGGATAATATTGTTCATAATGCTTCTGTTTTTTCGCAGGTCGGTCTTGCCCTTCTTCGGCAGTTTATCCAGCACCGCCTGGGAGCCTGTTGCGGCATGAATGGTTGCCATGGATGCAGACAGGATGCGTTTGGGGCCAAATGCATTTAGAAGCGGTTTCACCATGTGAGCCAGACAGGTCGTTGTGCAGGATGCATTGGATATGATCCGGTGTCTTCTTGGGTCATAATCGTTTGCATTGATGCCCATGACCGTCGTGACGGCATCTTCAGGCATGCCTGTAATCTTGTCCGCGATCTTGAAAGGCGCAGAAAGGATGACCTTGTCGGCCCCGGCATCCAGATGTCCTCTAGCTGATCCATTGGGGTGCTCTGCCGGTAGGGTTGGGTCCAGAAACTGACCCGTGGTGTCCACCACCAGTCGGACATTTTCCCCACGCCATCCAATATCGCAGGGAAGTCTGTCTGAACGTAAAAATTTCACTTGCGTGCCGTCCATCATCATGGTGCCGGCCATTTCGTCCAAATCGGAGATGACTGGTCTTGCGGCATGCCCATAAAGAAAAGCGTGAAGTCGACCATATGTGGAATCTCTTTCAGCATAGTGGGCAATATCCTGAAGGGATGTGCCGGATGCGCGGCCGATATTTACAACAATCTCTTTGAAGTATTTTCGTGCAACATGATGCCACACGGTCAGTTTGCCTATTCTACCAAAACCAGCCACCCCCAGTTTCAGCTCATTGGTGTTTGCACTGTCTTTTCTCATGTTGCCTCCTGAGCCTTCATGAAATGTTCGTGATAGGATGTGTTGACCTTTATCGTGCCCAGATATACTGATCCTTCACGTCCATCGATACTGATTCTGTCCCCCGATGTCATGCGAACCGTACCGAATGAACACACCTTTTCCTTCTCATCGCATACCATGTCGTTGCATCCAACAACACTTGTTTTTCCCAGTCGGTGGGTGACCACGGCCGCATGAGATGTGACACCTCCCCGGGAAGTAAGGAGACCGTCAGAAGCATAAATCTCTTTGATATCATCCGGTACTGTATCACTCCTGACCAGAATCAGGGGTGTGTCTGGCTCCAATACACGCCATTTGTCGATTTCTTTGAGTGTGAACACGATCCGGCCGCTGATAGCACCGCCACTCACGCCGATACCATGCCCCAACAATCGGTCTTCATCAATCATGTCCAGGTTAAAGGTGCCGGCCTTCTTCCTTTCACGTATGCCCATATCACGTGTCTGCAACAGGTATAAATCTTCTTCTTCGGGACCTTGAAAGGTAAACTCCATCTCCTGGGGGCTCCATCCACGTCTCTCGATCAACTCGATGGCCCAGTTTTTCATGGCCGAGTATATTTTCGGGAAATGCGTTTCCAGGGTAATATCGGTTTCCCGCATCTCTATATCCTGCTGGGAAATCGAAATCGGTAATGTTGTAACCAGACCGGAAACCACGTCTTCTCCCTGGTTGCCGATGGTAAAGTCGCCCCATAACCGAAGGCTGTCACCGGACCACCTCGGGTTGTGTGTAAAAAACACACCCGCCCCGGCCTTTTCTGACATGTTGCCAAACACCATGGTTTGTACTGTAACAGCAGTGCCCCAATCATCCGAAATGCCCATGATCTTTCGGTAGGTTCTGGCCCTGGAGGACTTCCAGCTTCCCAGGACATTCCGAATCGTCTCATAAAGCTGTTCCAGAGGGTCTTCCTTGATAGTAACGCCGGTATCATGGATAAATCGTTTGTAAGACAAAGCCACTTTCCGCATCTGCTTGCCCGTGAGGTCCCTCTTGAACTGAACGCCGGCCCGTCGTTTTAATTCACCGATAATGGCATCAAAGTCATCCCGTTCCAGACCATATGACATGCCGTAACACTGTAGAAAACGCCGATAGCTGTCCCAGGCAAACCATTCGTTTTTTGTTACCGCAGCAATTCCCTCGGTAATTTGCTCATTGATCCCCACATTAAGAAAAGTATCCATCATTCCCGGCTGGGATATGGACGATCCGCTTCTTACCGAAAAAAGAAGTGGATTTTTCGGGCTACCAAAAGACTTTCCGGTCCGTTCTTCAATGACCGATATCTGCTGCACCACCTGTTCCCTGAAATTGGCTTCGGCCGGTTTATAGCTTTCGATAATCTCCCGGCACCGAAAAACCTCTGTTGTTAAGATAAAACCGGGAGGCACCGGCATGCCGTAATTGTTCAGCTTCACCATATTCAGGCCCTTGCTCCCCAGATGAATGATACCGGAAACTCTTGGGCTGACGCCATGGATCAGTGCCATGGCATTTTTAGGGTCGTATAACAGAAGTTGCTGGAGCTGATCTTTGGGAAGTTTGTTGGCTTGTTGAAAAAGCGTGCTGAGAATACGACTCAAAAAAAGATCCAGCTGCTGGATGCCGGTAGTCATGGCAATCCTGTCGCGAAAAAATATCTCAGAAATGCGGTGCTGAATATTTTCATTTTCAGGTTTACCAGTGGCTGGGAGATATTTACTCAGCACCTGGTTCACACCCAATTTCTCAATGATACCCATCAGGTTTTTACCATGGATATTCCCGAAATGATCATTAATGATATTTTTTACCGCATGGGCAAACCCTTTGAAAATATCCAGATACTGCGTGAAGGTGAATCCCCTGGCCTCCAGTGAATGGGCCAGCATTTCAATCTGTCTTTCGACTTCTACTGAATGGATCCCCTCAATTTTGAGTGCCTTGTCAAAAAGCATCAAATGGTCGTAAATCTGATAAAATGTCGCCTTGGTAATCAGGCTCAGATCCGTACTTTCCACGAGTTCCTCGAAGAGTGTATTCACGAGGGATTCGAGTCGGTATGTCAAACCCAGGGCATCAAATTTCATCTCGTGGTAGGACCCGTACATGGAAGGAATGTCCACGGTAAAATGTCTTTTCTTGTATATATCCTCTTTTACCTCAAATGGCTTGTCTGACAAAATAAGGTATTTTAAAAACTCGAGATATTCGAGCATCATGGAGAGTTTCTTTCTCAAAGACGGCTCAGCCAGTGCGGCTTCGAGTTTGTCGAGACCCGGGAAAGCCTCTGTTTTCAATTTCCGAACATAGTTATTGATCTCGATAAAATCGAGATGGTACTTCTGCTGAAGATGCCGGTAAAAGGATACTGCCAGGAGCATCTTCTCCATATCGATCTCCGAAGCACCCTCCATGTCCGCCAGTAAGGTCTTCAAATGAGCTTTTTCGATGGTGAGAAGATCCTCCGGAAAATTAAGGTTTTTGCGAATCAGATGGTTGACTACAGCATTGATGCCGTCAATATAAGGGCCTTCACATTGGATCTGGTTAAAAATTACCGGTGGTACAAACGGTTTTAAAAGCGCCTTATCCCTTGTCTGCCAGAATTTCAGGGTGGCCTCCATGAAAAGGATGATAAGGTTGCTGCTTTCTACATGACTCTGTTTGCGCAGAAAGTGTACCAATACATCTTTTCTCTGAGATAGCTCATCGATACGCGTGGAGATGTCCCGAAGCTTGCCCTCGGCACCGATATCGTTAAAATAGACCGGAAAAAGACGTGCCAACTGTTTGATGAGATTATACACCGGTTCGATATCACTGTTCAAAATCCGCGTGATGTCACGGGGAAACAGGTCTGTATCCTTGATAAAAACACCACATAGAGACAGATAGATGGTCAGACTTGATATCAACCGAATGGAATATTTCGGGTTCAACTCGATCAATTCCAGCCAGGTCCTGATATTCAGGATATGGGATGGATTGACTTTGACCTGCCAGTCATCCCCAACCCCGCTGAGCATGGGCGCCTGGAAGCCAAGATCAATGACGTTCTCCACAAAGTGATTCACCAGATCACTGTCGTCTGTTTTGTAAACCCCTTTGCCCATATTTAAAACACAATTAAGTGCTGTTGCAGGGTATCTCTCCGTCTGTATATGAAGAATGGAAAACGTTTTCTCTATCAAGTTCCAGATATAAAAATGCGCCTCATTTCCAATCAGCCAGCTCAAGGTTCGGTTGATATCCCGTAAGGTTTCCTCGTGAATGGCAGACAGTCCCGAAACATTCATCATCAGGAACAAAAAGATGACCTTCCAGCGGTTGCCCTTATTGTTTCCGGCACCTGCATCCAGAAGCTTTTCTGGAATTCTACGATAGTGTTCAACAATCTGGCTGTAACCGGTCAGCAGAACCAGCTGTGATGTCAAATCCCGGCGAGCGACGTCGCCTTCATCGGCAATTTGCGAAAGCTCCCGTTCCCATTTCCGGATGCGTGCATGCGATATGTCATTGAACACAATACGCCAATCATGTCGCGGCTCTAGTTCTTCAATCTTGCTTTCAAACCAGGTCTGAGGATCCTTTTCACTCAACCAATATTGATAACTCGTCTGAAAATACCGAATGATCAGTCGGTTCAGATCCGAACAATCCATGTCCGAATGCTGACTATTTCCCAGATGTATCTCACCCAGCCGTTTTAATTGATAATGACTTTTGACGAACAAAATAAAAATATCGTTCGGATAATCCTGGATTAGCTGAAAGGCATGGCTGAGCACCGGGAAAAATCGATCCAGGGCTTCTCCTGAATCTTTTAAAAGCTTCTGAATAAACAGCAGCAGATTGTCCACCGCGTCCATCCTTATGGACATGGCGCATTCCGCAGTGATGGCTTCGGATAAAATTTCAACAAAGCATCGCGCTGCATCCGTGCCCCGTTGATGTGTCTTGAGCAGATGGAAATACTCCAGGGAATAATTTCTGGCCTCATTGACGATAAACTGCCAGTTTTTATAAGGGTGGGACAATTCCTCCAGAAAGGTCGTGACCCCTTCCTGGATGCCGAAGTATTGCGACATGGCTTCATGAAGGGCATCGTATCTGGGATCTATGGTGACATCGACATGGTAATCTGCGATGTTGACTTCAAGTGCTTTGGATTTGATTGTCAAGACACATCCCCGTATCCCGATAGCACGCGCTTGCTACGTGAACCGGTCATGACAGAAAACGCACAGCCCTACAGGTTCGCTTTCCAACCCAGTGGCAAACAATGAGGTTAGATACCGCTGTTGCAGTTCAAGCAGGGCCAAATATTTTAAGAAAAGCGACAAGGTCGCGACAAATAAAATCGTGAAACAATTTTATGAATATTGTCGAAAACTTATCAGAAAAACCGTTTAAATTCAAGGAGATTTGCACCGCCATTCTCACATCCAGGTGTTAGGCTGTTCTGGTTTGAAGCGCTTCACAGGAGGCAACAAGGAATATTCTTCCCACGGCAAAACCCATGGACAATAGACGCGCTGTTGCGGTTTTATA
>JAHEIB010000110.1:6111-11183 GCA_024639645.1 Deltaproteobacteria bacterium
GTTTTATAAAATATTTGGATTGTAACTCAGCGACGTGGGATATGCAGCTGGAAATTAACCTTTAATACTGCATATAGACTTCCCATAACAAGCATCAGCGATATGAAAAAGATGATCCGATATGAAGCCCCGTGCAGGTAGGCAAAACGATCCAGAAAATAACCGTAGGCCATGGGAAGGGCCAGCGCAAAAGGTATCGTGAGGATAGGCCCCACTGCAAAGTAACTGGTGCTGTCATTTAATCCAGAGAGTTTCTTGACCGAAGGTGGGTAAACAATCATACGCGTGCCCCTGGAAACCCCCAGAAGAAAACTTGCCAGGAAAAAGCCCCACTGATGGCTAAATACGGTAAGCAGCAGCAATGCCGTCATGGATGCCGTCTTGGAAAAAATATACTTATTGCGCAGCAAAAAGACATCGAGTGATCCCAGAAAAATATTGGTAACAATGGCCCCCACATAAATACAGCTCACGAAAAAGCCGGCCGCGACGGGTGCTGCGATACCGCAAAAGGCCGTTGCGTAATTCGCATAAAAGGAGATAACTGTAACAATTACATAAAAATCCATATCTCCTGCCAGAAATATCATGAAATTTCGATTCTGGAAGATGCGGCCCACGGATTGTTGCACGTATTGGAAGAAGGATCTGCGCGTGTCGTCGGTTTCATGATCCGGCATCAATGTTTCTCTGGTGGCGAAAAAAAACAGAGATCCCAGGCAAAAAAGCAGACCCACGGCCAGGAAAATACCTCCGGATGCTGTTTGAGAAAATGAATATTTTTCTACAAATTTGACGATCATCAGGCTGCTGGCAAGTCTGGCAATATTCTGAGCGATCATCATAAATCCCAAACCTTTAAACGTTCGTTGCTCAGAAAATATATTGACGAGATAGTTTAACCACACTGGAACTGTCATACCTAGACAGATGGAAAAAACAGCATAAGAAACAAAAAAAATCGTCAGCACCGGCGCATGTTCCCCAAAGAAAAACAGAATCGCCCCGAAAATTACCAGCGACATGCCCGATACCAGATGCAGGTATATGACAGCTCCACGCTTGTAGGCCAGACCCACCGTGAAATAACTGGAAAGCAGTGCAAAAACAGAGCTGCCCAGGAAAGAAAAAGCTGGGATCAATCCTATCTGAAAACTGGAAGCCCCCAAACTTTTCAAAAAAAGCTGCAGAAAGGTTGATTCCAGAACCACCGGCAACCCCAGTCCCCAGAGAAATTCACAACCGGATATACCGATAACATTTCGCTTGAAATAAGTGTCAATCATGGAATAATTGCTTCACAATTTTTTTGCCGCGGCTTCGCCGCTTTCCTTCGAATGCTGTTTGCTCTTCGTGCGACATTTGCGCTACGCGCGTCATTTATTGTTGCCTTTGGCGACCCTCGAACACTTGTATCACCCTTGGACCCTTGAACCCTCAATATGAAGAATGCATCCCTATAGCAGATATGGTGGTAAAGAAAAAGGTTTCATATGGAGCAGCTATTAGGTACAAACCATCAGCTGTAAGCCTGCAAACCGCTTAATGCTTACGAATTATAGCTTCAACAAATAACAGCACTGTGCCTATCCAATTTGCATGAGTAGAATAGATCTGTTAAGAAATAATTATGTTGCGTAACGATTATCAAACACCCCCAAACCAATCTAGGTGGATTGCTAGGTGTTTACCGGGACTATTTTTGTATTCCAGGATAGTGCTGAATATCCTTACGGCATCCAGACGCTGCAGCAAGAATACCTATACGCTCGATAAAAAAATCACCAGCAGTTCAGGTATTTTGAAAACACTGGAGCACATCGGTGCGCATGTTTCCGTAAAAAACATGTCCGCTTTTATAGATTTAAAAGGACCCTGTGTCTTTGTTGCCAACCACATGAGCGCCCTGGAAGCTTTTATCCTGCCGTGTTTTATTATGCCATACCGCAAAATCACCTTTGTGATAAAAAAAAGCCTGACCCAATACCCGCTCTTAAAACATTCCATCAACAGTCTGGATCCCATCGTGGTCGATCGTGAAAATCCCAGAAAAGATCTCAGGGCGGTGCTGGATCAGGGACTTAACTGCTTGAAACAAAATATATCCGTTCTCATTTTCCCCCAAACAACACGCAGCCTTCACTTTGATCCAGCACAATTCAACACACTTGGTATTAAACTGGCTCAAAAAAGCCGGTTACCGGTTGTGCCCATTGCTTTGAAAACAGATGCCTGGGGCATTGGCCGCCTGTTAAAGGATTTCGGTAAAATCGATCCATCCAAACCGGTTCACATGACTTTTGGCGATCCCATCCATATAACCGGCAACGGAAAACAGGAACATCAGAAGATTCTTTCTTTTATTGGAGATACGCTGCAGAGCTGGGGATAGAGATGCCTGTGGATTTCCTATTTTGCTTAAATTATCGGAATAGGAATGTATAAAAATCGCCACCCCACGTGACTGGGATGGTGTCTGGATTGCAGGGACGAAATGAATACGCAATCATGTAACTGTAGCACTGGGCTTCAGCCCTGAAAATGAAGCCGTAAGCAGATCTGGAGCTCTGCGCTACTACATACCAATGCCATAAGTTAAAACTTAAAAACAAGGTAATTGATTAAGGTGAAACCAGCATGACTGAAATTCGAGAAAAGACAATCCAGGGACTGACCACAGGGGATACTTTTGTGGTAAGCCGAACCTTCACAGAATCAGATGTGAATATTTTTGCTGATATTACAAGAGATTATAACCCGGTTCACTTTAGTGAACGCTTTGTGGCAGCTAAAAAATTCCATGGGAAAATCTGTCACGGGCTCCTGGCGGCGGGTATCATCACTGAGATCGGCGGTCAGATCGGATGGCTGGCAACCGGTATGGATTTTCGTTTTAAAAAACCGGTTTTTTTCAAAGACACCATCACCTGCCGCTTCACCATCACTTCCATTGACGAAAATGACAGGGCCATCGCTGACGCTGTTTATAAAAATCAAAATGGTATGGTTGTACTGGAGGCAACAATAACCGGAATCCTCCCAAATGCGCAGGAAAGGGAAATCCTGTCGCAGCTAACACCCGAAAGATAAATACCGTCTCAGATAAACAGGACAGTCATCAAGAATAAAATCACCCAACGATTTCATTTTAATGAAGAATTTATTTGACAACAGGCCCTGAGTGCGGTTTGATAAGAGCTTAAATTAAAAAACACTTCTTAAGACGGGGTGGAAATGACCGCCGTCTCCGTTACTTGAAAGCAACTAGGAGAAAACAATGAATAAAGCGGATTTGGCAGATGCCCTCAGTGAGGCAAATGGTTTGACAAAAACTGAGGCTAAAGTAATTGTCGACACTTTTTTCAATGAAATGGTCGAAACACTGGCACGGGGGGAGCGTGTGGAAATACGTGGTTTTTGTTCCTTCTATGTCAAACAGTACAAACCCTATGTCGGCAGAAATCCCAAAACCGGAGAAACCGTACAAATATCCCCTAAAAAACTGCCCTATTTCAAGTGCGGAAAAGAACTCAAGGAGCGGGTGGATTATTAAAAAAATTAGGGCGAGGATTCCAGGGTCCGAGGGTATATTCTCAAACTGAATCCTGTGGGCTTTCAAATATCATTACATATACTACCATAAATGCTGTTGCGCCTGATCGACTATGGCGAAACGGCATTTTTTGTACCTGCGGTAAGCTTGGAAATCGCTAAAAAACATTTTATTTCAATAAGATACCGCTTGTCATAATAATGTTCCGAAAATATGACAGCGGCAAAAGGGTTTGTAGCATAAAAACGGTCCGCAATCCGAACGTTTTTATGCTACAAACCCTATAGAAGCCAATTAAAAATAGTGGGTATATAAGAATACCCGATGATAGAACGAAGCAAGGTTGCCGCAGCCGCAAGGCATCGGACCATGAAGCTGTCGTTTGCTACCGCGAATGGTCCGCAACATAGCGGATGGGGTAAGATCGCTTTGTTTTATCTTCGGGTTAATTTTTGTCGTCAGGTATCCCCAGAAAGTACCGTAACCCCGATAAATTATCAGTGGTAATCATCCCATCGCTGTACTCCTTTAATATCTCTTTGGGACTGAATGCAATGGCCAAACCGGCGTTCTCCAGCATGAACCGGTCGTTGGCGCCATCGCCCACCGCAACAATCTGATCGACGGAAATCCGCTCTGTTTCTGCAATTTTCTGAAGGATATCCCCTTTGCGTTTGGCATCGACAATGTCACCTTTGATTTCTCCGGTGACAACGCCGTTTTCAACGGCCAGTTCGTTTGCAAAAACATAATCGAGGTTGAGGCGCTTCTTGAGGTAGTCGGTGAAAAACGAAAAACCACCGGAGATCACACCGACCTTGTAACCCATCCGATGCAGCGTCGAAATGAGCTCTTCCGCCCCGGGTGTCAAGTGAATACCTCTGGACAGGATCTCGAGCTGTTCCACTGTCAACCCCTTCAAAAGACTCACACGTTTTTTAACGGCTTCTGTATAACCCATTTCACCGTTCATGGCCTTGATGGTCATTTCCTTGACCGTTTCTCCGACACCCGCTACCTTTGCCAGCTCATCGATGATCTCTCCCTGAATAATGGTAGAGTCGCAATCGAAAATAACAACCTGTTTCTGTTTCTGAAATTTGTTGTAATCTCGCAACGATACATCCAGGCCTGAATTCTCTGAAAATGCATAGAGCATCCGGCGCATGTTTTTGATGTCGGGGACATCCGACGTGTCGATGGTCACCTCTGTGGCAATGTATTCTCCCCGGGCAATCATTTTGATGGTTTCGATGTTAATTCCGTTCTCGGAAAACATACCCGAAACCGACGCAACAATGCCCGGTCGATCTTTACCCATGAGGGTGAAAATCATCATACGCTTGTCTACTTTACGGCGCCCCTCAACATAGGGTTCTACCCGAAGTCCCATGTTGAAGTTAGAACGGATCGGTTCCAGGGCCTGAAGAAGGTCACCGTAATCTTTATCCGAGGTGCTTAAATCAATCACTAGAAACATGGTAAAATGACCCCGTACGGACCGTGCCTCGATATCGAC
>JAHEIB010000111.1 GCA_024639645.1 Deltaproteobacteria bacterium
CACCAGGGTTTATGGGATGAGGCGGGCAGACTCCTGGGCGAAGCCGCGAATGCATTACAAAAGGGCGGGGCTGATTTTATACTGATATGCACAAACACCATGCACAAGGTTGCGCCTGTCGTCCAGCAGCGGATCAGCATTCCACTGCTGCACATTGCCGACCCCACCGCAAAGAGCATTCTGTCCCAGGACATCCGGAAAATTGGATTGTTAGGGACCCGTTTTACCATGCAGGAGAATTTCTATAAGGGGAAGCTGATGCATGACCATGGACTGACGGTGTTGATACCCATGGATACAGACATGGACATGATTCATCAGGTCATTTTTGAGGAACTTTGTCTGGGTTTGGTCAAGGATGTTTCAAAGAAAAAATTTATTGCGGCTATCAAACGCCTGGAATCAGCCGGTGCAGAAGGTGTGATTCTGGGATGTACGGAGATCGGTTTGCTGATAAAGCAGGCGGACAGTCCAATTCCCTTATTTGACACCACTCTGATCCATGCCGAAGCAGCCGTCGACTACGCCCTGGCATTTCGATAAAAACCATTGATCACTGGGATTTAAACGCTTCCGTTTGATACCTTGTTTCAATCCCCAGCTCTTTCATTTTTTCAGGCGTGGGTCCGCCCATGACCGGATCCCACCCAACCACGTTGAAAAACGTTTCCCTGAGATTTTTCATATCGATGGAGACGCCTTTTAAAGGACCGCTGGCAAGAGGCGTCTCACCAATTGCCCGACCGCTCAATACATGGTCTGCGGGTCTGATACCCTCCCGGACGTTGAATGCCTTGCGCAGGCTCAAAATGCGTTCACCGGTTTTGAAGTACGCATCTGCAGAAAGGTCCCAGCCGGTCACGGCATTGAAGTATTCCACCAGCGGCAGCCGGCTGGTCAGGGCGCCAAACATGCACATGCCGGCACAGTTTATCAACTGCATATAAAAGGAACCTGCTGCATAGAGACGGACATTTCTGGCCTTTTTGCCTTTTGTTTTTTTAATCATGCGCTTGGCAGCCGGAAAGCTGTGCTTGACACCAAACAACCCGGCATACAGGTAACAGGATATGGTGTGCCGTCCAGGGGTGGGCTCGCATTCATAGGCGATGGCATATCCGGGGTCGAGTCGGGAATCATGCATGGGGAGTTCCTGCCCGCCGGCATGTACGGCGAATTTTGCAGACCCCTTTCCTATTTTTTCTGCGGCTATCTTGACGCCGTCCGCCAAGGTGTCGCCGATACCTTCTCGGTCGATGATTTTTTCAAGCAGTCGAACAAGGACATCCCCCTGACCCCATTCAAGTATCAAGCCATCTGTATCTGTGGCGTCGATGAGACCATTTTCAAAGCATTCGATGGCAAAAGCCATGACACCGCCGACGGAAATGGTGTCGATACCGGCGCGGTTGCACATTTCGTTCAGTTCGATAATGGTATCCAGATCGTCGTTCAGAAGCAGACCGCCAAAAGCACCCAGGGTTTCATATTCGGGTTTATGCCCTTGGGTACCTTCAAAGCGGCCTTTTTTGATATCGATGATACCCCCACATCCCAGGGGACAGGATTGACAGGCATATTTTCGCTTCTGGTACTTGGTGACATTTTTATCTGAATTTCTGGCCGCACTTTCGTAAGAATAGTCGGTGATCCCTACACCACGCCAGTTTTTTATTGGCATATCTCCTGTCATGGCGGAATAAACCGTTAGACCCGGTGTCCCGTATTTTTTGTACAATTCCCGCAACATGGAGGGCTGTGATGGAACCGAAATACCTGTTCGGGCAATGATTTTACTCACCGTATGCATATAGCGAACCGTGAGTCTGTCGGACAATTTTGATTTTTTATAGTCCTCCAGATAGTTACGGTTGATGGACTTGAGCACATCGGGTTGTGCAACAGGGATCTTGGCCTGACCGTGAAATGCCACGGCTTTCAGATTTTTGGCACCCATGACGGCACCCAGACCGGATCTTGCCGCAATCCTGCCACGGTCAGTGGCAATACCGGATATTCGTGAAAGACGTTCACCACCTTGGCCGATGGAAGCGATCTGGGTCCATTTATCCTTGATCTTACCCTTGATGAGCCGTTCTGTTTCGATGACGTCTTTACCCCAGAGATTCGTGGCATCATGGAAAGTGATGCCCTGCTCCGTGATATCCAACCAGGTGGGGGCTAACGCCTTTCCGGTAAAGAAGATGGCATCGTATCCGGACCGCTTCAATTCCCTGGATAAAAACCCCCCGGCATTGGCGTCTCCCCATCCACCGGTCAAAGGTGATTTGCCCACAACCATGAAACGCCCGGAAAAAAAAGCCTTGGTTCCGGTTAAAAGACCGGAACAGAATCCGAGGTAGCTTTCCGGTGACAGAGGGTCAAGACCTGGTTTCTGCCTTTCCAGGATAACGGCTGCACCCAATCCGTATCCGGACAGGTATTTGCGATAGAACGCATCCCCCGGCTCAACCGTTTCCACCTTTTGCGATTCAAGATCGATAATACAATATTTGCCCGTATATCCACCGGCCATATTCAGCGTCCCCCTATAACATGGTTATTGTGTTCCATGTGTTTGTTGTGCTTGTTGAGTTCCTTTGGGTTATCTTTTTTAGCTGTTTAGACTGTAGACTATTTGGTACCTGCCGCTTACGGCTTGTGCTACCCTCGAACCCCAGTATCACCCTCGAACCCTTGGACCCTTCCATGCTGGGAAGCTAGGAAGCTTGGAGGCTGGGATGTTGCCTTTCGCCGATAGCTGTCAGCTACCCTCAAACCCTTGTATCACCCTCGGACCCTCGAACCCTTATTATTCCCTGCCTTCAATAAATGATTGCCTGACCTGCGTCAACAAGAAGTATTTCCTAGCAGTCAAGAAGTTATTCCTTGTGAAACCTTTTTAGTTCTGCTAAGGGCATTGATTCGTCTGGCTTATGTAAAGGTCATCATAAAAATGTTTTTAGGGCCAAAACCTGTGTTGGGCTCTTGTTTCAAACCGTCAAAATGCCGCGGTATCCCCGGGGGCTTGAAACCCTGACCCGCCTTGACTTTGGATAAAATTCCTGTTTTTAAGATAGTGTGTACATACAAAGAGCAGGGGAGAAATAAAATGAACACAATAAATGTAAAAGAATTGATGGTGCCGCTCAAAGAGTATGCAACGGTTTCCCGCGAGGCGACTTTGCGAGAGGCTGTTTGTGCTTTGGAAGAAGCGCAATTGGCTTTTGAACCGATGAAATATCGGCACCGAGCCATATTGGTTCTTGATAAGAGTGGAAATGTTTTGGGTAAATTAACCATGAAAGATATCTTGGTTGCACTCGAGCCCAATTACGGAAAGTTGGAAGGAATGGAAGTGCTGTCTCGCTCAGGACACAGTGCAGAATTGATCAAATCCATGCTCGAAGAAAACGCGCTTTGGCTGGAACCCTTGCAGTTTATTTGCGAACGGGCAAAACAACTAAGGGTGAGAGACTTTATCAAGCCACCGGCAGATAATGAGCATGTGGATGAAAACGCATCATTGGGTGAGGCCATACATCAACTGATCGTGCATCCTTATAACTCCCTGCTTGTGACCAGAAACAAAAAAGTCGTGGGAATATTGAGATTGTCGGATGTATTCGCAACAATTAGCGACAAGATAAACGATTGCAAATCCTGAGCCCAGATTGTCTTTGAGAGCAGACGGTATTGGGTTCATCATACATGTTGTTGAGAAACTGATGGAGGCGGTTTTATATGGACACTCATGGGGAAAAGACTGGAATATTTGCAAAGAAAGGGATGTGGCTTGGTATCGGTGTCGGTATTTTTATCCTGGTTGCCTTTATACTGCCAACACCCCAGTCTCTTACCGATGTCTTGCGAGAATACGGCTATGTCGAAAAGATGATAGAATGGGAGATCGCCCATAACATCGAGGATGCTTCCAAAAAAACCATGATCGTACTGGGGATCGTCCCCATGGCGGTCATTTTTTTTGCTGTGGAGGCTCTTCCCATAGGTGCAACGGGTCTCTTGATGCCCATTCTGGCCTATTTTTTCGGACTTCTTCCTTTTAATATGATCGGGAAAACCTTTGCCGGTGACGCGCCGCTGTTCATGCTGGGTGTTTTTGCCCTGGGTGGAACGGTGGTGGAGGTTGGATTCCACAAACGCTTGGCCGTCTGGTTGCTGGGGTGGACCAAGGGGTTCTGGGTGCCCATGATTGTTCTGTGTTTCAGTATGTCAATCGTGGGTTCATTTATGTCGGCGCCTGCCATGTGTTCTTTTATGGTGCCTGTGATGATGGCCGTTTATTATGGATCGGTGAAGGCCACCAGCCCGGATGACAGAGTGATTCACGATCCGGCACTTGCCAAATACCTGCTTTTTTCCCTTTGCTTTGCCTTGAATATGGGAGGACCCGGAACGCCTTCAGCCGGGGGACGTAACGTGATTATGATGGGTTTTTTCAATGATTATGGTATCCCCATCACCTATTCGGGGTGGATGAAATACGGGTGGGGTCTGGTGCCCCTTGGCGGTGCCATGTTGCTGCTCTATATGGCGACTTTCTTCAGTAAAAAGATAAAGACCCGGGATCTTACCCCTGGACTGCAATATATCAAGGATGAAACCCGTAAAATGGGTAAAATGAGCTATGCCGAGTGGGTCACTGCCTTAACGCTTTTCTGTATTGTCGCCCTGTGGATTTTTGGCGGAGAAGCAACGGGATTGGGCGGACCGGCGCTTCTGGCCCTGGTTGTTCCGGTCTTGTTCAAGAGTGTAAAATTTGAAAATATATTGGGGCGCATATCCTTTAACGCCTGGTTCATGTATTGTGGAGCTTTGACCCTGGGAGCGCTACTCAAGGAAAGCGGCGGAGCCCTGTGGCTTGCAAAAACTTTTCTGAATGGACTTTCACAGGTTGGTATGGATAAAGGTTACGGATTGTGGGTCGGGATGTCCGGCTTTTCGGGGCTTGTTACCAACTTTATGTCTGATGCTGCCACGGTGGCCCTTATCGGCCCCATTGTGGTTCCCATGGGAATTATGACCCAGGTTGCCGGCGAGCCCTGGGCCATCGGCATGGCCGTGGCATTGGCATCTTCGTATGCCCATTTTCTTATCGTGGGCTCTCCTGCCAATGCACTGACATTTGCACTGGGCGTTTATCCGGATTCCAACAAGCGGGTTCTTGAGGCGATTGATTTTGTAAAATACGGTTTTGGATTTTTTATACTGTCCATGCTGTTGCTGTGGATCGTTGGGTTTCTTGTGATCTACCCCATCGTAGGTTTTCCAGAGGGGATTCTCGAGCAGGCGACCCAGGTGCTGCAGAGCACGGCTGCCAACTAACCCGGATATTTCTTGAAATGTGACGCGTCAAGTTTCACCCTGCGGGCTTTTCTGATCGGTCCTGGTATCGCGTTGTCCAGCCTTCGCAGTAAATTACTACGGATCCAGGCTGAAATGCCTAGTACCAGAACCGATCAGGTTTGTGAAATACCGGGTTAGCCCGAATATTTTATGAAATATGCGGGTTGACTGTCACGTCACTCGTGCCGGTTCAAGACGATGATTCTTTGTCGCTGCGGCCTGATAAAGATGCCCGCTGAACAGCGTCCTTTCCAAACTTCTTGCCGATATGGTCGAGGGTTTTGTCTACCTTTTCCCAGTTCTTGTTTGCGGTTGGGGTTTTGCCAAAGATGTCCATCTGAACGGGTTCGGCGGCGCTGACAAAACCGGAAGCCCCTACACCCACCAAGCGGACTTTCCGGGTCAGGCTGTATTGATCCAGAAGCCTGACCGCTTCCCTATAAATTGTGTCTGTAGACTGTGTCGGGGATTGGATGGTAATACGGCGAGTGATCTGTTTAAAATCATCATGTTTCAGTTTCAGGGTTACCACCTTGGCTTTGACACCCATTTTCCTGAGTTCCCTGCTAACCCGTTCTGATTGTTTCAAAAGCGTCCGTTTTAGATAGGGCGCGTCCAGGGTGTTTTTTGCCAGGGTAAGCTCTGAACTGACAGACTTATGCTCTGATTCGGGGGAGACCGGTGTTGGGTCAATTCCATTGGAAAGATCGATCAGTCGGTGTCCAAATTTGCCCAGTCGTCTGGTCAGCATTTCTCTGGGGTACTGTTTGATGTCTCCAAGAAATTGAATTCCGATCCGGTTCAGCTGCTCGGTGCTTTTCTTGCCGATGCCCGGAACTTTTTGAATCACAAGGGTATCGATGAAGTCATTCACCTGTTCCGGCTGAATAATGGTGAGCCCGTCCGGCTTGTTCAAATCAGAGGCAATCTTGGCCAGAAACCGCACGGGCGCAATTCCCACCGAGCAGGTAAGACACGTCACTGTCTGGATTTTTTTCTTTATGGTGAGGGCGATTTCCCGGGGGGAGCCCAGGATGCCGGTGCAACCGGCGATGTCGATATATGCCTCGTCGATGGATACCATCTCAACCAGGGGGGAATATCCTTTCAGTATCGCCATGATACGTCGTGAAACCGCCTTGTAGCGGGACATCCGGGGCGGCACAAATACACCTTGGGGGCATTTCGTCTTAGCCTGGAAAATGGGCATGGCAGAATGAACGCCGAATTTTCGAGCTTCATAGCTGGCAGCCGATACCACACCCCGGTTTGTTGTGCCCCCCACAATGACGCATTGGCCTTTCAGGTCTGGATTGTCCAGCTGTTCCACCGATGCATAGAAAGCGTCCATGTCCACATGAATGATCATGAAAAAATACCTATGTTACAAAAGTGAGTTGATTCTTGCAATTTATTACAAAAATGTTATTATTTTTAAAACACGAAATTTTCCATGATCTTTTTCGTGATTTCGTGATAAAAGATCTTTTTCTTTTCAAGCTTGCCCGGGTTGGGGACATAAGATGAAAAAAATTGAAGAGGTAACCCTCCTTTACGAAATCAGTGTCGCGTTGAATGCACATCTGGATCTAAAAAAATCTTTATACCGGGTTCTGGATATTTTGTCCAATTCTATGAACATGGTTCGCGGAACCGTCACCATACTGGACCCACTAAAAAACGAAATAAATATCGAGGTGGCCCACGGCCTGTCAAAAAGAGATGTCGAAAGTGTCAGGTATAAGATCGGGGAGGGCATCACCGGACGGGTTTTCCAGACAGGCAAAGCCTTGACAATCCCAAAAATAAGCCAAGAGCCCTTGTTTCTCAACCGTACAGCATCCCGCAAGAAAAAAATGGGCCAGGAGATGTCCTTTATCTGTGCTCCCATAAAAAAGAGAAATCAGGTCATAGGTGCCTTCAGCGTAGACAAACCTTATGATGAAGCCTACGATTTAAAGGAAGGTAAAAAACTTATGACCGTTATTGCCACCATGCTGGCGAGACATGTGATCAATCTGGAGACAATTCGACTGGAAAAAGACCGCCTTCGCGAAGAAAACAAACGCCTGCGGGGTGAGCTTGAAAAAAAGTACCGTGTTACCGACATCATTGGCAACAGCAACAAGATGCGGGACGTCTTCCAGATGATATCCCAGGTTTCCAAGAGCAACGCCACCGTACTGATCAGGGGAGAAAGCGGTACCGGAAAAGAACTGGTGGCCAATTCGATTCATTACAACAGCCTGAGAGTCAAGAATCCCTTTGTCAAAGTCAACTGTGCGGCACTCCCGGAAAACCTGATCGAAAGCGAGTTGTTCGGTCATGAGAAAGGGGCTTTTACCGGTGCTATCAATCAAAAACTTGGTAAGTTTGAGCAGGCACACAAGGGCACTATCTTTCTGGATGAAATTGGAGCCATCGGTCTCGATGTCCAGGTTCGACTCCTGAGGGTTCTTCAGGAGAGAGAATTCGAACGTGTCGGAGGGCATCGAACCATCAAATGTGACGTTCGGGTCATTGCCGCCACAAATAAGAATCTGGAAGAATCGGTTGAGGACGGCAGCTTCAGGGGGGATTTGTATTACCGCCTGAATGTATTTCCTATCTATATGCCGCCGTTGCGGGAACGCAAGACCGATGTGCTGCTCCTGGCGGACTATTTTCTTGAAAAATATGTGCGGGAGAACAACAAGGAGATCAAACGGTTTTCAACGCCGGCCATCGATATGATGGTGGAATACCATTGGCCTGGTAATGTCAGGGAACTCGAGAATTGTATCGAGCGGGCGGTCCTGTTGTGTGACGAGGGCGTCATTCACAGTTATCACTTACCTCCGACGCTGCAGACCGGCAAGGAAACCAATACCTTGCCGGCATTGTCCCTGGAAGATGCCGTGAACAAGCTCGAGCGGGAAATGATCATCGATGCCCTGAAAAATACGCGGGGCAATATCACCCTGGCTGCGGAACTCCTTCAGACGACGGTACGCAAATTTGCTTACAAGGCCAAACAATGTGGCGTAGACTATAAAGATTATAGATAGGTTAAGAAAGTTCCGGATAGCAAGGTTTGGGGTGTTTGGTATTATCAGACTTATGATAACAGCGATACATGCTGAAATAAAGCAGCTAAATAAGGACAACAGGGTATGCTAGATTCATTGAAGCGATTTTTCAACAAAGTATCGGGAGAGGACTCTCAGGGGTTGCCGGCGCCCAGGGAACACGATATCCGGGTGGCCACGTGTGCGCTTCTGGTGGAGATTGCACGTATCGATGAGACATTTACCAAAGAGGAACTGGAAACGGTTCTGTCGATACTCAAGGACAAATACAACCTGTCAAATGAACATGCCGATGCACTGATTGCAGAAGCCGAAGCCGAGTTGAACAAGAGTCTTGATCTGTGGCAGTTTGCCAAGCTGATCAACGAGAATTATTCCAACGAGGAAAAAATCGAAATCGTCGAAACCTTGTGGCGGATTGTCTATGTTGACGGCAAGATGGATCAGTATGAACACTATCTGATGAACAAGCTCAAAAACCTCCTGCGTTTGTCTCAAAAACAGCTCATCGATGCCAAGTTGAAGGTGCTGCATGGGGATTAACAAAAGGGTCCGAGGGTGTTGCAAGGGAAGCTGACAGCTTTCATTATGGATCGTTTTAGTTTTTAAGTTTTAGCTAGTCTTTGGGCCAAGAGCTATTAGAACCAACAAATGACGTGCAAAGCGCTAATGACATCCGCAGAATAAATTACGCCTGTAAGGCAAATGACAGCCGCAGGCGAAATAACGCTCCCAGGGCTTAGGTCGACAAGGCTTCCCAGGCCTGAAACGCGCGGCGCTGGTGGGGGATGGTGATGGAGCCGCCCACCAGCAGACCAATGCCCAGGGCCTCTTCAAATTCCGCATCTGTGACGCCTTCCTCGTGGCAGCGGATAACGTGGTACTTGATGCAGTCATCGCAGCGCAGGACAAAGGATGCCACAAGACCCAGCAGCTCCTTTGTCTTAACCGGCAGGGCCCCTTCACGATAGGTCTGGGAGTCCAGACTGTAAAAGCGCTTGGTACCGAGGCCCGCGTATCGCATGACAAGATCGTTTAGTGTTTTTCGTTCTTCCTGAAATTTTTTAATGATATCTTCTGACATGTCGTCTCCTGCAATTGAAATGTTGTGTGACTTTGTTGGTATTTACTATCATTCCGAAAAGTACCCGTCACTGATAACTCTCAGGGAAAAGGCGGCGAATGTGGTCATCACCACCTATGATGAGGTACCCTAGCATATCCCGACCTGTTCAAAGGCGTGTGCAATGTCCCCGGGACCCGCAACTCTGTATGCAGTCATTCCAATTTTTTGGGCGCTTTTTACATTGATGTCGTTGTCATCCAGAAAGAGAACCGAAGAAGCTTTACACTCCATCTGTTTTAAAACATATTCAAACGATTCTCGATCCGGTTTAAGCTTATGTATGAGGTGAGAGGCGAAATGGTATTGAAACATGTTCTCGAGACCCATGTTTTTCATGAGAATCGGCCAGTGCAAGACATTGGAATTGCTTAAACAGGCAAGGGTATACTTGCCTTTCAGGCTTTCCATGAGGCTCAATACACCGGGAAACAATCCCTTTGGCCATTCCTTGAACTGTTGAATGAATTCATCTTTTCCCACCGGTAGATCCATTTCCCTGATGAATGCATCCGAAAATTGCTCGGCGGTTGAATCGCCTATCTCAAAAGAACGAACAGCAGGGGAGTTGAGCCATGCTTTCCAAAGCGATTCTTCATCATACCGATGATTCGTCCATCTGAGCATGATGGGCACACCGGTCAACTCCACCAGGACACCGCCTAAATCGAATAAGATTATTTTAATCATGCTTTGATATGTATTGATGCAATTACGTTTATCATTTCATTATCTCCCGGTTTGCATATCTGCCAATTTAGTCTAAACATTTTGTGAACCTGATCGGTTCTGGTGTAAGGCATTTCAGCCTGGAGCCGCAGGTATTATTTGCTCCTATCCTGCAAATACGCAATGATGCCGTGTGCCGTCTTTCTTCCAGACGCAATAGCATGCACAACAAGAGACTGGCCATTGGTCATGTCGCCGGCAACAAAAATGCCGTCCACATGGGTCATCATATTCCGGTCGGCGTTGATATGCCCTCTCTTGTCCAGTGTCAATTGAAAATTTTCAATCAGCGAGCTGTTCCCAGGTCCGACAAATCCCATGGCAAGGATGACAAGATCCGCTTCTATCTGAAATTCGGTTCCTGGTTTTTCTTTTGGTGTCATACCATTGTCCGCACCGGTTATCCACTCTATTTCGGCGCAAAGAAGCTTTTTGACGGCACCTTTCTCTCCCAAAAAAGTTTTGGTTGTCACAGCCCATTTTCTCTGACCGCCTTCTTTGTGGGCATGAGATTCCCGAAGGATCATGGGCCACCCAGGCCAGGGTGTTGAATCCGGTCTTTCAACAGGGGGTCTGGGCAATATTTCAAGTTGTAAAACATTTTTTGCGCCCTGCCTCAGTGCCGTTCCAAGACAATCCGAGCCTGTATCACCACCGCCTATCACCACCACCGACTTGCCGGAAGCGGTAATGAAAGATGCCTGTTTATCACGTTCATTGCTGAGTTCTTTATTTTGCTGAATCAGATAATCCATGGCAAACACAATCCCTGAAAGATCCCTTCCGGGAATGGGCAGATCCCTGGGTTGCCTGGAACCACAGGCAAGACAGACGGCATCAAAATGTTTTTTGAGATATCTAAAGGAAATATCCGTACC
>JAHEIB010000249.1 GCA_024639645.1 Deltaproteobacteria bacterium
GTTTGATTGAATATTCTTCTGGCTCTCTTGAGGCAGTTCTGTCGTGATTTGGAGATCTTTGGCACATTCCTTGATGCAGGCGCCATCAACCTTATGCTTGCCCTTTACATAGGTAGTCAGAAGAGCGTGATCACAAATAATATTGATCAGGCGCGGGTATCCATTTGAAAAGGAAATGATCTGACGTATAGCGCCACTGGAGAAGATTTTTTTTTCAGTTCCAGCAACGTTGAGCCTGAAGGCGATATAATTGCCAACATCCTCCTTTTTTAGCGGGCCGATCAAGTACTTCATGGTGATGCGTTGTAGCAGAGCTCTATTCCTGGTTTCGTTGAGTGTCTCGATGAGTTCATGTTGTCCCACAAGAAATATGTTCAGCAATTTGGCGTCTTTTTTTTCAATATTGGACAACTGACGAATTTCTTCCATGATTTCATGGCTGAGACGTTGTGCTTCATCGATAATGATGAGAACTTTTTTACCGTCCGCATTGGCCTTGTGAAGGAAATGAATAAAATGAACCAGAAAGTCACCTTTGGTCTTGAAGGTTTTTTTTATGTCGAATGCATGCGTGATGAAATTGTAAAAATCGAGTTTTTCAAGACCCGGGTCGCCGATCATCGCCATTAGCGTTTGGTCATCTAAGCTCTCTATAAGACCGTTGATCAGTGTTGTTTTGCCAGTTCCGACATCGCCTGAAAGCAGCAGAAAACCGCAATCGTCACGGAGCCCATATTTCAGCATGGACAGTGCTTCTTTGTGGGTTTCACCCAGCCACAGGAACTTGGGATCGGGACTGATTCGGAAGGGTTTTATCTTGAGTTTGAAATGTGAAAGATACATGTTTTAACCTTTAAAAAATGTATCACGATAATAAAAACGTGACATAGTTGCTCAATAAGGACAAGGGGTTGACCGCTTCATCCACTACGGCTGAAATTTTCTGCTAAAATATGCTAAACAGATCATCGTGTCAATGATACAATCTTTTCTTGGCCGGAAAATCCTTGACATTTCAAGGGCCCTGAACATAATCTTTTTGGCACAATTTTATTTAAAAGAGGACGCGAATATGAAATCTGCGGGAAAGCTGACCCTTATTAAAATTCGTACTTTGAGCTATCTGGTCATGAGCCTGCTATTGATTTTCTGTTGGGGTGTTTATGCCCAGGAAGGGAAAGCACCCGATTCCCCATCCGTTCCGGCACCGGTAACCGGCATGGAAGGCGATACGAATAAGACCTTGATGGTGGACGTACTTTTTCTTTTGGACAACTCCGGGAGTATGAATGCCAATGATCCTAAATTCATTACCCGGGACGTTGTGACAAACTTCTTGATGAATCTTAAAGAAGGTTTCCGGGTTGGCATGATCACTTTTGATCGGGACGCAACCCTCATCGAAGCGCTGAGTAGCATCGACACCGTTGCGGATGCGGAAAGATTCATGAAAAGTCTTTCTAAAATCGATTACAAAGGGCAGTTTACGAACACACCATCCGGGGTTGAAAGGGCGGTTTATGAGCTTAAGTCAAATGGCCGTGAAAATGCGGAAAAAATTATTATTCTGCTCACCGACGGTATTGTCGATACCGGTAACAAAGAAAAGGATATTGCTGGAGAAGCATGGTTGCGAGACCAGCTGGCCATGGATTGCAAGAAAGCCGGTATTCGTGTATTCGGCATTGCATTTACGGAGATGGCAGATTTTCGGCTTATACAGACCATCGCCTTGAAAACAGAAGGTGAATATTTCAGAACGTTTAAAAGTGAGGACATACCAGCTGTTTTTGATAAAATCGATCGGATTATCAGTCAGCCCAGGGAGGAAGCACCCCGTGTGCATGTGGTCGAAGTTGAACCGGATCAGATCAAGCCGATCATTATTCGGCGGCCTGTTCCATCCCAGGCGCAGACGGAAACCCAAAGCAAGACATTCAATCCGGTATCGCTGCTTTTATCGGGTCTCATTATCTTTGTCATCATCTTCGTTTTTATGATTTATCTGAAAAAGAACAAAGCAATTTTACCACGTAAGACCACGCAGAAGGCGGTGGGTGCCCTGCCGCCCCAGGAACCTCCCAAGGGCCAGGCGGAACTCATTGATACCGAAAATGTGGTGACAGAGACCGATTTGTCTATTCCGATCAACAGCAAAGTCGTAAAGATAGGCCGGGATGAAAGCAACGATATCGTAATCCCAAAGGATTCCATTTCCAGTCTGCATGCAACCATCGAATACCGGAATGGGTATTTCTATCTTGAAGACCATCGCAGCACGAACGGTACAAGACTCAATAACATTAAAGTCAAGGAAAATACCCCCATGCGGCTCAAAAGCGGCGATAAAATTCAATTTGCAATTTTTAAGTTCAGATTCCTAATGCCGGAAATGGCACCGTATGGTGAAACCGTCATGATTCAGAACAATACGGAACCACATTTCAAGCCAGAATAAGCAGTTAGCAATAAGCTGTAAACCATAAGCAGCTTGCAAGATCCTTCCATCCGGGAAGTTGCGTTACAGCTTATCTCACCGAACATTTTCGTCCGTTTCAAAAGCGCAAGAAACGGGTTGAAATAACATTGATCCCCCCATAGCATATAGCCCAGTGAAGTTATTTTCTTGTTTGTGGCAGCTGCATGAAATACCTTTGGCAGGGCTTTTGGGCCAGAAACTAAAAAAAGTGCTCATGCCGCATCTCGTAAAATAGACCGGCGAATTTAATAAAAGGAATCGATCATGTCAAATATGACGCTTAGTCAACTCTCACAAGACTATTACCGTATCGAAAAAGCCATCGCTTTTATAAAAAAAAATGTGGGCCGGCAGCCAGGCCTTGCAGAAATAGCGGCCTGTGTCCACCTGAGCGATTATCATTTTCAACGAATGTTCAGCCGGTGGGCTGGTATCAGCCCCAAACGCTTTCTACAATTTATTACCAAGGAATATGCTAAAAAATTGCTGCGGGATGACCGGTCTGTGATGGATACGGCCTATGAAGTCGGGTTGTCTGGTGGCAGCCGTTTGCATGATCTCTTTGTGGTTTGTGAGGCGGTAACGCCGGGCGAATACAAGGGGGGAGGGGAAGGTCTTAGAATATTTTATGGATGCCATCCCACGCCATTCGGGTATTGCCTGATGGGTGTCACGGAACGGGGTGTCTGCTATCTGGAATTCCAGATGGACGGCCAGAAAAAATCGTCCATCCAAGGTATTCAAAAACGATGGCCCCGGGCGGATATTGTTTTGAAACCCAAAAAAAGTCATGCGCTAGTAAAAAAAGTATTTGAGTTCAACCCGGTATCCGGTAGGTCACCCCTGCATTTGTATGTAAAGGGCAGCAACTTCCAAATAAAGGTATGGGAAGCTTTGCTGAAAATTCCTTTGGGGAAAGTGGTGACTTATGAGGATATCGCCAGACAGATCAAAATGCCCAAATCGGCACGGGCCGTGG
>JAHEIB010000250.1 GCA_024639645.1 Deltaproteobacteria bacterium
CATCCCCATAGACGTCGTCCCCTACCACGGCACCGGCCATGGCGGAGCGCATTTTCTGCGTCGGTTGTGTAACGGTATCACTTCGAAGATCGATCATATGCGTTCCCATATAAAGGGTTTGCAGCAGAAAAACGTTCCGATTGAGGACCGTTTTTCTGCTGCAAACCCTTATGCCGCCATCCTATTTTCGGAGCATTATTATGACAAGCGGTATAAAATCGTGCTACGATTTTATTTACATATTGTATTTAGCACGAAGTCCGGTCAACTTTTCCAGGTACGGCCCTTTATAAATCAGCCCTTTTTGGTTACCGATCTCAAAAAAGGAATGATCGATAAATGGACGAATATCAATGCCAGAGGTGTTTAACATCTCATCGTTTGCCATATCGATGGTCAAAACAGCGTAATAGCTTACCAGGACCCTTATCTTTGAGTCTCTTCTCAGAAGATAACTTCTCCCAGCCAGTGTGTTTAGAAAAAAACCCGCATATTGATACCGGATTTCCAGAGAAGGAAGCTGGATGTTTTTGTCCGGACATCGATCTTCCGAAGACATGTAGACATAAAAAATAGCCATAACCGTTTCAATGATATCGGACTCGCTTTTGAGTAGGTTCTTGAGAATATTCACCCGCTCTTTTCCAAGGTTCCGGTATAGGTGCGTAACATTCTGGATAAGGCGGATGAGGTCATCCAGTTCACCCGTAAGCATCGGGGTAGACCTGGCAAGCCGTTTTGTGACATCTCCAAGCAGTTTTTGGCTGCCGCCGCTGCCTTTGTAGGAGCCCATATAGTCCTGCTGTTCCATATATTTGAGAAACGTCTGCACCTGGAGCGCTAGATCATTACAGTTGCTATCGTCTCCAAACGAAAAATAGTCCGTTTTTTCCCCAAATATTTCCGACACCCGTCTTTCATATTCCTCGGTATCCTTGATCTGTGCCAGCTCATTCTTGATTGACTCGAGATCGGCATTCAGGAGGGCTATCGCACCGTCACAAGCTGCCTTTTCCTCTGACAAAACCCTGGCGATACCGGCCTGATGCCATTTTCTGATTTGCGTAAATCCCATGAACAGAATCATACCGGCAATCAATACGGTTATCAGTACTTTGATAGATCGATTCATTCTGCCCGTTCCTTTCTGGTTGGACATTCGTGATAGACAGACCACATCCCTACAGATAACTTATTGAAATAAGTATTTATAAATAGCTTAAATATGTCAAAGTCTTCTGTATGTCAAGTAGATATCCGAACCCTTCTATTGACTTTATCTCATAAAAACATATGATCGCAGTGCATCTCAACCCGGACCACGGTTGATCATTAACCAGCGACCATGGCAAAGAGGAGATTAACTTATGCGCATCGTTACGCGACCCGATTTTGACGGTATCGTCTGTGCAGCTTTAATCCTGGAGGCCGAGAATTTTCCAGCACCCGTAAAATGGGTCTCTCCCGGCGATATGCAAAAAGGAAACATCGATATCCGTCGTGGAGATATCATTGCCAATCTTCCCTATCATCCAAACTGCTCGTTATGGTTTGATCATCATTTCTCAAACAGACTCCGCTACAAGACGAAGGGACTTTTTGAAATTGCACCATCTGCCGCAAGTCTCGTTTTAAAATACTACCAGAACAAACTCCAAAAGGATTTCACGGAACTGGTGGCGGAAACGGATAAGATCGACTCGGCAAATCTTTCTTTGAACGAAATTCTCACGCCTGAAAAATATCCATATGTTCTGCTTTCCATGACCATACAGGATCACATTTTATCGGACGAGCCCTACTGGAACAAAGTCCTCGAACTTTTGCGAAATGAGGACATAGAGACCATATTGTCCGATACAGAGGTCCGAAAAAGATCAAAAACTGTCATCGCTGAGAACGTCTCCTACAAGGCATTACTGGAAAAGCACACGCACCTTCTGGAAAATGTGGCTGTTTCAGACTTCCGCAAACTTGACAGCATGCCCTATGGGAACCGGTTTCTGGTCTACTCCATGTTTCCTGAAGCCGTTGTCAGTGTCAAAATAGGATTTGAAAACCCCCGCAAAGAAAAAGTTATCGTTAAAGTAGGTCACAGCATTCTCAATAGAAACTGCAGAATAAATGTGGGTCAGATGCTTTCCTATTTTGAAGGCGGTGGGCACAAAGGTGCCGGCTCCTGCAGTTTCCCTGTGGAAAAAACAGATGAATATCTGCAAAAAATAATCGAAATCCTGAGAGAAAACGAACCCGAGGGCAGCATCGTTGTCAAAATAAGCCGTAGAGACCAGGATCGCAGAGGCAGGCATGACCGGCGAAAAGCCTCTCCGGCCACCCCAATCCCAGACAACATGCCGGAAAGAAGAAAAAATGAACGAAGGAAAAATCCGGAACAGCGTAAAGACTGGAAAAACACAAACACCTGGCAGAGCATTAAGATAAAAATATAGGGTTCGAGGGTGATACAAGGGTTGGAGGGTGATACGAGGGTAAATTCTTAGCTGTTAGCTCTCTGTTAGCTAAGAGCGATCAGCCAATAGCCGACAACCGTCAGTTTGTTCAATGACGCGCGGAGCGCAAATGACGTCTGAAAGGCAAATGACAGCCAAAGGCTAACTGACATTCAAGGGATAAATTGCCCGTATAGGTGCTATATCCCCTAACATTTGGAAAACCACAACATAAGGATATCACCTATAATATGGAAGAAATCAGACCCAATCTTTTCAGGTGTAAAATACCACTGCCTGACAACCCACTGAAATATCTCAACGCATACATAATCAAATCGGACAACCGAAACCTGATCATCGATACCGGTTTCAACCGCAAAGAATGTTTTGATACCATGAAAAAAGGGCTTCAAGAGCTCGATATTGACCTGAATCGTACTGACTTTTTTATTACCCACCTGCATGCAGATCATTTCGGACTGGTAGGCAGGCTGGTTACGGACAACAGTCATCTCTATTTCAACCGCCCGGAAATGGAGCTTATCGAAACATGGGAAGGGTTTGAACCGATGATTGATTTTGCGGGGAAAAACGGCTTTCCCCGTGAAGACCTACGTGCAGCCCTTGCAGCACACCCCGGAAACAAATTCGGCACGGAGTGGGCTCCCACTTTGGAGGCACTGTCAGATGGCGACACCATAGAAGTCGGTGCCTATGCTTTCAGATGCATTGAAACGCCCGGGCACACCCTGGGCCACACCTGCCTTTTTGAGCCGTCTCAAGAATTACTGATTTCCGGTGACCACATCCTGGTGGATATCACCCCCAATATTCAGTGCTGGTCCGACAGAGAGAACCCTTTACAGAATTATCTAAAAAGTCTCGACAAAGTATATGCGCTTGATATAAGCATGGTCCTTCCCGGTCACCGGAGACTTTTTACAGACCACCGCAGACGGATAGATGAACTGAAGCAGCATCACCAAGACCGAC
>JAHEIB010000251.1 GCA_024639645.1 Deltaproteobacteria bacterium
CGATCGAGCAGAATGTTGCCGTCAGGCGGGGGTGGATGGGTAGGATCGGTTGTGCGCAGCAGCAGGCGGCAGTGCATGCCCAGCATGGTTGCAGCGATGGCCGTGGCCCGGCAGTGATTTGACTGTTCGCCACCGCATGTCAGAATCGTATCGGCTTTTTTTGTGCGCGCATCTGCCAGAACGAATTCGAGCTTGCGGATTTTGTTGCCGGAAAGCGCGGCGCCAGTCAGATCGTCGCGTTTGATCATCAGATCGACGTCGAGCTTTTTGCTCCAGCGCCGAAGGGGTTGGAATGGTGTCGGCAAACGGGCCAGGTCGATCTTAGGTGGGAAGGAATTCACAGCAAGAACCATGGGGTCTCCTTGTGCGTTTTTGAAGGATTATTATAGTGGTAGTACATAAACGGCCTTTATTCCGCTGTGCGTCGGATTTTGCCTTAACTTGCCACCATGCATGACGTCTTTCAGAACCCGGCTGTGTGACTCTATAGTATCGGGTTATGGTAATTTATATTTCCCGATCCGGTCGTTGCTTAAGCTGCCCAGGTAGATGTAGCCGCCATATTCCCGGGCAGAGGTGATTTCCCTCAGATGCTTTCCAGTAACTTCATGCAGGCTCTGTGTAATATTCCCTCGTTCATCTAAGGCCAGGACCAGTCCGTAAGGTTTGGGCTTCGGCCAGAAAACTTTAGGCAGTTTGGACAATTGGGCCTTAAAGAAAGGGGAGGGGTGGAGCGTGTCCATGACACTATTACGAACTGTAAAAAGAGCCAGCCAGAATGTTCCCTTGCGGTTACTCGAGATGTTATCAGGAAATCCGGGTAGATTGTCAACAAAGATCTCGTGGGTTCCGGCTTTGGGACCTTTTATCCAGTACCGCTGAATTCGGTAGCGATATGTTTCATTGATTAAGACAAAATCTTCTTTCTGAGATAAGGCCACGCCGTTTGCAAAATACAGATTCTTCAATAAAACCTTTGCCTGACCTGTGGCTGGATTGTAGGAGAGAAATCTGCCATACGGCTTTGCTTCTAAAAGGTCGTAAAGGTATTCTTTTTGTTCATACTTGTAACTGGCATCTGTAAAATAGATCGTTCCATCACTGGAAATGTCTAATGCGTCGGTTAATTTGAAGGGAATATCGGCCGCTGATGTGGCTAACACGGTTATCATTCCCTGAGGATCGATTGATAATAGGCCCTTGTATGCATCGCAGACAATCAGGTTTTCTTTCTCATCGAATTGAATGCCGAGAGGACGCCCCTGGGTATCGGCAAAAGTTTCTACCCTTCCATTTGATAAAAGGCGGATAATTTTTCCATCTTGCGTCCCGGCATATACAAGGCCCTTGGCATCCACGGCCACTTCTTCCGGACCACGGATCTTTCCCAGTGCCAACAGCTCGGCATTTAACAGTGAGATGTTTGATGCCAAAATTCCTGTCAATTCTGGCGCTTTTTCAGGGGTGTAAGCCACCGGATCAATTGGGGCTGGAAAGAGAATGAAGATCAGGACGAGTGTTGATAGAATTCCAAGTCCCCAGAGTATGTTTCTTTTCATTTGTCATCCTCAGGCTGCTCCGAAAACATTGCCGCAGGAACAATGCCGCACCCGGCGTCGCAAACGACCAGATTGGTGGCCATGGCTGTGATCGCGGATAATGCTATTGTCAATGTCACCAAAACACAAAGAGTCGAGTGAGAAGTTGGTCGGGCCATTTTACCCCACCGATCTATCGTGCCAATCTTTGCAAGTGAGTCTATTAATTTCAGTATGTAAAATGTGGCCCCTGCCGTTGACCGGTCGCATTTAACGAACAAAAAGGTTTATTTTTTTACGAGACGCCCGGCAGTGCAATAGAGGGTGTTCAGCCTCGATGTTTAAGAAAAGTTCCCTACTTGTACTCATCGAAAGCGATTTGTAATTCCTGATTGGTATTCATGACGATGGGGCCATGCCAGGCGATGGGCTCGCCAATTGGTTTGCCGGAAATCAGGAGGAATCTCACACTTTGCTTCTCGGTTGAGATTATTATCTCGTCTCCGTGATCGAAAAGCACAATCGTTCCGGAGCTTAAAGTTGGCTCACGCTCAAAATCAAAATAATTTCTGCCTTCGACATCGTATGTAAATGGATCGATTTCTTGGCAGAACAATCCACGGCCTTCGATGATGTATGCGAAGACAGTATGATCGTGTTGAGTGGGATGCCTGAATTCTGAATTTTCGGAAACCGTGACATCGATATATTCAGGCTCGATGACGATATCTTTTACCGGGCCCTGAACGCCGGCGACTTCACCGGAAATGATTTTGACCGTCGTGTCACCAGCAAGTTTGACTTCTGGTACTTGTTCGCTGGCAATGTCACGATATCGCGGGGCCATCATTTTTTCTGCAGATGGCAGATTGGCCCACAGTTGAAAGCCGTGCAGTATTTTATCCCCATCACCTTTGGGCATTTCCTGGTGGATGATCCCACTGCCGGCAGTCATCCACTGAACATCCCCTGCGTTAATAGTTCCCTTATTCCCCAGGCTGTCACCATGATCGACTTCACCGTTCAATACATAGGTGATTGTTTCGATTCCGCGATGAGGATGCCATGGGAACCCCTTGATATAGTGGTCAGGATTATTGGAACCAAAATCATCGAGAAGCAGAAAAGGATCGAACAGGGGCACTTCACTGAATCCAAAAACCCTTTTCAAGTGCACACCGGCACCTTCGACCGTCGGTTTACTTTTAAATACTTTGCGGATTTTACGAATATTGGACATTTAAATGGCCCTCCATTTCTAAGCAAAGAGTGAGCAGAAAAGTCAGTGAATTTTTGTTTCACATACTTCTTGATATGTGATTTATGAGAACGCCCAAACTTTTCAGTTTATATGGCTTGGTTTCTATTCAGAAAAGAAACCGGGAAGATAATGCCGCGCCTTCAATCATGACAGGCTTTATACTGCTTTATAAAAATAGATTCCGAAATACGGAAAGGCGGTATAAGTGGCTATAGAAAAAACGTTCGCATAACGGAACGTTTTTTTGACAGCTAATATAACCTAAGACGGGTATCAAATTTGGCAACAGGCGGCTTGCATATCGTACCGGGGAGTAAATTCGGGGAAAGGAAAACTTTCGATCTCTTTATATGCATTGACAGAGACTCAATCTTTCGATTTTCAAAACATGACACAAGTTGGTCTGACAAAATACAGACATGTGATAGGGTGTACACTGTATAGATTTTTCATGGTGCCGATTTTATACGGATGCACAGTTGATAACATAATCTTGGCAAACATGATGGGGGCACAATGAGATTATGAAACTACGGGTATCCCCCTCTGGATGATAAATGGTATTGTTTTTTAGCCATAGAAACAATCCCTACCCAGAAAGGAGATACCCAGATGAACTATATCGGTGTGGACTG